>SHUY01000037.1 GCA_009694435.1 Acidimicrobiia bacterium | reverse complement strand
GGAGCAAAGCTGCGGCCAACGTGGGCAATTGCTAATCCTGCGAGATCGAACATGTGAGTGCACTGCAGGGCGGGAGACGAGACTTCTCCTGCCGCCAAACAACGAGAAGAGATGCTCATCCCGATGAGATTGCGCAGCGGTACGTTGGCATTGGCGCAAGTATCCCACGGCCATCGGATAGCGGTGGCGGTGATATCAGTCAGTACTGACCCATCGTGAGCAAGACTGACGGTAAAGTAGTGGAAGTCGTCTTCTAACCCTGCTTCGGCATGGTTACTACTGGTGTTTATTACCCGGATACGGCGACGGTACGACCCGTACGGATAAAAAGTCACGGGTTTAGCGATTGGTGATTACTCGTTGACAACAACTCTATTAGTTGTCCGTCGGGATCGCGAACAAAAATTCCGACTGATATGTCAGTTTCTTTTATGACTTGGCCACCAAATTTTTCCACCCGCGCACAAGTATCTGATAAATCTTCAACGCTTAGTGAAAGATGAGTAAGTCCAGTCTCGTTCATTACTCTCGTTTTTGATTTTAAAAGATCAACTTCAGAAAAGTAAAGCAATTCAAGCACTAACGAATCAAGTCGAAGATAACAAGCAGTCATCCCCAGTGGTGCTTTAAGACCCAGCAATCGGTCGGAAGGAATGTCGGGTGGATAGATCTCTCGTTCAACTACAAATCCAAAAACTGATTCATAAAATTGGCGCGACCGGTCTAGGTCAGATACGCACTGGCCGAGATGGTTCCAAACCGCCATGACGAGGTTTTAGTCCTTAGGTGGGCGAACATTTATAACCAGCGTAAATATTACGCTGCACACTGCTTCGCTCGTGACCGAGTCGGTCCAGTCGGTTTTGGTTACGTAAAACTCTAATTTTCCTCCGTTAGATTTTTCTTTTTCGTAGACGTCAATAATCACACCGTGCCCTTTGAGAACATCGCCTACTTTGGGCCAACGGTGGTATTCGAACTCTTGCTCTCCGTGCAAGATCGCTCGTCCCGGGCCGCGCAATTTATCAATGGGGAGTCCAGCCGCTCCGCCTACCCCCATTGACCCCCAATAAGGCATTACGAACGGGAAGGTGGGAGGAACCGGAGCATTAGGGGCTTGGTAGACCGCGTCGTCGCTCTTAAGGGCCTGCGCGAAAACTCGAACCGGGCCACTTTCAATAACAACACTTTGTGTTCCGAGATCTTGTCCTTTTAATTCGGTTAATGCCACGTTTCCTCCTGTAATGAGACAGTCTTGGTCAGGTTAGTTTGGAATTAGTTTATGTTTTAGAACTTTCCCGGTGGCGTTGCGAGGCAGCGAGTCTACGAAGTTGATTTGCCGGGGGCACTTGTAGTCAGCTAGTCGTTCTCCACAGAACTCAGTTAATTCTTCCGCGCTCAACTGCGTTCTTGAGCGTAGGACAATCCACGCCCCTACGTCTTCACCTAAAACGTTGTGAGGTATTCCCGAAACCGCGGCCTCTTGAACGCTCGGGTGTTCAAGCAATACCGATTCAACGTCAGTTGAGTATATGTTGTTGCCGCCTCGGATAATCACGTCTTTCTTGCGACCGCAGATGTACAGATATCCATCGGAGTCTAGGTAAGCCAAGTCTCCCGTCATGAGCCATCCGTCGCTCGTCCAACTTTGTTCGGTGGCGGAAGAATCTTTGTAGTACTCGCGCTGTTTGCCG
Source organism: Acidimicrobiia bacterium (assembly GCA_009694435.1). Classification (GTDB taxonomy): domain Bacteria; phylum Actinomycetota; class Acidimicrobiia; order IMCC26256; family PALSA-555; genus SHUY01. Next base: position 15,431 of record SHUY01000037.1, on the reverse strand, counting down.
GGCATGCGCATAAAGAGTTCACCTATTACTTTAGCGGCAACTTCGTTACCGGCTTCATCAACAATGCGAATCTCCATTGATCCAATAGGTTTCCCCACCGACCCAATCCGCCGCGCGATTTCTTCGGGCGGCATGACTATGTAGGCCGGTCCGGCTTCGCTCATTCCAAATGAGTTGCCAACGTTGGCAGTTGGCATACGTTCAATCAAGAGTCGATGAGTAGTGGGTGCTATTGGGGCGCTTCCGATAGATACGTGATCCAGACTAGAAAGATCGGCATTATTAAATTCTGGGTCGGCGACAATTAACTCCGCGTAGGCCGGAACCAGCATTGCTCGGGTAGGACGTTCTTTTTCGACAATCTTTAGCCACCGGTTAGCAGTAAAAGTTGGATGGTAAAGAGCAGTTAAACCCATTTTCATTGGGTTGTAGATAAATGCCAATCCCGCAAAAGTAAACATAGGCGCTCCGTGGATCCATCCATCTCCTGTCCATACGGGTTCATTATTTGGGATCATGGCTACATTGTCGTGCCGCACCGCGATCCCTTTGGGGAGTCCGGTAGTACCCGATGTGTAGAGAATGTCAGCTAAATCATCCGGAGTGATTTGAACTTGAAATTCAGATGAGTCAGAGTGGCACGCAGCTTCGTGGTCGGTAAATACGTGCACCAAACTTGGGATCAAATCTTTGATGTCCGACACATTTACCGATGAATCGGGCATGACCGATGAAGTAATGACGGAACTGATCTCGGCGTGGGTCCATATGGTGGTTAATTCGGGAGCGCTCAATCGAGTGTTCGTCGGCACCACTACTGCGCCCGATTTATGAATAGCCGCGTAACTTATGATCCAGCGCAATACCTCATGGCCGGGTAAAAAAATGGCAACTCGGTCTCCGGGGCTAATTCCGGCGGCAACTAGTCCGCGGGCCAACCGATTTGACTCTTGTTCCCACTGAGTAAAAGTAAGCGCAGTGTCATCGTCGAGATTACGGTAGGCCACCTCGGTAGGCCAAGTTCGGGCCATGAACCTAAGTTGGTCTTCTTGTAAGTCTCCCCAGTCGGGCATGGGATTGAAGTTAGTCCAGCCGACCTGACGTAGGTGTCAGGCTACGATTTAGATGTGGGTACGAATTGGGATTCTGATCTTGAACTGGCCTTGGATTTGGCTAATTTTGCCGACAGACTGTCTTTGCCTCGCTTCGGTGCCCTTGATCTCCAGGTTGAAACTAAGCCGGACTTGACTCCAGTAAGCGAAGTCGACCGGGCGGTGGAGGCAATGGTCAGGGATCGCTTAGCCAAAGACCGCCCCGGTGACGCCATTGTCGGCGAAGAGTTTGGGATTACCGGATCGGGTGATCGGCGGTGGATTATCGATCCAATCGATGGCACCAAGAGTTACGTACGCGGAATCCCCGCGTGGGCGTTGCTACTGGCCTTAGAAGTAGATGGAGAAATTGTTGTCGGCGTTGCTTCGGCGCCTGGGCTGCAGCGCCGGTGGTGGGCAAGTACGGGCGGGGGAGCTTTTGCTAATGGAGAGGAAATTAAAGTTTCCCAAGTAAATAATCTTAAAGATGCGCACTTAAGCATGGTCAACGTTCGCGATTGGGCCGCCATTGGTCGTGAAAAACAGGCGCTCGAACTTGAACGGAGAGTTTGGCGCCCCGTTGGACTCGGAGATTTTTGGGGGCACACCCTGGTCGCGCAAGGAACTCTCGACGTAATGATTGAACCTGAACTCAGCTATTGGGATGTTGCTGCCCTGCGTCCCATTGTCGAACAAGCGGGCGGTCGCTGCACCGACCTCGCGGGTAATCCTGCTACGGGTCCGGGGGGCGCGATTACCACCAACGGGCTACTGCACGACATTGTGCTCGAGGTGCTTAATTAGCCGATGAGTAAAGTTGAGGTAACCGTAGGAATCGATATCGGAACGTCGTCGGTAAAAGCGCTCGCAGTTGATGCCGACGGGAAGGTTATGGCTAGGGCTCGGGTTCCTCACGAAGTACGGATACCTAGTCCTGAATCATTTGAACATGATGTTGACATCGCTTGGTCTGCGGGTCCCAAAACCGCTCTTGCGCAAGTGTCCGAAAATTTTTCCGTCAAAGGCGTGAGCGTGGCCGCTATGGTTCCTTCGCTCGCGGCGGTAGATAGCAAAGGTCGTGCTCTGAGTGCGGGTTTGCTTTACGGCGATGAGCGTGGCCGCACTGGCGGCGTTGGATTAGCTGGAGCCAGTCTGGCAGAAAACGGTGAGTTGTTCGGCTTTGTGCGGGCTTGTGTTGCTGATGCTCCTAACGCCACAGGTTTGTGGCCCGCACAGGCGGTGGCTAATTACGCTCTTAGTAAAGAAGCGGTACTCGATACTGCGACTGCGTCGACCGCGATGCCACTTTTCGATGGCAGTAAATGGGATTCCGCTTTAATCGAAAGTGCTGGGGCGCGAGTTGAACAGTTCCCCTCGTTGGCGCCCACGGGAGCGGCTATTGGCCGAGTGGGGGCCAACGGACCGTTCCTAGCCTCGGGTTGCATCGACGCTTTCGCCGAGCAACTAGTGGCGGGCGCTGATGGGGTGGGTGATGTCCTAGTTATTTTGGGAACCACTTTGATTGTTTGGGCCGTAGTATCTGATCCGATTTCGGTGCCGGGGTACTGGACTATTCCGCATACGGCTTCGGGCACGTTTTTAGTTGGTGGTCCGTCGAACGCGGGTGGATTATTTTGGAATTGGGCGACCTCTTGGTTGGCCGAATCCAATTCTGGCCCGTTGCCGGATCGAGTTCCGGTGTGGGAGCCCTATCCGCGCGGCGAGCGCACTCCTTTTCATGACCCTCATCGTCGAGGGGTTTTATTTGATCTTGATCTAACTCACGGGCCCGCGGCTTTGCGCCGAGCAGCTTTTGAGGCGTCAGGGTTTGTAGTTCGCTGCGTGCTTGATGGAGTGCGACAGGCAAGTGCCGCGCCGCTTAATCGCATTGTGGCTACCGGTGGGGGAACTCGCGTCGATGAATGGGTTCAAGCCGTTGCCGATGCCACCGCTATGCCTATCGACTGCGTTGCCGTTCCCGAAGGAGGAGCCCTGGGCTCGGCGTGGTTAGCTCGGATAGCCGCGGGTCTAGAAGATCCGCACGCCATGACCGAAGGCCGGCGCTGGGCTCGGACCGGTCGCCGAGTAGAAGCTGATCCTAAATGGATCGAGCCTGTCGCCCAACGCTACGAACGTTTCGTTTCCCGCTTTGAACAATGAAGTTACGCATAGAGATCGACGCCGCTAAATGCATGGGCCAAGGTCAGTGCAACTACTGGGCCCCAGCCACGTTTGCCCTAGGGGATGACGGGATTGCTTATTCAACTCTTTCCCAACCAGGGGCAGAAAATTCAGATACCGATGAAGCAGTAATTTTAGGTGCTCAAGGTTGTCCGACTCGCGCTATAGCGCTATGGCGAGGAGAAGAGCGAGTCGTTTGATAATTAAAGATTCGGCAACTCTATAACTTCACCAGAGTAAATAAGACTGATGTTCCCCGAACTCAAGCGGGGCTGATTAATTGTGCACACCCGGTCCCAGTAAGAACCTACTTCTGCGATAGTGGGTGGCCGGCCCCAAATTTTATTGAGGTGAGTCGCAGAGATTGACCAGAGATTGTCACCGACGATCACAGTGTAACTAGCAGGAATCGGTGCTTGTATCGCAAGGGGCGAAGGGGGAGAGGTAATGGGCTCACTTTCGGCGGCAGGTAATTTGGGGCTCGGGATAACGGGCGATGAAGTATTTTCTTTTTCCGGTTTATTTTCGTTCGGTAATGACTTTTTTATCTCGGTATTTTCACGAGTATCTCGCCCCGAACGGATTGTCCCGCTCGCTTCGGTGGTCTCGGGGTTACTTTGTGGGGGTTCGGCTTTTGGAATTTCGACCGGGGTCTCTCCTAGGGACGGGTCGAGATTCGTCTCGCTGCGCCCGCTGCGCACGAGCGGAACTTCAGGGGCGACCTCGATGGGAGCGTCGGGCGAGTCAGAAACGGAACTCGAATCGAGGTTTTCCGTGTCGGCCAGTGCGGGTGCTGCGGGGGGTAATCCGACGCTGCTGGCGACTAGGACGGTTAGTAGCGCTGAGCGGCGTAGAGCTTTAGAAGTTGATCGCATGGGCGGTCCTTTCGGTCAGGGGCGGTAAAGGACTCCATAGCGGGCAAGGCGTCACGGAGAATTCCCCCAATAATTGAGCGGCAGTGATACGGTTCGCCCTGAGTCATTACGAATAAAACCTAAAAAGGAGTTCTTGTCATGGTCCTTGCCCTCGAAATTTTTACCCGTAGCGGTGGAGTGTTTGCCTCCACTTGGGCCCACGTCCTCGTGGGAATTATGTGGATTGGCTTGCTCTATTACTTCAACTTCGTCCAGGTTCCTTCTTTCGCCGAACTCGATGCGCAGGCTCGCAATCAAGCGATTGACAAGTTGGCGTCGCGCGCGCTCTGGTGGTTTCGCTGGTCGGCATTGGCCACGGTTATAACCGGACTGCTGATCCTTTGGGCGCAGGACAATCTAAGCAGCGGCACTTACTTCAAGCTCGCACCGGGTGCGAGCATCGCCACCGGAATTCTTTTGGCCCTCGTCATGTTTCTCAACGTTTGGGGCGTCATTTGGCGCAATCAAAAAGTCGTAATCGCTAATGCCCGCAATGTTCTTGCCGGCGGGGAAGCTAACCCCACTGCGGCCGCTTCGGGCCGCAAGACATTGCTGGCGTCTCGGCAGAACATGATCTTTTCGTTGCCGATGTTGTTCTTTATGCTCTGGACACACCTCAACCCAGGCATTTATAACCTTACCGACAATCGCGGTATCTACTGGCTCGTAACATTGATAATCGTGCTTGTGTTCGAATTGAACTGCCTAGGGATAATTGGTGGCACTGGACAAAATATCACTAACAAAATCTACGAATCTCACATCAACTCGCTCATCACGGGAGCGGTACTGGTAGTGGTGTGGTACGCCTTATGGGAAATTCTTTTCAAGACGATTTAGTAAATCTAGACAAAAAGAAAATCGGCAATTCGGGCGCGTTGTTCGTCGGCTGATCCCAGTAGTTGAGCATCGGTGAGAACTCGGCGCACGTAAATATGCATGTTGTGTTCCCAGGTGTAACCAATTCCGCCGTGAATTTGTATCCCCTCTCGGCCTATCTTGCGCTGGCAGTCGCCCGCCGCAGCTTTGGCGGTGGCTACTGCTAAAGGTCGGCGGTGATCGTTTTCGGCGACGGTTAGGGCGGCAAAATAACTGGTTGCGCGTGCTCGCTCAAGCAGCACGAGCATGTCGGCAAAACGGTGTTTTATTGCCTGAAACGAGCCAATGGGAACGCCAAACTGCTCACGCTCTTTGGCGTAGTTGAGAGTTAGATCAAAAATCGATTGGCTAGTGCCTACCGTTTCAATTGCTAGTGCGGTGATTGACTCATCAATCACTTTTCGTATAGCCGCCGCACTCTCAGGCCCCGGTTCTCCTAGTAGTCGGTCGGAACTTACTCGAATACCGTTTATATCAAGGGTCGCCATCGATCTAGTGGCATCTAAAGCAACTACTGGAACCGGGTTGGCTGTCTGAGCGGGAACGATAAACGCGGCGACTCCCTCGTCGCCGGTAGTACCGGACACGCGCGCCACGACAACGATTTCGTCAACGTCAAGCCCGCCCAGCACTGCATATTTTTTTCCGGATAAAACCCACTCGTTACCATCTTGGGTAGCCGTGGTGTTTACTTGCGCGGGGTCGACACTGGCACCAACCTCAGTAAGGGCCAAAGTTCCGGTACATTTTCCTTGGGCTACTGGGCCAAGGAATCGCGCTTTGGTTTCTGAATCGCCTAACGCCAACAAAGCGGGAATGAATTGCGTCATTGTGGGGAACAGTGGGCCCGGGGCGACTACACGGCCGAGTTCTTCGCTCACTACTGCGGCCTCAAGGACGCCGAGACCGAGACCCCCGTAAGTTTCGGGGATAGTAAGTGCCGGCCAACCCAATTCGACCATCTGGCTCCAGAGGGAGAGGTAATCTGATTTCCCCTCAACCACCGCTCGCACCAAGGTCATGGGGCATTCGGCCTCAAGGAATGTCCGCACCCCCAGTCGTAACTCTTCTTGATCGGCGCTGAACTCGAGTTCCATAGTCGGTGAGGTTACCTGACGTTCGCGTCAGGTGTGAATTCTGGGTCTAGGGGGGCGGGAGTGGCACTCAAGATGGCCGCTAAAGTGGCTCGGTCGATTTTCTCTCCGGCCGTGAGAGGGAGATCGTCGATTTTCAAAATCGCTGCGGGAAGTTTGTAGCGAGCGAGTTGTTCTCCCGCGTGGCGGTGCAGGTCGGCGAGAGTAACGACTGGCCGCCCCGCTCGAGGAATCACAAACGCTACCCCCACCTCGCCCATTACTGGGTCGCTCTGGGGTATTACCACCACGTTTGCTATATCCGGATGAGTCGACAACACGGCCTCAACCTCAACGGGGTACACGTTGTAGCCGCCGCGCACGTACATCTCTTTAGACCGACCAACTAGGCGCACGCGACCTTGTTCGTCAATCCATCCTAGATCGCCAGTGCGTATGAATCCGTCGGGAGTAAACATGGCCGCGGTTGCTTTAGGGTCGCGCCAGTATTCGCTCATCACCGCGTGAGAGCGCAGGGCGATCTCACCGGTCTCGCCGGGTTCAACATCGTTGAGGGACTCATCGACCACTCGCAAAGAGACGGACGCCAGGGGGCGGCCCACGCTCAAGATTGCGTCTTCCTCGGGGTCGTCAAAACTCGTGCCCAAACCTATTCCGGCTTCGGTGCACGAATACCTAGTGGCCAAACGAGCACCGAACATTTTTCGAGCATTTTCAGCCAAGCCTGGAGTTACCGGACCACCACCCACGATAATATTTTGCACACTAGTTAGGTCGTACTGATCGAAATCGGGATGCCGTAACATCAGGGCGATCTGGGCAGGAACTCCAGCAATAGTTACCATTTTTTCTCTGGCAATGAGATCAAGAGCACTTTTTGCACTCCAAGTTTTCATTATGAAACTGGTTCCCCCACGTTTTAGATTTCCCGGTAATTTGGTCATAAAACCCAAATGGGCAAATGAAGTTCCGGTAAAACTCAAAGTTCCACCGCCCCAGTTATCGCCTACGTCAGTTTGCGTTATAAATTCAAGTTGACGGTTGCAATAGAGCGCTCCTTTTGGTGTTCCGGTGGTGCCCGAAGTAAAAATGATGGCTACCGGCCGGTTCGGGTCCGAACTGAGAATTTCGGGTGCTGAGTCCGGTTCGCGTATTTCCGCACTTAAATTATTGAGTGAATCGGCCTCGGTTAACTCCACTGCGGGAAATCCAAACGAATCACCGCCGACAGTTGTGATAACCAACTTAGGGTCAGCATTATTTAAAATTGCTAATTGTTCGTTGGCGGTTAGGCGATAATTGATCCCCGCAGTTATGGCGCCGATCTTGGCGGCACCAACATAAGAAACTAGATACTCCAATCCGGGAGGAAGCAGCAATGACACTACGTCTCCGAGTTTGAGCCCCCGAGCGGACAATCCACTCGCAACTTCATCGCTTATCTGATCGAGCTCTTGGTAAGAGAGAGGCCAGCCGGCGGGTGAAATATAGGCGGGAGTCATCCCAAATCGTTGGGCGGCACCTCTGGTTATCAACCCCAGCATGGAAGGTTCCTTTTCCTAGATTGATATGACTAATCGAAACTGTGGCGAAGTTGTAGCAGCCTACCGGTGCTGGCCCCTAGACGAACCGATACGATTAAACCTTCATGGTAAATCCACCGCGTAAATCAGATTTAACCCAATCGATCGTAAAGGCTGAGGTCATAAAAGTAGACCCCGCGTCGGGGGCCCCTTCGTCCGGCCGAGCTTTGCGAGCTCAAGGTCGGAGGACGATGCAGCGTCTGCTCGACGCCGGACTGAAGGTTTTTGCCAAGCGGGGTTATCACGTAGCTCGAGTTGACGACATCGTCAAGGCGGCCAAAACTTCCCACGGAACTTTTTATCTTTACTTCACTAACAAAGAAGATTTACTTCGGGCCTTAGCGGTTGATTGTGCAGAAGAGTTGACCGCGTTGTCGTCTACTTTAGGTGCGGTAAGTCGCGACCAAAAAGGGTGGGACGAATTGCGATATTTTCTTGGAAACTTCACCAAGACTTATCAGCGCTACGGTCCAGTCATTAGGGCGTGGATGGAAAATCAAGTTCAAGATAGCGAAATTGATCGACTAGGGGTCAAAGCATTTACGGCGGTAGGTGACGTGTTGGGTCGACGAATGAAAGAAGCCGGGGTGGATTACACCGTGAGCGAAACTGTAACCGTGGCTGCTTTCATGGCCATGCTCGAAAGAGTTAGTTACGGGGTTGCGTCGGGTCGCATTATCGAAGACGAAGATTTGTTAATTGACACTATGACCTCAATTGCTCACCGAGGGTTCTTTGGCGCTTCCGCTATTTTGGATTAACGCAACTTCGGGTCAATTCGAGTTCCTGATTCAAAAAGTTTTTGTCCTTCGGCCAGCGAATCGGCGTCAGTGCCTAGCCCCACGAAGGCGTAACCTAAGCTCAAAGCTTGACGGTACGACAACTCTCGAGCCGCCCAAAGCGCCCTTACGGTTCCTTGCACGGCAAGAGTGGATTGCGAGGCAATGGTCGAAGCGGCCCAGTCGGCGGCATCGTGGAGTTGATCATCAGGAACTACTTCAGATACCAGTCCTATTTCGTAGGCCCGTTGCGCGGATAGACGTTCGTAGTTTCCGAGCAGCGAGAGGCGCATGATTTCCCCGAAAGGCATGCGACCAGCCATCTGAATCGGTTCAAAAGATGCAGTCATTCCGTAGGTGACGTGGGGGTCGAAAAAAGTCGCGGTTTGGGCCGCGATAATAAACTCGACTTCACCCAGCATGTAGAACGCTCCTCCGCAAGCGATTCCGTTAACTGCGGCTATAACTGGTTTCCATAAATCACAACTTTTAGGCCCAAGATTGTCGCCGGGGTCATTGAAACTAAAAGGAGTGGACCCTGGAGATCCGGTGGCGTCTTCTCCTAGCACTGATTCTTTGCTTGCTTCTGATCCCATTTGTTCGGTGCGGTCGATGCCAGTACAGAAAGCTTTTTCTCCAGAACCAGTAAGAACAACGGCGCGTACATCTTCGTGGGCGCGGAGTTTGCGCCAGCAGTCTCTTATTTCTTTTTGCATTAGGTCATTGAATGAGTTCATCCGCTCGGGGCGGTTTAGTGTTACCCAAGCCACGCCGGTGTTTTCTTTGTAAGTAATGGTTTCGTAATCAAAGAGTTTTGGGGTCATTATTTTCACCTTTCGCGTCTGAAAACCGTAGCGCAGAGTCTTGGGCCACGGGTGCTTACGTCGATTAACTCAACTGTCCGTGCCTAGGGTTATTGCTCCTAGGGTCAACCTCTGGATAGTGCGATGATGGGTGTAATCAACCAATTGACGGGCTAGGGGCAATATTTCGTTGGATTTTTCTGCGGCTAGGCTCTGGAAGGCATCAAGATCCTTGGGATTCCAATCCAAGTCGCCACCCGTGGCGAACAAGTCCACCACGCTTTGCTGAGTGGCTTCAATGCCCTTGGCGTAAAGCCGAACAATCTCGACTATGGCGACCTGGGGGACACCTAAGTCGTAAAGGGCGCTAAGAGTGCGCAGAACCTCAAGATCCTCGCCGTCGTAAGAGTCGCGACCGAAATCGCTTGGTTCACGAAAAAATCCCACTTCCCTTATCTGCTGCTCCAACTCGATGCTTATCCCCGATTCCGCGATTAGTTCATCAAGGTCGTAGGTGCGTTCGCCGGCCCCACCGAAAATGCCCTCCACAAGACCACTGCGCTCTTCCGTCAAAAGTGCCTTGATCGCGGCAAGCGAAAATCTGCGGTCTTGCCAGTCTTTTATGAGCTGGAGTCGCTCGAGATGGATTGCTCCATAAAAGTTCACTCGCCCTCGGCGCTCACCGGCAGGCAAGAGGTGCTCTCTTTGGTAATAACGGATGGTGTCAACCGGAGTTTCGCTTCTGCGCGCGAGATCGTCGATGCGCCACTGCCAGTCTTCTTCGTGGGGGGTAGCGGCTAGAGGATCGGACATAGGTTCCATTTTCCTACTTATGGTCAAGGGGAAGGCAAGAGTGACTTTTGTCACATAACTTGACAGTAGATACTTTGAGAGTGAATACTACATCGGTAAGGTTAATGAAAGCAATAACAAGGAAAAACTTATGGAAACACCAAAAAGCGTAAAAGGTCCCCGCAAAAATGACCGCGACTTGGCTTTGGCTTGGATAGTTCGCCAGTTGCGGTGGGAGCGAGCCCTTACGGACTTGCGAACTGGCCCGACCAAGGTGGCTCGCCAAGCGGCCTAATCAGACTTTGCGGAATCAATCCGCAGCAACATTCCGCCTAGTAGCCACAGGTTATTGGTCGGTTGGTAAGCCGAAACCCGATCTGGCCCCCCCAGGTCGGGTTTCGTGATGTTAGGACTACTTTTTAGATCGCATCCAACAGGGAAGAGCGACATCCTCTACTTTCTTAAACACAACCTCAACTGATTCGCCGATGACGATCGTGTTTGGGTCAATCTCGTTTATGGGCCCGTCACCTCGGGTAAGAAGATTTCCCACCATTCGCAGGTTAGGGCTTTCGTCCAGCTCAACGACGATGACACTGTAAGGAACTAGATCTTGGTAAGCAGGGAGCACCGGAGCGTGAACGACAACGAACGACCAAATCTTCCCTTTCCCTGATGCCTGCCGCCAGGAAAAATCTAGTGACTGGCACTGGGGACACATTGGTCGCGGAGGAAATCGTGGTGTATCGCAACTGACACACGTCTGGATCAGTAGTTCTCCTCGCGATGTTCCGGCCCAGAACTCGGCTCCGTCTTCGCTCTCGAGATCAGGAAGAAGCAAGCTCATCGGCGCAACAAGAGTGCACTAGTGGGCACTCCTTCTCCACTAGTGACTAGACATGTTTCGGCATCTTCGACTTGTGAATTTGATGTCCCGCGCAATTGTCGGACACCTTCAAGAATCAAATTAAATCCATGAACGTAGGCCTCCGACATTGAGCCCCCCGATGTATTTGTAGGCAAACGCCCGTTAGGCCATTCAAGGGCGCCGTTGTTAGTGAACTCAGCTCCTTCGCCTCGTTCACATATCCCGTAACCCTCAAGCGAAAGGGGGATTAACGGACTAAAGGCATCGTATATTTGAGCTACATCCAAATCGTTAGGTCCAAAGTCAGCGTCTCGCCACAGCTGACGGGCTGCAGTCCACGATGGTCCGTTTAAAGGGTTGTCGTTGAAGTAGTTGGTCATCGTCTGATGCTGAGGAGGAAGTCCTTGAGCTCCGGCGTGAACGAATACCGGTGGGTTAGGTAAGTCTCGCGCTCGCTCGGCCGAAACTAAAACTACCGCTAAGGCTCCATCGGTTTCTAGACAGTTGTCGAACAAGCACAGCGGTTCCGAAATCCAGCGAGCACCCATGTATTCCTCGCGGGTCAAGGATTTTTCGTACATTGTGGCTGCGGGATTTCGGTTGGCGTGCTTACGAAAAGCTAAAGCCACATTGGCAAGATGATCACGATTAGCACCGTATTCATGCATATATCGACGAGTAAGCATGGCTACTTCGTCTACTGGGCGCAGCAATCCAAAAGGACGGCTCCACTGCCAATGATTAGATATTCGTTCAGGCATTTGTGCCCACGGTCGACTGGTTTTAGCTGAACGCTTGCGGGCTCGCCACGCCACTGCCACCCGAGCCTGACCCGTGGCTACCGCCATCGCAGCGTGCAATAAGGTTCCGCAAGCCGCTCCACCGCCGTAACTGATTTGAGAAAAAAAAGTTATTTCTCCTAAACCGATATTTCGAGCCACATCTACTTCACGGTTTAGCTCCATAACTGATGAAGCCAAACCATCAACCTCTTTAGGCTCTATTCCCGCATCGTCGAGCGCAAGCGAAATGGCTTGGCAAGCTAGTGATAGCTCGGTATCAGGGAGATTTTTGCCGAATGCAGTTTGCCCAATCCCAGCAATCACTACCTGGTCTTTTATCACTACCAGCCTTTGAACTCAGTAGGCCGGCGCTCAACAAAACTAGAAATTCCTTCTTTAGAGTCTTCGGTCCCGGTTACGAGTTCGACGTAAAGCGCCTCTTCTTCGAACATGGTGGCTCGGTCACTATCAAGTGAACGGTTAAGCAACTTTTTAGCGAAACCAATTGTGCGAGTTGGTCCTTGCGCTAAACGAGTAGCCCATTCGGTAACGGTGGCTACTAACTGGTCACTCGGCACTACGCGGTTCACTAGCCCTATTCGTTCGGCCTCACTAGCGCTTAGGTCATCACCAAGGAAAACTAACTCTTTGGCTCGCTGTAATCCGACTAGGCGGGGTAGAAGATAAGTTCCTCCACCGTCGGGTATGAGCCCTCGTCTAACAAATACTTGAATAATACGAGCGTGCTCGGCCGCAATCACTAAATCGGAAGCCAAGACCATGGCCGCCCCACCACCAGCGGCAGTGCCGTTAAGCGCGGTTATCACGGGCTTGTCGCAATCGAGAATCGCACTAGTTAGCCGTTGAATACCGGTACGAATCGTGTGGGCGGCTTCGCCGGTAGTTCTATCGGGAACGCCCTCGGGTCGAGGCGCCGGAGTTGCTCTGCCCGCGCGCAAGTCAGCCCCGGTGCAAAAATGTTTCTCACCCGCCCCGGTGAGCACCACCGCTCGCACCGCAAAATCAGTGCTGGCGTCGTCAAGGTTTTTTATTATCAAATCTCGCACGGCTGGAGTTATTGCGTTGCCCGCATCGGGGCGGTTGATAGTGATCCAGAGAATCGAATCGCGAATCTCGGCCAGCAGTTCTTCAGAACTGGTACTCATTATTCTCCTACCAATATCTAGAGCGAGAGGTCGCCTCGCGCCACCCCTCGGAACCTCGCAGTTCGTGAACCGCAAGGATGACACGCCTGTCAGCCTCGAGGCGACTTTCGGTGGAAATTAGCCAGGTATCGTCAAGGAATGGATAGTTCTAGCCCATTAGGAGAATCGGTCGTAATCGTCGGTGCTTCCTTGGCTGGTCTGCGGGCCGCCGAGGAGCTGCGTCGCCAGGGCTTTGGTGGGCGAGTGGCCATGGTGGGGAGCGAGGAGCATCTCCCTTACGATCGACCGCCACTGTCTAAGGGATTACTGGCGGGGACCACCGAAATTTCCGAGCTGGAGCTAAGCGTAGGCGGTGTCGATCTTGATTTAGATTGGCACCTCGGCCGTCGGGCTGTGAGTTTTGACGCCGCGACGCTAACGGTTTGTCTTGATGACGAAACCGAAATTAAAGGAACGCGTGGAGTAATCATCGCCACTGGTTCCACCCCTCGCCGTCTACCCGGACTTCATTTACGACCAGGGGTGCACGAAGTGCGAACTATCGATGACTCTTTGGCACTAAGAGCCGCTCTTGATGCTGGTGCACAACGAGTAGTGGTAATAGGCGCAGGTTTTATTGGAGCCGAAATAGCCGCCACCTGCCGACAACGAGGGTTGGAAGTAACTGTCCTCGAAGCACTCTCCGCTCCGATGTCGCGTGCGCTGAGCCCGATATTCGGAAATGCTATTGCCAAGTTACACCGCGACAACGGAGTCGAGGTTCGCCTAAACGTTGAAGTTAAAGAAATAGTTAGTAAAGAAAAAGTTGAATACGTTTTGCTGGCCGATGGCACAACTATCGACTGTGATGTTGTAGTTGTTGGTGTAGGCGTGGTCCCTAATATTGATTGGCTGGAAGGTTCCGGACTAACTATTGATAATGGAGTGGTGTGCGACGAAACCTTAAGTGCTTACCCAGGAGTAGTAGCCGCCGGAGATGTTTGTCGCTGGCCTAATAACCTATTTGATGGAGAACTTTCTCGGCTTGAGCACTGGACCAACGCAGTTGAACAAGGGGCTGCTGCCGCTAACCGTATTCTTAATGAAAACGCACCACCGTTTATGCCGGTGCCGTTTGTTTGGTCAGATCAATACGACACGAAAGTTCAAATTGCTGGCATGGTGCGTCCTGACGATGAGGTATTAGTTTTTGATGGCACTATTTCTGATCACCGTTTTACTGCCATTACCGGGCGCAACCAAAAGTTGACGGGAGTAGTGGGCTTTAATCGTCCCCGCCTAGTGATCCAGTGTCGGCGCTTAATCGCTGAACAAACTCCTTGGGATCAAGCAGTGGAGATGTTGACTTCATCACCATGAAAATCTTTCATCGGACTAAAAAAGAGTCCCGTCCAGTTCTGATTACTAGTTCATTTGTTTTGATTGTCGGCTCTGGGCTGGCGTATTTCGTTTCTTTAGGCATTGTTTTGCCCGTTGTGCCGCAATACGCAAAAGAAAGACTCGGCGGAAGCAGCGTAGAAGTCGGGATAGCAGTGGGGGCCCTTTTCTTGGGTGCAGTTTTACTACGCCCTTACGTTGGTCGACTTGGTGACCGTTTCGGTCGCCGATTTTTGATTATTGGCGGTGCGGCCACGGTCGCGCTGTCGCTAAGCGTTTACGGGTTAGTAGTCTCGCTTCCGTTCCTTATCGCCGCGCGCGTGCTTACCGGTCTTGGTGAAGCTGCTTTCTTCGTGGGCGCCGCAGCTTTGATAACCGACCTTGCTCCTACCGAGCGCCGAGGTGAAGCGATCAGTTATTGGTCAATAGCGGTTTACGGTGGTTTGGCTTTAGGCCCAGTGGTTGGTGAAGCATTGTTGGAATCGGGGGGGTACAACTTGGTTTGGGTGGCCGCGGGCGGCGTTGGCGCAGTGGCAGTATTGCTGGGTTGTTTCACGAAAGACGTTGTGCGTCCCCAGGCGGTGACGGGAAGCAAACGCGAGCCCATAATCAATCGTTCGGCCGTTGCTCCAGGAATGGTTTTATTCTCGGGGTTAATAGCCTTAGCAGCATTTACGGTGTTTATCCCGCTCTACGCCGGCGAGGTGGGGCTCAAAAATCTAGAGGTTGTCTACTTTGCTTATGCCGCTCCAGTGTTGATTGTGCGGATATTTTTCGCTCGCATACCCGACCGATTAGGAGCAGTCAGGTCAGCCTCGCTCGCCTTAATCGCCACTACTGCCGGAATGACGGTCCTTGCGTTGTGGACAACAGTGGCGGGGTTGCTAATGGGCACGATTATTTTTGCTTTGGGTTCTTCGCTTTTGTACCCGGCACTATTTGTATTGGCTTTGAGTCGAGCACCAGAAACTGAGCGAGCTTCAGTAATTGGAACTTTCAGCAGTTTCTTTGATCTCTCGCAAGGCCTGGGATCAATTTTGGTTGGCTTGGCGGTAGCAGGAGCAGGGTATCAAGGAGGGTTTGCCGCCGGGGCAGTTTTTGCCGTCATGGGTTTCGTGTTAC
>SHUY01000001.1 GCA_009694435.1 Acidimicrobiia bacterium | reverse complement strand
TGAGTGGCCCCGGGGCGGCTACCTTGTCGGCTTGACTTACTGGGTCGGATTAGTTTCAGATTTTAGGTGCAACCATCGGCTAATGCGAGGTCGGTTATTAGCCACGAGTCGATAAAACAGATGCGCTCCAGTGCGAATAATCGGAAAAGTCAAAACTATCGCGATAAAACGCGAGAATCTTCCTCCGGTGCGCAGTATTTCGCGCACCGCGTCCATGCCCCCGATAATACTGTTGTCCGTAGTCAAGAGCATCTCGCGGTTAGCCCGCTCAATTTTATTCGTGTCAGCTAGTTGAGTCGAAGGACAAAACTGTACTTCGGAGTATCGGTTAGCCGCTTTTCTAACAATGGCCGAGCACACTCCACATTCGGAATCGTAAAAGACCGTGGGTTTTTCGGGTTCAACTTCACTCATCGGGTTAGTTTCGGTGCTGTCACTCTAACGGGCACTCCCGGCGACCAGTAAGCAGTGGGTGTTGCTTCAGAGACATCAAAACCCGCATGATCTACTAATCCGGTAGTGCATTTTTTGATTTTAGCTTCGGCTAAATCCCAAGGAGGATGATCGACTTGAGCCACCCGGAGTTTTTTAGATCGCCCCGAGTAAAGTCGCCATCGGGCAGTAAGAAAAACACTCAGTAAGTCGTTTACCGGCGTACTTAGTTTTTCTATCTCTAGTTCACCGGCAACTACTTCTGGCCGTTTTCTCCTTACCTTCCAATTAGAGGTAGTAGCCGCCTGAGTTTCGCTTACCTCGCCGTGATAATAGGGAAGTCGGTAAAAAGTTCTGGCCACCAAAGTCGCGAGCGCTGCGTGGACATCAAGAGAGCAAAACCAAACTCCAGGCCCATTGGGGCCGCGTACATAAGTACGCACATTAACTTCACCAAAATTCCTCGTACCTGGTATCGGCGGTAAGTGTCGAATACGAAGGTTTTCCATTCGAAAAGGAACTAACGAAACCCAAGCTGTGCCATTAAATAAATCAGGCTCAAGTCCATTAGGGATAACTCGAGCCACCGCCGCGGCCGGTACCGGCCAATTGATAAAAATCGCGTCTCGCCATTTTTGGGTCATAAACGGGTTATCGATTTGATGCGGCGAGTTAGGCCCGAAATGTTCCTTCGAAACCAAATTCCCTCTTGATTCCGGTGAAATCATTTTTTACCCCTTTCGGCTTTTCTTGCCTACTGTCTAGTGAATACGACCCCGGGGTAAAACCTTGGACTGGGTTCACGCGAGCTAAGCGCCGCCGCAAGGGGGAGAAATCCGCTAAAACTACGGATTCGTTGGCTCTGAACGAAAATAGGCCTTGAACTATGCCATTCTTGATACCTGATGTTTAAAGCCGGTAGTGCTGCGCGCAATTTCCTCATAACTATCGTTGTGGGGGGAGTGGTGATAGGAGCATGCTTTGCGGCCCTTATCCCTGGGGTGGTGGCTTTGACTCAAGCTAATACTTCGGTGAGCGGGGGTGTTGCCCCACTGCGGGATTTGTCTCAACGGTCTACTGTCTATGACTCCGCGGGTAGTGTGATCGGGATTTTGGGCACCCAAAACCGAGAACAAGCCACTTTAGCCGAGGTGCCCAAGATAGTTCAAGATGCGGTCATCTCGGTCGAGGATCGCACTTTTTGGACTAACGACGGAATCGACCTTAACGGTCTGGCGCGGGCGTTCGTAACCAACTTGACTTCGGGCAAAATAGAACAGGGTGGTTCAACCATCACCCAGCAACTAGTAAAAAATCGCATCCTTTCTTCTTCTCGCGACGTAAACCGCAAGGTAAAAGAAATCGTTTTGGCCTTACGGCTCAACGAGAAATACTCTAAGAACGAAATTTTAGAGCAGTATCTGAATACCGTTTACTTTGGGCAAGGTTCTTACGGAATCAAATCAGCCGCCGAACGATTTTTCTTAACCGTCGACCCCGGCCAGCCGTTTCCCCGAGGGAAAAAATTAAGTGAATTGACCATAGGCGAGGCGGCTTTACTAGCTGGAGTTATTTCTAACCCTGAGGGGAATAATCCGTTCGTTAATCCTGACGGCACTAAAGAGCGAAGGCGATTAGCGCTGGCCTCGATGGTCAAGGAGGGGTATATAACCGAAGCCGAAGAAGCCGCGGGCAACGCCGAGCCGTTGCCGACCGTAAAACCGTCCGCGGAGTTGCGCCCTACTAATTCATGGACCGAAGAAGTGCAAGACCAACTTTATGACGCCCCAATGTTTTCTATGTTGGGGGCAACGCGCGAGCAGCGAAAAAACGCAGTGCTCACCGGAGGGCTAAAAATCTTTTCCACCCTTGACTCCGTTATGCAAGAAGACGCTCAAAACGCAATGGATCAAGTTTTGCCCGAAAAACCCGGCTGGACGGGTTCTTTGGTTTCGATAGATCCTCGCACGGGGGCGGTAAAAGCTATGGTCGCGGGGCCTGGATTTGGGGAAAGCCAATACAACATCGCTACTAGTTATCCGGGTCGTCAAGCAGGTTCAACTTGGAAGGTTATTACTCTCGCTACTGCGATTGAAAACGGCTACTCACCTAACGACTCCATCGAAGGCACTTCACCGTGTGAGTTTGGTGCGCTGGGGAGAACACAAAACGCTGAAGGCGGTGGGGGCACTATGACCCTGCGATCGGCTACTTCAGGGTCGGTCAACTGTGCTTTTGCTCGATTGCAACAATCGGTGGGGTCGCAAAAAGTTATTGATACAGCCAAAAAATTAGGTATTTCGCAAGATACCCTCAAGCCCTACCTGACCCTTACGCTGGGAGTTATTGAGTCGACCGCGCTCGAAATGGCTACGGTCGCGGCAACTTTGGCTAACGGTGGAGTACGGCACGACCCTATTTTCGTTGAGAAAATTATTGGACCTGACGGCCAAGTTATTTTCACTGCGGCCCGCAATAATCCTGAGCGCCGAGCCATTTCTTCCGCGGCGGCCGCTTGCACGATTGATATTTTGCGCGGAGTTATCACTGGAGGAACCGGAACTGCGGCTCGATTAAACGGGAGAGTATCGGCGGGTAAAACTGGTACTACCGACAACCGAGCTGACGCCAACTTCATCCAAATTACGCCCACTTTGGTTGACTTCGTCTGGCACGGAAACGCCACCGCCCGTATTTCCGGAGCAGGTTTTGGTGGCCAAATCCCCGCTCGCATTTCTAAGTTGTTCATGGACGCCGCGCTCGCCAATCAACCCGCAGCCGAATTTCCGCCCGCCGGCCCCGACTGCGTGCGCGCGGGAGCCGCCATTACGACTGCCGGCCGAGGAGGTTCGGCCAGTTTGAACTCCACTCTCCCGACGCTGGTGCCACCGATCATCGTGATCAACCCGACCACCACCAGCTCGACCACCACTCCTCCTACCACCTTGCCGCAGTGCAATCCGGCAGCTATACCACCAGTGACGCTACCTGGGTGTAAGCCCTAGCCACCCTGAGAAACCGTAGCCTTTATTTCTCTGAAGTCGCTCTTCGACCCCCATTTGCGCGTACCTTCATAGGGTGGCCGATTTAAAAACGCTCCTTGTTTTGCAAGAACACGATCGCTCCATCGATCAACTTCAGTACCGCCACGCCCACCACCCGCTACGCCAAGAGATTGCCCTCGTTGATAGTCAAATAACCAAACTCGAAGCGCTAACCACAGACATCGGTTCGGCGCGTGACGAGGTTGCTCGTGACGAATCTAAGCGGGCCAATGAAGTGGCTAAGTTTTCTGAACACGCAGCAGTAGCCGAGGCTCGGCTTTACTCGGGCGATGTAACTGCTCCCCGCGAACTTCAAGCCTTACAGGCTGATATTGAACAACTTAAACGCCAGGTTCGCGGATGTGAAGATCTCCAACTCGAGGCAATGGAAATCCGTGAACCCCTTGACGCTCAACTAGCCGAGGTGACAGCTGCGCGCGCCGAAGCCGATGTGAAGACCAAAACTCTGTCGGCCACTTTGGCTGCTGAGTTAGCAACCATTGATTCTGAAATAGACCAAGAAGTCAATCAGCGTAATTCGATAGCCTCTACAGTGGCACCCGAACTTTTAGCGGACTATGACCGTCGTCGGGCTAATGGGGCTGGAGCAGCGCGACTGGTCGGCGTGAGGTGCGAAGGCTGCCACCTGACTATTCCTAATGTAGAGGCCGAGCGGATTCGTAAAGCACCCGAAGGTACCGCCGCTTCGTGCGAAAACTGTGGCTGCATTTTGGTCCCGTGAGCGAAATGAGAGAAGTAGTTGAGCTTTATACCGATGGTGGGGCACGGGGTAATCCGGGCCCCGCAGGTATTGGTGCAGTGGTTTACGATCCGTCCACCTCACCGCCCCAAGTGCTGGCTTCGGTCAGTGAAACTATTGGTGTAGCCACGAACAATGTGGCCGAATATCGCGCCATGATCGTGGGGCTTGAAATCTCCGCTAATTTTCCGGCGCAGTTGTTGCGAGTACGGAGTGATTCACTGTTAGTGATTCGTCAACTCCAAGGAGTGTGGAAAGTGAAACAGCCACACCTAAAACCTCTGCACGCGCAAGCGCTAGCTTTATTACGAAATACTCATGCTTTTGATCTTGATCATGTGCCACGCGAGAAAAATACCGAGGCTGATTTTTTAGTCAATGCCGCTCTTGACGCTCAAGTCGAGTATGAGCAGTAGAAATGTTTTTTTGGTATATCGGCGTTTCGGTTCTTGCTGTCGTGTTGGTGTTTCAAAGTGTGGGAGTCGATTACCGTCTGATCGCCGTTGGGGCGTTACTCCCCAACGCGATAAATTTATTATTTGGGCATAGAGTCTTTGGTTCTACCTTGGCTTTTCCGGTAATAGTTTTACTGGTGGTAATGATTAGCACCATTGGCAAACCGCGCCTAATGCGGCGGCGGTGGTTATGTTTACCGATCGGAATATTTAGCGGGTTAGTATTATCCGGTGCTTTCACTAACGGCGCTCAATTTTGGTGGCCACTTAGTGGAATCGGATTTGGTAGTTCCGCAGTTTTCCCGGGCGGGGTAGTGCTGATCGTAGAAGAGATAATAGGAATCGTGGCTTGTTGGTGGCTGGTGGGTCGTTATGACCTTTGGCAGCCTGGGCCCCGCCGGGCCTTTTTGCGCACCGGCCGTCTAGAACTGAGCGAAAATTGATCATCTTGGTGCGTCACGGACGCACCGAAGCCAATCATCGCGGGTTGCTATTAGGTCGAGCCGACCCAAGACTTGATGAAACTGGCATTGTTCAAGTAGCCGCTTTAGCCGATTACTTAGCCCAAGAACTTACAGGGCGAAAGATCAATGCCGTAGTGACTAGCCCGCTGCTGCGGACTCAAGAAACTGCTGCCGCCATTGGTCACGCCTTGGCCGTCACTCCCGAAGTCGACGAGAGGCTCATCGAAATGAATTATGGCGAGTGGGACCAGCTTCCGGTGGACGAAATTGCCCCTGAAGTCTGGAAGCAGTGGCGCGTCGATCCTGATTTTTCACCCCCAGGGGGAGAAAGTTTGGCTCAAGTCCAGATACGCGTCGGACAATGTCTTGATGACTTAGTTCGGCGGGCTCACTCTCCCGATCCCGACAGCCCCGGCGGAGTAGTGGTGGCGGTAAGTCATACTTCTCCCATCAAAGCAGCGCTGGTGTGGGCTTTACACGGTTCACCTGAACTCGCGTGGCGATTTCGATTAAGCGTGGCTTCAATTACGGAGATCACTCTGGGTCCGTTTGGACCCGTCGTGACTCGTTTTAACGAAACCGTTACCCCGAGCGTGGGCTAAGGATCTCTACGGGCACTGAATTTTTGTTCGGTGCTTTTGCCGGACGTGATTGCGCTCCGTTGCCGTCGACAATAAATCGACCTTCTCCGGGCCCTTCGGCTTTAGGCATGCCGAGGGCTTCCAGTAGCGCGATGTCATCGTCGGGGCTTCGACCTGTGGTGGTTAGGTAATTGCCGACGATTAGAGCATTAGCGCCAGCCAGTAGTCCCATGCCTTGAAGTTCACCCAGCACTCGTTCGCGCCCACCCGCTAAGCGCAACCAAGCTGAGGGGAGTATCAAACGAAATAAAGCAATGGCTTGCAAAGCGGCTCGAGGCGAGAGCATAGTTTGATTTTCTAGTGGAGTCCCTGGCCGAGGGTCGAGCAAGTTAATCGGCACTTCGGTAGGTCCTAATTCTGCTAGTTCAAAGGCGAAATCAATGCGCTGCTCTAAAGTTTCACCCAGACCCAAGATTCCTCCGCAACACAGTTCCATCCCTGCATCAAGCGCGAGTTGAGCAGTCGCTACTCGGTCATCGTAAGTATGAGTAGTACAAATTGTTGAAAACATTTCTCGGCACGTTTCAAGGTTGTGGTTATAACGGTGCACGCCCGCGTCCGCTAAGCGTTCAGCTTGAGGGGCAGTCAACAGGCCAAGTGAACACGCTACTTCTAATCCAGTTTCTTGGTGCACCGCGGCAACCGCTTTTATGACTTTAGCCAGTAAGCGTTCTTCTGGACCTCGTACTGCTACCACAATGCAGAATTGTGTTGCCCCCGCGTCGCGGGTCGCTCGAGCAGTAGCGACCACTTCATCGATATCAAGAAACGGGTAAACCTCGGCTTGAGTAGAAAACTGAGCCGACTGCGAACAAAATGCACAGTCTTCGGGACACGCTCCCGACTTGGCGTTAATGAGACTTTCCAACTCTACGGTGTCGCCGCAGTACTCAAGGCGAACTCGATGGGCGAGGGCAATAAGGTCGGGGAGTTGATCGAGAGGCACCGCTCCTACCGCCTGGGCTTCGGCTCGAGTCAAAGGCCGGTGCTCGCCGAGGAGAGCGGTTTCGGCGTGAGTCAGGGCGGGATCAATAGGCATTGGCGAAACGCTACCGGTTAGAGCCTTCCTATGACCACCTAGGGCGTTAAAAGCACCCAATGGGGGAGTTGGGTGAGAATCGGCCACACTAGGAGGTATGCAGATAGCCGTAGCTGGAGCCACCGGATTTGTGGGGCGGCGACTAGTGGAGGCTCTAGCGGGCGAGCACAAGGTAGTGGCACTGGCTCGACGAGCTCCAGATTTTCGCAACGTGACGAATCAAGCAGTTGATGTAGGCAACTACGAAGAGGCACTCCGCGCGCTCGAAGGCTGCGACGCGGCCTACTACCTAATTCATTCTCTAGACGTCGGCGATTTCCGTGCTCGTGATCTAAGTCTGGCCAAAACTTTTGGTAAGGCGGCTAAAGCGGCGGGGGTAAAGCGCATTGTCTATCTTGGCGGTTTAGGTGAAGATCCCACCTCCGATCATTTGCTGAGCCGACAAGAAGTCGGAGTCGCGCTGGGAGCTAAAGGAGTTGAGGTTGTTGAATTGCGTGCCGCAGTAATCATCGGAGCGGGAAGTATTAGCTACGAGATGCTTCGCTACCTCACTGAACGCCTTCCGTTTATGGTGTGCCCCCGCTGGGTGCGCACCGCGATTGAACCTATTGCTTTGAGTGACGTTTTGCTTTATTTAGAGAAATCATTATCAGTTGAACCAGGTATATATGAAGTTGGTAGTGGGGAAGTAACTACCTATCGAGACATGATTAGTATTTACGGTCATGAGCGTGGACTATGGTCAACAGTTATTGTTGATATCCCTTTGTTGACTCCGCGCTTATCCTCCCACTGGGTTGATCTAGTAACCCCAGTAAATAACAAAGTCAGTCACTCACTAATTGAGAGTTTAGTAACTGAGGTAATAGTACGAAACCCCACGAAAACTAAAGATGCGTTTGCGATTATTCCGACGCCTATTGCTCAAGCAATTCGAGAAGCGCTTGATGATCAATTGATAACAGCGGAAGCAACTGTTATGGATCGAGAGTCGGGCTTACTCAACGGTATTTATACTGAGCGGATAGAAATACCTATTGATGAGGCCCTTGAGTCAGAACTAAATGACGATTTTGATCGAATAGGTGGTGATCTTGACTGGTATGGGCTCGACTCGGCGTGGAGAATTCGAATGTGGGTCGGGCGCTTATTTGGCGAGCGCTGGCGTCTTCGCCGGCCCGAAGCAGTTGAACCGGGTGCCGAAGTCGACTGGTGGCGGGTGGTAGAGCGTTCTCCGAACGAGCTAGTTCTTCGCGCCGAAGGTTGGTTTTTCGGTGAAGGTTGGTTGGGTTGGCGAGTACAAGATGGGGTTTTAATCCAAGTGGGGATTTTGCGTCCTAAAGGGGTTTTGGGCTTTCTTTACTGGAAAATTTTACAGCCGGTTCATCGTCAAGTATTTCGTCTTCAGGCTGAGCACCGCCTAGTTCGTGCTCGACGCCGAATAAAAGTCGGATAATAATGACCGAAAATTCTGGCTTCGTAGCCGTTAAAACCAGTGAGATTGATAGTATCGACGAACTTTTACCGTTAATAGAAGATTACCAACGCTTTTATGGCGTTGAACCCAATCACGAGCACAACAAAACGTTTTTTACTTCGTTACTTGACTCTAAAGATCAAGGAATGATGCTTGAAGCCAAATTCCTGACCGGGTCAATAATTGTTGGCTACGCCTGTTTGCATTGGCGACTCGATACCGTAAGTGCCCGCTCAGTGGTGTGTTTGCACGACCTTTATGTATCGCCCGAGCATCGACGCAAGAGGGTGGGCGATGCATTACTCAAAGCCGCCGCGGCTAATGCCTACCTGCGTGGTGCCGAAGCCTTGGTTTGGACAACGGCTCCAGACAATACGGGTGCTCAGGCTCTTTACGATTCAGCGGGGGCTACTAGGTCGTCTTGGATTGAGTACGAACTATCGCTTGAGTCGCCATCTAAATACCTTTGGCGGTGATCTTAGAAGCGTGCCAAACTAGAAGTGGTGGTGAGTTGGCTGGGTGGCCGCGCGTTGAGTCGCTTTTAGGAGTGACTTGATCCGAGGAACGTCCGGACTCCGAAGGGCAAGATGCTGGGTAACACCCAGTCGGGGGAACTCGCAGGAAAGTGCCACAGAAAATAAACCGCCGATGGCAGTCCTCCCGCTCGCGAGCGGGCTGAACAGGCAAGGTTGAAAAGGTGCGGTAAGAGCGCACCAGCATTCGGGGTGACTCGAGTGGCTAGGTAAACCCCATCAGGAGCAAGGTCAGACAAGGGGAGGGCGGCCCGTCCGTGGACACCCCTGGGTAGGCCGCTAGAGCCGGCGGGTAACTGTCGGTCGAGAGGGATGGTCACCGTTAGCACTTCGGTGTTGACACAGAATCCGGCGTATAGGCCGACTCACCACCACCTAACTGTTTTGTGACAATAAAGAACCCAGCCGCTCATCCCTTGGGTTCGGGACGAGGGCTGGGACTTTATTTACGTTCGTGTATTAGGCCGCTTCGGAAAAGTTGTCGGCCTCAGATTTGCGCCGAGCAATCAAATACACCAAAAGGCAGAACGCCGGTTTGGCCAGAATGTCCGCAATGGAGTATCCGCTTTGGCGAATCACGTCTCCCGTTACTCCACCGTCAATAACTGGAATGAAGTAAGCAATTGGGTAGAACGACCAAGTTATTAAAATAATCCAGCGCAGGCCGCTAACTATTGGTTTTATCCCTGCGGGCTGGTCGTCAAGCGACTTAGTCATCTCTACAAACAAAACGTAGAGAATGTACAGGAAGGGAATCAGCGATACTATTCCCCACACGATTCGAGCCGTTGAGCCATTCGGAGACATCTCGCCGGGATAGCCCAATGCGATCATCAATATCGACGCGACCGCTAGTCGAGTAATGAGCGATTTAGTCTTCCCTTTATCGAGTCGCAAAACCAGAACCAATTCAGCCAAAAGCAATGGAACTGTTATCAACCAGTCAACGTAACGGTATCCCTCGTTGAACGGCAAAACTCCGTCCAACTGCTCGACCCACGAATCAAAAATTCGCAAGTAATGGTAAGCCGCGATAAATAAGACCACCATTGAAATCGTTATGGCCGTTCGGTAAGCCGGAGCTACCGAGCGACGTTGGAAAATCAAAAACACAAACGTCCCCAACATGGCGGCTACAGCCAAAGAAACCAGGTTGTAGACCAGTTGAAAATCGTTCAATGAATACGCACTAATTGCATTACCCACATTATCCCCTTTTTTTAGTTATGGTTTTTTTATCCACGCACCGTGGAATCCGTAAGGTATGCGCCGCGGCGCCACCAATCGCGCTACTGGCCCGGCGCTCAGGTCGTGAGCATCAAGCACCAGCATCTCGCTCACTCCGTTAGCTCGGCTGTGAGTCACTACCCAGCCATCGTCTTCACTTTTACCGTTGGGGTCGGCGGCGAATATTGGCTCACCAACCACACCGTCAGATTTGTATTCGTTGGCCGTTCCGGTCTCAAGGTCGTATTTGATCACTCGGTCAAAATCAAACAGGTGACCGCGCTGCTCGCGAAAACCTGCCAAGTATCCGTAGCGATTTTTGATCCCTACGTGAGAATCGGCAATCCGAGGAAAATCTCCCGATCGATCGTCAAGTTGATCCCAAGTAACTCGCTTTGAATCAAGGTCAATTGTGAAACGAGCCAAGGTCGCACCAATTCCGTAAGTGTCGCTGCTCTCGTCACTGTTTAGATCAAGTTCCATTATTGGCGATCGACAGGCATCAACAAAAATTTTGTTACCCTCGCTCCATCCGTTGACGAAATGAAAGATATAGCAGTTATCAGTTTCGAACCACTCAACCTCAGTTCCGTTGCGAGTCATTACTCCGATGCGAGTCCCATTTTCTGGCTTCCATGAGACCATAGGTCCGCCCGCCATCAACGATTTAATCGAAAAGACTGCGGGTGAGTCAAAGAAAATTACGTGATCGCGAGTAGTGACAAAGTCGTGGATCATTACTGGTTCGGGTAGTTCGATATCCACGGTGCGGGTAAGGGTGCCTCCCGCGTCGACTGCGTGATACCGCAAATACGGCGGTATGGGTGAGTAGCCAAAGAAAAGCATTTCTCCAGTCTCGGGATCGAGTTTAGGGTGAGCGGTAAACGGACCTTTTAGGCGCCCATCGAAATCGAATTCACCTAGTGTGGTGAGGTCGGGACCAATGAGGGTCGGGGGGCACGCTTCCATAAGCGCAAAAGTACGACCCGCGTGGTGAACTACGTTGGTGTTCCCGGTGTTTTTAATTATTCCGGCGTCTCCTCGTTCTTCGGGCGAAGGAATAACGAAATTCGCCATTCCGCCAAATAGTGCGTGACCAGCTCGCCTCTCCGATTCAAGAGCCGCGGAGACGATCCACTTGTTGGAGTAAGTGGCTTTACCGTCTTCGATAGTGAAAGCGTGCAACATTCCGTCGCCATCGAACACGTGGTAACGACCAAGCGGTTCAAACTGAGCGTTAGGTCCCGTTCGTAAAAATGTTCCGTTTAGGCCCTTGGGTATTTCACCGATGACCGCGACCTCTTCATTAGAAAATTCGTCCGCCACGGGGGCGTAGTCGCCCGACAGGAAAGGATCGGACCGACGGTTGGCTACCTGGGTCATAGGTTGCTCCTACTCATTAAATACGACTCTAGGACGATGGGCTCAATATTAGTGGGAATGGGCTAGTTGTTCTACTGGTCTGGCGGCCTTACGGGTTGCCGTAATTTTGCGTATTGCTCCACCAATCCCCTCGGGATAAAGCACCGCTACCAATATCAGGGCCAGCCCGCTTATGGCTAGTTGGTATTGCGACCCCGACCCGCCCTGGTCGAGCAATGAAGTCAATATCCCTCCAGGTATCAAGAGCCCCGCGAACAGAGCCCCGGTGATGCTGGCTATCCCTCCGAGGTAGGTAAGGGCGATTAGTGATAGTGAAGCAAACACGGTGAAACTCTCCACCGAAAGGGCTTGATAGCGGTAAGCGAGCAACACTCCACCCATTCCGGCGAGGGCAGACGAAAACGCAAATGCGCCCAGTTTGGTGCGAGCCACGTTTACTCCCGCCGCCGCCGCCGCTCGCTCGTTGGCTCGTACCGCCAGCCAGCGAATACCGGTAGCGCTGCGACGAAGATTGGCTACCGCCACTCCCGTCACGACAAGAGTCACTAGGGCCATTATCCCAAAAGTCGCCCGAAAGTTTTCTGCGCCGATAGCGGAAATACCAAAGTTGATTCCTAAAAATTCTGGATTGGGAACTTCGGTGGCACCGGTGCTGCCTACAAATGCGGTCGAACGAAAGATCAACTCTTGAATTGCCATCGCGGCGGCAAGAGTGACGATGGCTAGATTGAGTCCGCGTACTCGCACTGAAGGGATCCCTGCGACAAGTCCAATCATTACCGCTAGACCAACTGCGAGTATCGGGGCTAGGGGGAATGGTACTCCGAGCTCACCTTGCAACTTTGCTACCGCAAAACCTGCGACTCCGGCAAAAGCCATGGGGGCAAGTGATATTTGACCTACGTAGCCGGTCAGGACGACGATTGAAAGACATACGACGGCCGCGATGGTTGAGGTAATGATTCCTTGCCGCCATTGTGAACTAAGGGTTAAAAGACCAACACTAATAAGCATAAATCCCACTGTGGTGGTTACGAAAACATTTTTAGGGATAGGCGAGGAGGGAAATCGGGCAGTCAAGTTTAATCCGCGTCCCGGAAGTGATGGCCCCCGCAGAGTAATAATTCCAATAATTATCAAAAATGGGATGGCTTGTTGGAGGCCAGCACCCGAAAGCCAACTCGGTGGCTGAGTGTCTACTACTAACTTCAAAGTCACTGACTGCAACATCCCGATTGCGATACCGGCAGCAGCCGTGATACCGAAAGAGCGAAAACCGCCCGCCAAAGCCGCGGCTAATGCGGGGACGATGAGCAATGAGGCGTTTATCGGGCTCAGACCGCTTATTGGCGCGGACAGGATTATTGCTCCTCCGGCCAAAACGGAAGCGCCGACCCAGTTAAGAGCTCCAACGTAGTCAGTGTGAAGGCCAAGCAAGAGCGCCGACCGTTCGTTCTCGGCTGCGGCTCGGGTTACTAAGCCAAATTTGGTGTACCGGTAAATAGCGATAAGGCTAATCGTTAATAACAAAACTATTGCGGTCAACCAAAGCCGATCTACGGGAATTATGGTTCCGAGTATTTCGACTCCTTGGCTGGGCAGAAGCGAAGTCAGCGAAAGGACTGCCGATCCTTGGTCGAAACGCAAGCGAACGATTTCTTGTAGGTAGAGGAGCAGTCCAAGAGACGCCACTACGCGCGCGAGGGGGGGAGAATTGCGTAATGGTCGGAAAATGAGGCCAAAGACCAAAAGGCCGACAACCACCGCGATGATAAAGGCCACGGCTATCGCGGTCATCGTGGAAGGGTGGTCGCTCAAGTGAATTCGAGCAGGTAAGCCCAAAAAGGGGAGAACAAGATCTCCGCTTTGCTGAAATTCGAAATAGACAAAAGCGATATACATGCCCATTGCTGCGTGAGCAAAGTTGACTACCCCTGAGGCTCGATGCTCCAAGACAACTCCCAATGCGAGCGCAGCAATAACTGCTCCACCCCCTAATCCCAGGATGGCAAACCGTAGATATTCAGTCACGGTAGATCGGGAGTACTTATGCTACGAGACTTTTTTCAAAATTGCGGGCACGTCAATCCATCCGTAAGGATTGCTCGGAGTCCCTTTACTCGCCT
The DNA here is from genome assembly GCA_009694435.1 of Acidimicrobiia bacterium. Lineage (GTDB taxonomy): Bacteria > Actinomycetota > Acidimicrobiia > IMCC26256 > PALSA-555 > SHUY01. Next base: position 51,001 of record SHUY01000001.1, on the reverse strand, counting down.
GAACTAACTTTTTATTGGCGTAGCGCACCATTATCTCTTGAGGCGAACACAACGCCGGAAATTCTGGGATTTGTTTTCCGTCGCAGGTATAAGGGTGCCCCATGAAGCTGGGCGAATCTTTCGAAGCCCGAAACGCATCAATGATGGCTTGAGGTTCAGTCCCTTTTTCTTTCAAATTCGACATAACTACCCACAGGTTCATCATGGCTCGAAATGAAACTGTCCCTGCCCCGATCGGATCAAGCCCTTGTCCATATTTATTGACGACAGATGTGTACATGACGGTGTCAGGGTCGTCCCCGCCACTTATTGGTCCTTCAATGTTAAATAGTTTTCCTTCCGACCCCACTCCCGCCTCGGTTGTACTTTTAGGGGTCGCACAGGCTCCCACCAGCAACATTTTGGCTTTTATCCCTAACTCTTGCGACGCCCGCATCACGGGTACGCAAGCGGTATCGGCAGCAAAGACGAATATTGCGTCCGGGTTACCTGAGTTGGCTGCCGTTAGAGGGGCTAAGAAGTCGGTAGCAGTAATAGCAAACGGAACAGTTTCTATGTTTTTAGCCCCTAATTTTTTCGCGATGTTCGCGCTGTATTCAATAGCAGCATTTTTAATTGAGCCGAAGTCCGCGTACATAATTCCGATATTTTTTGCCTTAAGAGTTTTTACTGCGTAGTCGGCAAATGCCACCCCTGCTCCCCAGGTGCCACCGCTGAATTGAAAAGATATTGGACTTTTAACTTGTCCAAAAGCTGCCGGTATCCCACCAACGTAAGGGATGACATTGTCTTCGAGAATTTTTAGCCCAGTATCAGCGTAAATGTCTATTCCTCCGGCTACTGCCGATACCTTGGCATCAACCATTTTTTGTGAACAACTCTGGGACCCTTCCGGAGAAAACTTGGTATCGCAGGTGATGAGTTCTATCGGACGGCCACCTACTCCGCCTAGTTCGGCGTTAATCCACCGCACCGCAGTTTCGGTCGCCGCAGTGAGTTCAGGGAAAGCACCAATTGGCGCGGTTTCAGTATTTATCATTCCGATCTTTACCGGTTCACCGGCAGCTTTTTTCGCCGTGCAACTAAGTAGCGATCCGAGCGAAGTCTCCTCTTTACAATATTTAGCCACAATTGGTTTAGAATTTTTTGTCGATTGGGTCTTGGCTAATGCGCTAGTAAAAGTTGTGCCCAGCGCCACGCAGCCAACAACTGAGAAAACTGCGAGTTGACACCACTTTGATTTCATTTCCCCCCCATGCTGAGACGATCTTTATCCGACTTACTACCCGTTTACTAACGACACCGCTACAGTAACTGCTTCGGAGACTCGATGCCTTCTACCCACCGGGTAGAAGCGGGGTGATGACTGAGATGGGGGGGGGTTGGGTGTTATTAGAGGTCAGTGATCTCACGGTCAACTTTGGTGGATTGCGGGCCCTCGATGATGTCTCACTTTCAGTTTCTCCTGGTCGACTTGTAGGCCTGATCGGCCCTAACGGAGCGGGAAAGACAACCGCCATTGATGCTTTAACTGGTTTTGTCTCGGCCCAGGGTTCAATCCGATTCGCGGGTGAGCGTATTGACCATCTGCCGGCGCACGAGCGTGCCCGCAAAGGCTTGGTGCGCACCTTTCAATCACTCGAATTATTTGAAGACCTTGACGTTAGGCAAAACCTGGTCGTTGGTTTGCGAGGACGAGGAATCGTCAAGTCTCTAATCGATGCGGTTACTCCTCAAAGAACAGTGGCCGCACCCATCATCGATGAGGTTTTGGTTAATCTCGGCATTCAAGATTTGGCTAACCGTTTGCCCAAGGATCTATCGCAGGGCCAACGCAAATTAGTCGCAGTGGCGCGGGCTTTAGTCGCTCAGCCAAAACTTGTTCTCCTTGACGAGCCTGCCTCCGGATTAGATAGCAGTGAGTCAATCGAATTCGGAAAGTCATTGCGGAATTTGGTCGATGATGGTCTCACGGTGTTATTAGTTGATCATGATATGAGCTTGGTATTAGAGGTGTGCGATGACCTTTACGTTTTAGAATTTGGTCGCATCATCGCAAGTGGGCCGCCCAACCAAGTGCGTTCCGACCCCCAGGTAATCGCCGCTTATCTGGGTCACAGTGGGGCAAATCCTAAGCGAGAAGTATGACGCACGCAGTTGAAATTAAGGGATTGACCGTGGGTTACGACGGTATCGCGGTGGTGCGCAATCTCGACCTGTACGTTGACGAAGGAGAAGTGGTCGCTTTATTGGGCCCTAATGGAGCCGGCAAGACCACGACGCTGTTCGCCTTAGCCGGACTGTTAGCCCCGTTAAGTGGAACGATCACGATTCTGGGAAACACCGTACGCCCTAATCGTCCACAGGCAGTTGCGCGATCAGGCTTGGCTTTTGTCCCCGAAGACCGTGGTCTTTTTTATGACTTAACGGTTAACGAAAATCTTCGCTTGAGTCGTAAAAAATCATGGTGGAGGTTTAACAAAAGCAGTCAAGATCCTTCATCAGTTATAGATCCTTTGGACCTATTTCCAGTATTACGCGATTTAGGCACCCGCCCCGCAGGATTACTGTCAGGGGGCGAACAACAAATGTTGGCTTTGGCCCGAGCTTTATCGACTAATCCTCGAGTGCTTTTAGTCGACGAAATGAGTTTAGGTTTGGCCCCCATTGTGGTTGAGCAGTTGCTCCCCATGATTCGCCTTATCGCCGATTCTGGTACTGCGGTGATTTTGGTTGAACAACACGTCCAACTTGCTCTCGAATATGCCGACCGAGGGTACGTACTGCGTCACGGCGATTGTGTGCTTGAAGGGGTTGCTAAAGATCTCTTGGCTCAGCCTGATCGGCTCGAAGTTAGCTATTTGGGTGAAAACGAATTGTGAGCGCATTCACAATTATTTTACGAATCATTTTATCGGCCACATTCATAAGCGCCGGCGCCACTAAGATTGTCACCCGCAAGCATTTCGCCTCTGCTCTTCCCAACATGGGAGTTCCTGCTTCGTTAGTCTCCGCGGTCGCCTTTGTGATACCACCTTGTGAAGTGGTGCTAGGAGTCTTGTTGTTAGTCAATGCAACCGCATTTTTTGCTGCGCTGGCAGCATTGTTTATGCTGATCGCTTTTTCGGCTTTGTTGGTGTTCACGATTACGCGCGGCCAAGGTGGCGGCTGCAATTGTTTTGGTTCGTTATCAAGCGATAAACCAGTAGGTCCACAAGCACTGCTTCGTAATGGTTTACTCGCGGCAATGGCCGCGATGATCGTTGCCGCGGGGCCGATATGAGATGGCGCTTAGTCTGAAAACTGATTAGCTATTAACGATAACGCTGCGGATCACTTCGCCGTCTTTCATGGCTCGAAACCCTTCGTTGATATCGTCAAGGACAATAGTTTTAGTGATCATATCGCTGAGGTCAAGTTTTCCTGATTCGACTAACCCGATAAGGCGAGGGAAATCGCGCAGAACCTTGGCCGACCCGTAAACGCAGCCAATCAATTTTTTCTCTTGTAAAACCAACGGAAAACTTGGAATCGAAACCATAGTGTCAGTGCGAGGCACTCCTACGGCAACGGTGGTTCCACCCGGACGAGTACACATAAACGCTTGCAGGATTAGATCAACGTTTCCTATTACTTCAAAAACGTAGTCGGCGCCTCGGCCACCAGTAGCCATGATCACTTGGGTGGCAACATCGCCATCATCAGGGTTAATAGTTTCGGTGGCCCCCAGTTTCATCGCGGTATCGCGCTTGAGCGCAACGGGGTCGACCGCCAAAATGCGTGATGCCCCCGCGATGCGGGCACCCTGGATAACCGCTTGCCCCACTCCGCCACAGCCGATAACTACGACAATCGATCCAGGCTCTACTTGAGCAGTATTGAGCGCTGCTCCTACTCCGGTGGTGACACCGCAGCCAATTAGAGCCAACTGCTCGTCCGGAAGATCAGTCTCAACTTTGACTAGCGACATTTCGTGACAGGTCATTTGTTCGGCAAATGTTCCGAGACCAGTCATAGCGGGAAGGGGAGTACCGTCCGCCCGATCGGCGTGAGGTACAGAAACCATAAATGTTTGTTCACACAAGTTGGACTGATTGTTTTTGCAGTACCAACAAGTTCCACAGACGGGGATAAATGATCCGATGACTCGATCGCCCACGCTCATACGAGTAACGCCTTCTCCGACCCACTCGACTACGCCCGCGCCTTCGTGACCAAGAATTCCTGGTGGGGGCATAGGCAAGGTTCCGTTCATGACCGAAAGATCGGAGTGACAAATCCCACTAGCAATAATACGTACCACTACGTCACGCGGTCCTGGTTCGTAAGGCTTTACTTCTTCAACGCTTAGGGGGCCATCGAGTTCAGTGAATACAGCAGCGCGCATGAATGTTCTCCTGTTTGGTTAGGCGGAATTGTTGTGAACATTATCGCGACCGCGCTCGGCGCGTCGGCTCGCCCCAGCAGCCGTAGACAAGATGAGAATCAATCTCAGGGAGCGTATCCCGGCCGACCGGCGGTTTCCCACGCTTGGTAGAAATCGAAAAATGCTTGACCAAAGGGGTCTTCACCTCTTACCGGCATTGAGCCCCGATGGATAGTCCAATCTTCGGGCGCGAGTTCCATGGCGGTAGCGAGATGAACGGCAGCTCTTTCTTGGTGACCGGCCCGCAAGAGGTGCATTGAGAGTCGGCGCTCGGCTCGAGCGAGGGAGAGAGATTCGCCGGCGGGAACGATTCGTTCTCGCAGCTCAGTCGGGCTCATCGGTGGAGTGTTTTCTCGCACCCAAGCCCGCAATGCTTCGTGGTGTACGGAAGAATCTATTTGGGTGAAATCTTTGAAAGTGTCGTCGCCGGGGGTAATCGCGGGTGGTCGTACAACATTGCCTGCTTCATCAATCCAAACAGTGCTCGGAACGTTCGTTATCCCGTAAGTTTCGGCAAAAATAAAGTCGCGATCAACTAATACTGGATAAGTCAGGGGAGTAGTGGGTTCGTCACGCGCCCACTGACGAATAGCGTCAACGTCTTCATCAAGCGCAATAGCAATAATCGTAAAATCGTAATCTTTTAACTCTTCCAACAGTGTCTGCCAGACCGGCAGATCCCAGCGACAACCTCACCAAGAAGACCAAGCTAGAAGCAAACGCTTGCGCCCGGCGTAGTCATCGAGTGATACCTGATTTCCGTCGATATCGGGTAAAGAAAAATTAGGGGCGCTTTCCGATCCGAGTCGGGATCCGCTATCAGGATTTCCGATAACGGCCATAGGCGGATCGGATTCGGTCGCAAAAGGGCGTCGTAGGGTTTCGGCCACTCGGTCAAGAGCGATGTCGTTTCCCACCTCGAGCAGATTTTTATCGCGTACCGGCACGCACACGTCGCCTCGACACAGTCCTTCTTCCCGCAATTCCCAACCAATAGCCGACTCCAAGTCGCGAGGGGAAATAAGCCAAGTATGGTTCTCAATGGCAACGGAAATCGCTCGCTCCTCATCATTAACGACAAGAGTGGCGGGGCGTTTGACGATTATGGACACGCCTCTACGCTATCGCCTCTAGCACGGTCGCGAAAGCAGAAATTATCCCAGGGCTATTAGAGGCCACCAGCAGTGAGAATTCTTCGACTAATCGCCCCTGTCGGCCCTGATCTACTACCGTCGTTATCCGTGTCTTCTCGCCTACTTCTAATTCGCCACGGTCAATCAACTTGGAACGCCGAAGGGCGTTGGCAGGGTCAAGCCGATCCTCCTTTATCCAGTCTCGGCGTTCAGCAGGCTCAAGCGGCTCGTGACTCAATAACACAACTAAATATCAACGCAGTAGTGGCGTCGGATTTAGAGCGAGCGCGCCATACCGCAGAGTTAATTGCACCACCAGAACTCGAGGTCTCTGTCCACGAGGGCTTGCGTGAGCGCCACGCCGGCGAATGGACCGGGCTAACCCACGACGAAATCGCTGCGGATTACCCCGACTGGATCGAGACCCAGCGTCGCCCCCCCGGATTTGAAAAAGATGAGCCTTTGCTCGGCCGAGTTATTCCGGTCTTAGTCGATTTAGCCATTGCGGCTCCTACGACCTTAGTTGTTACTCATGGAGGGGTTATTCGCTCAGTAGAACATTTGCTGAGCGATATTCGCGAACGGGTGCCGAACCTAGGGGGCCGATGGATTCGCTACGAAGATGGTGAATTCGTTCTAGAGGAAAGCGTCCTGTTGTTTGATCCCAACCAAGTTGAGTTCACCGTTCCTGACCAGATCTAGGTCGGGCAAACTTTTTCGTGTCCCGTTTGGATGCGGGGCCGCAAGGCTGTAGATTGGAACGTTCTTTACTTGCGGAGAGTCCATGACGAATTCCCACCCCGATCTCGAGAGTGAGCAGGCTTACCTCGATGTCGCCTATTCCTATCTTGACGCAATGCGGGATGCGGCTAGGCGTTTAGCAAAGGGCTACTCCTCGGTGGGACAAGGGGGCACCCATCAGGCTCGTCTAGAGCGAGAAGCTGCGGAAGAAACCAGTCGTCGCCGTCTCGGTTCGCTAGAGATTGGCGACTTGCCCCTGTGTTTTGGTCGCCTTGATCTTGAAGATACCCAAACGCACTACGTCGGGCGCATTTCTGTAACTGACGATGATCACACACCGGTAGTTATCGACTGGCGAGCACCGGTAGCCGAGGCGTTTTACCGCGCGACAGCCATAGAACCTATGGACGTCGTGCGGCGTCGACATTTTCTTAGCAAAGCCAACGAGGGTCGAGTGCTTGTCGGGATCGACGATGAAGTATTTGACCAAGAAGCAGTTGACGATGCTGGTTACGAAGTTATGGGTGAAGGCGCGTTGCTTTCGGCGTTAAACCGGGAGCGGACCGGGAGAATGGGTGACATCGTTGCCACTATTCAATCGGAGCAAGATAAAGCCATTCGGGCTCCGTTGGCTGGGGTATTAGTCGTCACCGGTGGAGCCGGAACCGGTAAAACCGCAGTAGCTCTTCACCGAGCGGCTTATCTTCTTTACACCTACAGAGATCGGTTAGTTAATGATGGAGTTTTACTCATTGGCCCCAATACATTATTTTTGCGCTACATCGATCAAGTACTCCCCGCCTTAGGCGAACAAGATGTGCAACTCTCTACTGCTATTAGCCTTAAGCCTCAGTATTCGGTTCGGTCAGCCGATGATTCTGAGGTGGCTCACATCAAAGGCGACGCTCGTATGGCTCAGGTCATAAAGCGTGCCCTCAACGATCGAGAGCACGCTTTAGCCAAGAATGTTGCCGTAGTCCTTGATGGAACGATTTTACGCTTACGAAAAGATTTCTCTAATCGTGTGGTTGAAAAGGCTAAGGCTGCTCGAGGTCGACACAACGAAAAGCGCATTCGGGTGCTTCGTACTGTTACTGACCATCTTTTGTCTCAGTACCAAAAAGCTCGAGTTGATGTGATTGAAGATGACCCTGAAGTGATTAAAGAACTTGGTCGTCGTATCCGGGCTATTCCAGAGATACGCGCCGCCCTTATCCGCATGTGGCCCACTCTTTCCGGAGCCGAACTTTTACACGATCTGTTTTCATTCCCCAGTTTGATCGCCTCAGCCGCTAGCGGAATTCTCGAGCCCGAAGAATATGAGTTGCTGGCGCGAGAGAGGCAAGATGACGTCCGGAAAGTTAAATGGAGCGAGTCTGATCTTGCGCTCATTGATGAGGCCGATTCTTTACTCGGACCGATTGAGTCATCACGGGCCAAACTCAATCAGAAACCAAGAGTTGCTGATCCCGACGCGGCCCAAGTGGTAGCCGAACTGGGAGTCGAAGGGTTTTTCTCTCCTGACGAACTCGCGCAACGCTACGCTGATCCGCGAGACGGTGGGTTCATTGGTAGTGACGAACCCCGAACTTTTGGTCATGTGGTCGTCGACGAAGCCCAAGATCTTTCGCCGATGCAGTGGCGCATGTTGGTGCGGCGCTGCCCGTCGGGTTCAATGACCGTAGTGGGCGATTTTGGTCAAGCGAGCACTGCCGGTTCTGCCTCGTCGTGGGATGCAGTATTGAAAACTCTCGATGAGCGCCGTCCGTCTGATGTAGTGACTCTCAGCGTCAATTATCGAACTCCCGCAGAAATTATGGCGGTGGCGCACGGCGTGTTAGCGGCCGGGGCGCCCGACATCAAGCCCACCCGGGCGGTACGCGAAACCGGAGTGTGGCCTAAGTTTGAAAAGGTCGAGTCCGGTGATCTGGTTCTCGCGGCCGGCGAGGCTGCTCGACAAGCAATAGCGATCGGCGGAACTGTAGCCGTGGTCGCCCCTCGGCCCCATCACCTTGATCTAGTAGCGGCTCTGGCTGACGTGGGGGCCGTTACGGCCACCGTAGATGCCCTCGATGCCCCCGTAGGTATTTACGATGCTCGGGGAGCCAAAGGGTTGGAATTCGATCATGTAATCGTGGTTGAGCCCACTCAACTAGTGACATCCGATGCCTTGGGCTTGCGCCTGCTTTACGTGGTGCTCACTCGAGCCACTCAAAACCTTACCGTTGTTCACTCTGAGCCATTACCAGAGTCACTTTTGCCTGACCGAGTCGTCGCTCCAGCGTCCTAGGCTGAGCATTAGTGAAAGCAGTTTCCGACTCCGATCAGTTGGCCACCGATGTGGCGTGGGACCTTGAGCCACTTTTAGGCGAAACCGGTTCGGTCGATTCGCTCCTAGCCGAAGCGGCCGAAGAGGCCGAAAAATTTTCAGAAAAATATCGAGGTCGGATCGCGTACTTGTCAGCCTCTGATTTAGCCAAAGCAATGCACGCTCTCGCGCAAATAAGTGATGGTGTCGGTCGAGTCGGATCATACGTTGGACTTAAGTTTTCGGTTGATACTACGAATCCCGAGTTTGGCGCTCAGATGGCTAACGCCGACGAAAAGTCTACCGAGATATCTAATACTTTGCTTTTCGTTGAGTTGGAGTGGGCTGCGGCCGACGATGCCCACGTAGAAGAGGTTTTAACCCAGCCCGAGTTAGATTTTTGTCGTCACCACTTAAGCGCAGCTCGGCGCTATCGCCCGCATCTTTTGTCTGAACCAGAAGAAAAGATTTTGGCTGACAAGGCCGTAACTGGCTCAAGTGCGTGGGGGAGGTTATTCAGTGAACTTACCTCAACTATTGAAGTTGATATCTCCGGCGAAACAATCAGCCTAGAAGAAGGGTTGTCACGCCTCCAGTCACCGGAGCGGTCAGTTCGTAAAGAGGCGGCGCTAGCAGTCACCTGTGCTCTTGAACCCGGACTTCGCACCCGGGCATTTATTTTTAATACGCTTTTGGCTGATAAGGGATCCGACGACCGGCTACGGCACTTTGATAATTGGCTGGCGAGCCGCAATCTTGACAATGAAGCCAGCGACGAATCGGTAGCGGCATTAGTTGAAGCAGTAGTTAGTCGTTACGACATTCCTCAGCGTTGGTACACCCTGAAAGCCAAATTACTGGGGCTTGATCGTATTTCCGACTATGACCGCATGGCGCTGGTTTCCGACACGGAAGAAACTTTTAGCTGGAGTGCCGCACGCGAAATAGTGAGTGATGCTTACAAATCGTTTTCACCTGAGTTGTCTGATGTCGTAGAAAGATTTTTTAACGAAAAGTGGATTGATGCCCCCCAACGCCCAGGTAAGCGCTCAGGGGCATTTTGCGCGTATACCGTTCCTGACCACCATCCGTACTTACTTCTTAATTGGACAGGTCGACGGCGCGATGTTCTGACTTTGGCTCATGAACTTGGTCATGGGCTACACGCATACCTTGCCCGCGAACAAGGAGTGTTTCATCAAAATACACCTCTTACTTTGGCGGAAACAGCATCAGTTTTTGGTGAGACCGTAACTTTCGGTCGCCTACTTTCCGAAACGACTGAGCCTAATCAGCGACTAGCTTTATTAGCCGAGAGCCTCGAAGGACAAATTGCCACTGTTTTTAGGCAAGTGGCCATGAATCAATTCGAAGACTCGGCCCACACTTGGAGGCGGGAACAGGGAGAAGTTTCGGTAGAACAATTTGGCGATTTATGGGTTTCTTCTCAAAGTGACATGCTGGGTGACTCGGTTGAATTGACTGAGGGTTACCGGTCGTGGTGGTCATATATTCCACACTTCATCGGAACTCCGGGATACGTCTACGCCTACGCCTACGGCCAACTTCTTGCCCTGTCGGTCTACCGACTTTACGAAGAGAGGGGCACCAGTTTTGTCGATTCTTACCTTGAACTCTTGCGTCAGGGGGGTTCTAAGTCGCCTCAGGAGTTAGGCCGCATCGTTGGGGTGGATCTTTCTGACCCTACATTTTGGGATGGTGGGTTAAGCATCATTGAGGAGCAGTTAAACGCCGCCGAACAAGCCGCACTCACGGCCCAGCGGATTACCCTCCCGTAGCAGTAGCGACGAACTCGCGACAAGGTTGACCCCGTAGCCCTGGGCAAGCCGGCGCATCTACCGTCACTTTTACTCCGGTGACGATAGGCAGCACCACTCGCGACGGATAGTTTCGTGAGTGGGTGATGCTAACGGTGGCGGTTTGCGAACCCGGCAAAGCAGAAAAAGCCCATCTCGGGCGGTTTCCACCCGGGGGTTGAACAGTCACTCTAAGGCGCGACCCTGCCCGAACCGCATGGCCAACGGCAAAAATTGGCACCCGAACTAGTGTCGGCTTTTTTTTGGTAAGCATTTCCTCATCAGCCTTAGTGAATGTTGGTTGAGGTTGAAGTCGAGTTGAAGTTTTTTTATTGAGATAACGACGACTAGCTCGTAACCAGCCGCTCTGTAAATAGATTTCTTGGCCATCGGGCCTAACTTCAGTTAAAGCGACTTCTAAATCAACGTCGGCTTGAGAAGACTGCACCCACAGATCGGCGCTTACTGGTCCGAGAAGAACTATGGGTTTAGTCATAGGTTCACTGGTATAGCCGACTCCCAAGTCGGGGGGGAGCGGAGTCCAATCGTAGTCAGGTAAGGCGTTGAAGTAGTCGTCTTCACCCGACGAATGGCTGGTCGCGGGCAATGCGCTGGGCTCGTAACGAAAAGAATCGACACCCGAATCAGTAGGGTTTTTATCCGTTAGCGTTCCTTGGTCACCAAAGTAATAATTAGTTATTCGCGCTTGTCGCGGCGGCCACTTATCGAATTCGGCCTCAAACACCGCCTTGGGTGCTCCTACGGCTTTTCCCCCACCACTATCAAATAGAACTCGAATTGGTGATTCAGACTCATATCTCTTGAGTGCCGATTTAAAGTTTTCTTCCGGCAAGAAACGATCAGGAGGCAACTCAACTGGTTCTCCTGCTAATTGAGCGTAACCAGTAGCCGCAGTTGCTCGGGCCGCCGCCGAGATACTAGGAACCTTGCGGGCAACATAAAAATCAAGAAATTCTGCCCAGCGAGTAATTACACCGGGGCCAAGTGAGTCAGCATGAGTTCCGTTAGTCATAGTAACTTTCAGCGGCACTCGACCTAACAGCCCAGGGATTAAATCGGGCCAACCCGCCCCCGTCTGCTCGTCTTGCCAGCTTCCGGCTAAAAACACCGGCACTTTTATATTTTGAGAAAATTGGTTGGGCGATGTTAATTCCGTGTCTTGGTAAGAACGATAAGCCTGAGAGTCGATATTTTTCCTCACGTCAACTGTTTGCAGCCTCAAGGTTTGATTATCCGCACAAACCTCATCACCCGCTCGGACGCGGCGTTTTGCCCAACCTTGGCCCCCTTTTGGTGCTGGTTGCGCGTCAGATTGCCGATCGTCGGCCCAAGGCACTACGAAGCCGGTATTTAATATCCCTCCGGGGTAAAGCGCGTCAGCCCACACATCGCCCACCACTGAAAGCGGAGTTATACCGGCAAGGTGCGGCGGTTGAGTGGCCGCCACAAAAAGTTGACTAATCCCAGGGTAAGAAATTCCGACCATCCCTACCTTGTGGTGCAAAGCCCATGACTGACTGGCTACCGTTTCTACTGCGTCGTACCCGTCGGTTTGTTGTAGGTCATCAAAGAATGACCACGCTCCCCCTGAGCATCCGGAACCGCGCACATTGATCCCCACAACGGCGTAGCCCAGCAAACTCGCGATTTGGCTAGTGGGTTGGGGTTCTTCTGGGTTGGCGGGGTCGTAACCCGAATATTCAATAACGGTGGGGTAAGGACCTCGTTCAATCGGCCCCGGCAAAGTGACGTTTGCGGCTAGCAGGGTTCCGTCTCGAGTCTCTAGATATTGATAGCCGTCAACTAGTTTTTGGTTTTTATAAAATGATTTAGTGGGGGTATCTTTCTTCGCTAAAACTCTAACCGGTGAGCTTAAAGTCGATTCGGTTTCTCCAGATCCAACCGAAACGGTGTAGCCCAACCCAGCCCGTACCGAACGAAAAAGGTAAGACCCAAAAGAATCAGTAGTACCTTGGTCAACTATTTTTTTACGCTTTGAGATCAGACGGACTTCTATCGCCGCTGGTGCCCCTTGTACTATCACCTGACCGACGCTGCCACGAACCTTGAGCGGTTCGCTTGAGTCGCTGACATAAGACAAAGGATGGATCGAGGTGGCTGATGATTCGATCGGGGCTACGCCTACTGCGGCCAATACCGTTATTACTAAGGCAATTCTGAGGCGGTGACGGCTTTTATTCACACCCCTACCGTACTGGAGAAAATCGCTTAACTCGCCTCAGGCACCCACCACGGTAATACAGTCGGGTTGATGACTCGTCTTGCTGATGCCCATGTTTTAATAACTGGTGGTTCTCAAGGTATTGGGTTGGCGCTGGCTCGACAGTGTCAGTCTCGCGGTGCGCGCGTATCGCTTATCGCGCGCGACTCATCTCGATTAATAAAAGTGGCGGCACAATTAAACGCTGAAAACTCCGAGAAATCAGTAATTACTCAAAGTGCGGACGTGACTGACGCTGCCGCTCTAGCACGAGCAGTAAAACAACTAGTAGATCAGAACGGTCCGGTTGATGTTTTAGTGGCTAACGCGGGAGCTGCTCAACCAGGTCATATCGAGTCTTTACCAATTGACTTATTTTCCGAACAAATGCAACTTAACTACCTCGGAACTATTTATGCTGTTCGCGCGGTATTGCCGAGCATGATCTCTCGTAAGCGAGGTCACTTGATGTTGGTATCTTCGGATGCCGGCTTAGTCGGAGTCTATGGTTATTCGGCTTATTCGCCTACTAAATTTGCGGTTAAAGGACTAGCCGAAACTTTACGCAGCGAGATGCGCCCTCACTCGATAAAAGTAAGTTGCGTATTTCCACCCGACACCGACACCCCGGGTTTAGCTGCGGAGGCTTTGACTAAGCCTGCTGCTACTGCCCTTATATCGGGGGCAATTAGAGTTCGTAGCGCCGATGAGGTCGCTCGCGCCATGGTGAAAGGGATTGAGCGTAATCGGCTGTGGGTGACGGCGGATTTGGGCGGCGCAGCACTAGTTCGCCTCAGCGGGCTATTGGGCCCCTACGTGCGATGGTCGATGGATCGCCATGTGCGCAAAGCCGAACGAGAGGCGCGGTAGCGTCGATGTTAATAATCGGAGGACTCTAAATGGCCAAATCAGAATCAACGCGTACCGAATCCGACAGCATGGGGACCATCGAGGTTCCCGCAGACCGGTACTGGGGTGCACAAACTCAACGGTCGCTCCATCATTTCTCTATTGGCAACGACCGCATGCCCGAAGCGCTTATCCGCGGCATGGTGATCTTGAAGAAAGCTGCAGCCTTAACCAATCGAGACCTTGGCGAAATGTCTGCTGATGATTCCAAACTCATCGTAGCGGCCGCGGACGAAATTCTCGCCGGGGGATTTACCGATGAATTCCCATTATTTATTTGGCAAACCGGTAGTGGAACTCAAACCAACATGAACGTAAATGAGGTCATTGCTAATAGGGCTAATGAAATCTCCGGTGGTGTTAGAGGCGACAAAGAGCCAATTCACCCTAACGATTCAGTGAATATGTCCCAGTCTTCTAATGACACTTTCCCTACCGCAATGCACATTTCCGCAGTCGAGGAGATGATCTCAACGCTTACTCCAGCAGTAAAAGCATTGCGCGACGCTCTTGGGGTCAAAGCTAAAGAATTTGATCGAATAGTAAAAATAGGTCGCACTCATTTACAAGATGCAGTCCCACTCACGCTAGGACAAGAGTTTTCGGGCTACGTAGCCCAACTAGATGCAGATCTTGATCGCATTGCCACAACTCTTCCTGGGCTATACGAGTTAGCTATCGGGGGTACTGCTGTTGGTACTGGAATAAACACTCATCCCGAGTTTTCCGACGAAGTGGCTAAGCACATCGCTAAAATCACCGGACACCCTTTCGTCAGCGCTCCTAATAAGTTTGCGGCCCTCGCGGCCCACGACGCGATCGTTTTCGCTAGTGGAGCGTTGCGCACTCTGGCGGTTTCACTAATGAAAATTGCCAACGATGTTCGCTGGTTGGCTTCAGGGCCGCGAGCCGGTCTGGGAGAACTTATTCTTCCCGAAAACGAGCCTGGTTCATCGATTATGCCCGGCAAAGTCAATCCCACCCAAAGTGAAGCACTCACTATGGTGTGCGTTCAGGTTATGGGCAACGACGCGGCAGTAGGAATTGCTGGATCACAAGGCAACTTTGAGTTAAATGTTTTTAAACCAGTGATGATCTTCAATCTTCTTCACTCTATTGAGCTGCTGGCTGGATCGTGTACCAATTTCCGCAAGTTCGCGGTAGAAGGTATTGAAGCGAACGAAGAGAAAATCGCTGAACACGTACAAAATTCACTCATGCTGGTAACTGCGCTTAATCCTCATATTGGTTATGACAAAGCTGCCGAAATTGCCAAGCACGCTCATAAGAACAAGACCACTCTTAAGGCGGCCGCCCACGAGCTCGGTCATGTTGATAGTAAAGATTTTGACGGGCTTGTTCGTCCGCAGGATATGACTAGTCCTAAGCCTAAGAAAAAGAAATAGATCTCGGCTCCCACCCGAAGTAGGAGTGCATAAACTAAGGGAGTGAGGTTTAGCGCGGGGTTACTAGCCGGGACTTTAGCCTGCTTGTTATTCGTACTTTACGGCTGCAATGAAATTCCTCCGGGGCAAAGCACTCGAGTGGCCAGTATCACCGATGGCGATACTCTCCGTACGACCGACGGAACCAGGGTTCGTTTAATTGGTATCGATACCCCCGAGACCAAAGATCCCCGCAAAGGAGTGCAGTGTTTTGGCCAAGAGGCCAGCGCAGCCCACTTGGCGTTGATTCCTCCTGGTACTGAAATCGTTTTAGTCAGTGACGTTGAGCCTAGTGACCGGTTTGGTCGCTCTTTGGCCTACGTCTACCGAGCGCGCGACGGGCTATTCATTAATGCTGAGTTGGTGCGTCAAGGTTTTGCTTCTGTGTACACCTATCCTCCAAATGTTGCTCACGTCAATGAATTTGTGCAGTTAAACGCCGACGCTCGCAACGCGAGTCTGGGGCTCTGGGGCGCGTGTGGCGGCCCGAGTCGGCGAGACACTAATAAACCTCTCGTGACTGCTCCACCTGGGGCCTGCGATCCTAACTATCAAGGACCGTGCATACCTTCATACCCTCCTGATCTTGATTGTGGTGAAATCGCCGCCCGCAATTTTGTGGTGGTAGGGAGTGATCCGCATCGATTTGATGCCAATCACGACAAAGTGGCCTGCGTAGGTTAAGGGCGGTGGCTAGATCGGTTTAAAGCCACTAGGTTTAGGATGAACGAACCTAAAACAACCTTTGCCGAGAGGAAAAAGTGACTTCAATAGACATTGTCCGCGCCGACGAACTTCTAACCACTACTCGATCGGTGCGTAAGCGTTTAGACCTAACCCGGGATGTTCCTCAACAGTTAATTCTTGATTGCATTGACATTGCGTTGCAGGCTCCTACCGGATCAAACCGACAGGGGTGGTCTTTTATCGTAGTTACTGATAAAGAGATTCGAGCCGAACTCGCTCGACTGTACAAAGAAGCGCTTCTCATTTACGCGTCGATGCCCGGAGCACCGCAGTACGCTCCTACCGATCCGCGCGCCCAAGCCGCCCCTCGAGTCGTGGACTCAGCTTGGTTTTTGGCCGAAAATCTCCAAAATGTCCCGGTACACGTAATTCCGTGCGTTGAAGGTCGAGTTGAGGAAGCAGGAGTAGTAGCACAAGCCTCTACTTACGGGTCGATTCTTCCCGCCGCGTGGTCGTTTATGCTGGCTGCCCGGGCCCGCGGTTTAGGCTCGGCGTGGACGACGCTGCACTTGATGTACGAAAAAGAAACCGCGGAATTGCTAAATATTCCTGACTCGATAACCCAGACTGCGCTGTTGCCGGTGGCTTATTACACGGGTGAGACCTTTAAACCCGCATCCCGCCTTCCCGCCACTGACGTTACTTTTTCTAATCAGTGGGGAAATCCTGTTTAATTTTCCTCTAGTTCTTAGCAGTCACGGGCGAGTGAAAATCAATCGTTTCACCAGGGGATAGCGGAAAATGACACGCGACGTATTGTCCAGAAAAGGCCTCGCGCATTTTTGGTTCTTCCGCGGCGCAGAGTTCAGTTGCCCGAGGACACCGAGTGCGAAACCGGCATCCACTTGGGGGTGAAACTGGCGACGGAACTTCGCCCCCTAAGATATTCTCCGTCGAAACTTTTACGTTTGGATCAGGTACGGGTATGGCCGCGAGCAAGGCCGCGGTGTAAGGGTGAGCGGGCTGGCGGTAGAGAATTTCAGGCTTTCCTACTTCGCAGGTCTTGCCCAAATACATAACTACCACCCGATCGCTCACATTTTTCACTACCGCCAGATCGTGAGCAATGAATATTAAGGTCAGGCCGTAGCGAGTCTTCATATCTTGTAATAAGTTGATGATCTGCGCCTGCACCGATACATCAAGAGCAGAAACCGGTTCATCGCAAATTATTAGTTTTGGGTTGGTGATCATGGCCCGAGCGATAGAGATGCGTTGGCATTGGCCGCCGGAGAATTCGTGGGGGAGCCGATCTCCGTTGACGGGGTCTATACCGACGGCGTTAAGAACTTCATCAACTTTGGCGTCTCGACTGGCTTTGTCTCCAACTGACCAAATATCAAGCCCTTCGGAAACAATGTCTCGCACTTTACGTCGAGGGTTTAACGACGAGATGGGGTCTTGAAAAATCATTTGCATCTCTGGGCGCATCCGGCGCAAGGCCTCTCCTTTAAGGGTGGTCAAATCTTCCCCGTCCAGCATTACTTTCCCTGATACAGGTCGAGGTAATTGCACAATGGCTCGGCCCGTAGTCGATTTACCGCACCCAGATTCCCCCACTAGGCCGACAGTTTCACCGTCGATTACATCAAGGCTAATTCCGCTAACCGCCTGGATCACTTTTTTAGAACCGGCCGAAAAAGTAACTACTAGATCTTCAACTCGTAAAAGTGAATCTTCTTCGGGGCGCAGGTGGGCGTCGCCGGTTCCTGCCATCAGCCGTCTCCTCTGGTAGTAGTAGCGACTTCTGGTTCTTGAAATACCAGGCCGGTAGCAGTAGTTCCTTGAGCGCGGTTATTCGCTAGTGCACCCGCTCCCTCCGGAGTGCCAACTGGAAACCAGCATCGATATTCGTGCCCGGGGGTTATTTCTCGCAAGGGAGGTTCTTCTTGGGTGCAGCGGTCTTGTGCGTAAGCGCAGCGGGGAGCAAATTTACATCCTTCGGGCGGGTTGACGAGATCGGGCGGTCGGCCAGGAATGGTGGACAAACGCAAGTGACTAGGTTGGTCCACTCGAGGAATCGACTTCAACAGAGCTTCGGTGTAAGGCATCTTCATATTAGAAAAGAGGGTCTTGGTGTCGGCCCGCTCAACAATGCGTCCGGCGTACATGACGACGATTTCGTCGGTTCGCCCCGCCACGACACCAAGGTCATGCGTGATGAGGATCATGGCCATGAATCTTTCGTTCTGAGCTGTGGCCATCAGGTCGAGCACTTGCGCCTGCACGGTTACGTCAAGGGCGGTGGTGGGCTCGTCGGCAAAAAGCAACTTCGGTCCACACGCCAGTGCTACCGCAATGCACACTCTTTGACGCATTCCTCCCGAAAGTTGATGCGGGTATTCATCTAGTCGTCGGGCGGCTTCAGGGATACGAACTGATACTAGGAGTTGCTCAGAGAGTTCTTTGGCGTACTGCTTAGACACATCAAGGTGCTCTCGTATCGATTCGCTGATCTGGTTGCCAATTTTCATAACCGGATTGAGAGAAGTCATGGGGTCTTGAAAAATCATCGACATCTGCGCTCCCCAGTACGGCCGCATTTCTTTAGGGCCAAAGTCAATTAATTCGGTTCCCTCAAAAAGAATTGATCCGTTTCGCTCTAACCCTGATCGGGGCAGCAATTCCATAATTGAACGGGCGAGTACGGTTTTACCCGATCCAGATTCACCCACAATTCCTAAAGTCTTGCCTCGATCTAATTTAAAACTCACCCCATCAACCGCGCGCACTAGCCCCCGGCTGCTGCGAAAATAGGTAGTCAGATCAGAAACCTCAAGTAGAGTTTCACTTGATTGGGTAACGGTTGACCCTGCGGCCGATACCCGTTTCTCTATATCAGTGGGCTTAGGTTTACTCATAGGACCCCCTCGCGCACATCAAAGCGAGACCGGATGACATCACCCAACATGTTGAGCGAAAGCACCGTAAAGAAAATCATCATCGATGCTTCAAAGACGATATGGGGTGAAGTGAAAAGATTCCCTCGGTCGGTGGCGATGATATTTCCCCACGAGGGGGTGGGGGGTTTGATTCCTACCCCCAAAATGGCCAGTGTTCCCTCGACCACAATCGCGATCGCAACCCCCAGTAACGAGATAGAAAATATGGCGGGCAGTACATTGGGCAAGACCTCTTTGATTATTACTCGCCGATGTTTCGCTCCTTGAGATCGAGCGGCAAGAACAAACTCTCGCTGTGTCCAGCTAAGAGCACTGGCTCGGGCTATTCGACCAACGAGGGGGATGGAAACAACCCCTATGGCGATAATGAGGATTAACTCAGGAGACAAGATTGCGTCTTGAGCTTGTTCGGCACTTCCTTGCAAAAACGCGACCAAGGCGAGAGCCAAGACAACTCCAGGGATAGAGAGGAAAATATTAAATAAACCAGTAAGGAAAGTGTCGACCTTGCCCCCGAAATACCCTGCGATAACGCCGAGCGTTCCTCCAATGGTAAAGCCTAGAATTATTGCCCCAATAGCAACGTAAAGTGAGCTCCAAGCGCCCAGGGCTAGTCGGGCCATCATGTTTCGCCCGTTGCTATCACAACCGGCCAAGAACCCTGAAACAGATCCTTCTTTAGAAAAAGGACCGCGGCGGGCACACCGAGTAAAACTTTCGTTAGGGTCGCCCCAAGTGATTATTCCTAGTTTGGCGAATATCGCGAAGAGAATAACGAAAACCATCCATCCGATGGCGAATTTTGCTCCTAGGCTCAGTTTGTGGCGCGAAGATTCTCCTTCGCCACCCGTCTCGATTGCCGCAATCGAGATTTCTGCTGGAGCGCCCAGCAGGCCGCGATTGATTGACTCCCCAACGATTTCTTCCATCGCCGACCCGGACCCGCCGGGTACGGCGTCAGGTCGCAGATCTTCCACGGCGAATCCTAGGGTCAAGGATGGTGTAGAGGAAATCAACCGTGAAGTTGATCAACACGAATAAAACCGCAATGACTAAAACGTAACCCTGCAGCTCAATATATTCACGCGAGAAAATAGCCTGAGTAATTTTTAGCCCCATGCCGGGAATGCCGAAAATCACTTCTACCACGACGGCGCCGCCGATGAGCGCGCCAACGTTGAGGCCGACCACGGTCAAAAGGGTCAGACTCGAAGGCCTTAGGGCGTGGCGCCAGAGAATCCGGCGATTAGAGATACCTTTTGAGCGTGCCATGCTAATAAAGTTTTCTTGCAAGGTGGCAATCATGTCGCTGCGCAATAAGCGCATGTATATAGCGATTTGACCTAAGGCCAGAGTTATCGCGGGTAGCAGCATGTAGTTGAAATGCTCGCCGATGTCGGCACCACGAGTTCCGTCAAATAAAGGGTCTAACCATCCAGGCGCGTAACCTCCCGTAGGTAACCACTTCAATTGGGCGCCAACAAAATAAGAAAGAAATAGCGCCACCACGAAATTGGGGATAGCCAGCAAGGCGAACCCAGTGGTGTTTATAGTCGTATCGGCTCGAGATCCAGCTCGATAAGCCGAGTAAATGCCCAGCGGGATGGCAAAAAGCAGCGCTAAGAATTGCGCGTAGATCATTAGCTGAATCGAAACTGGGAATGATTGGGTTACTAGATCTGATACTGGGCGACCCGAGGAGTACTGCTTGCCGAGATTTCCGTGCAAAACGTTGTTGAGGTAATCAGCGTATTGTTCAAAAAAAGGCTTGCCGAGCCCGAGGTCAGACCGCAGCTCAGCTTTTTTAGCCGCGGTCCCAAACGGGATAATGACGTCAGTCGGGTCGCCCGGTAAGAGCCGAACCAGGAGAAAGGTAAAAAAACTCACAAACAACAGCACGATGATCAATTGCACCGCGCGTCGCGCTATGAGCTTCGTTAGCTCCATTCTCTATAACCTGATCCGTCTCCTACCGAGCTTTTCCCTACTTAGTTCTTAGTTACTTGCTGCTCAAGCCGAGTACGGGAATACGCCCGTAAACGAAGAGTGGTTTGCCCCCACCGTCCGGCAAGGCCGGCAAGTTGACGCTGACACTCTTTTGGCTAGCAATAGTCCAGTTGATGTACCAGGCCGGAAGAATGTAGTTT
Source organism: Acidimicrobiia bacterium (assembly GCA_009694435.1). GTDB lineage: Bacteria > Actinomycetota > Acidimicrobiia > IMCC26256 > PALSA-555 > SHUY01. Next base: position 30,183 of record SHUY01000001.1, on the reverse strand, counting down.
CCGGCCGCAAATGCCTTGTTAAAGGCGGTGTAAGTGGTCTTGGCCGCGCTCACAGTCGACTCAGTACGTCCCTTGGTGAGGGCATCTTGAGTGGCGGTGTCGTCAAAGCGGGAGAAGTTAATGAAGTTCTTCTTGCCCGCTGGCGTGTTGTAGTTCGACCACCATGGATAGTTGTCGGCATCAGACGACTTGGAGTAACCACCGTGGAGGTTACGCCAGAACAGCACGTCAATATCTCCGGCCAAAGCCTTGTTGATCAAGGTGGCTTGGTCGTACTGAGCAATAGTGGCCTCAATTCCCGCCGCTTTCAGTTGCTCTTGTACGAGTTGTGCTTCGGCGGTGTTCGTTGGATCAGTAGTGGTTCCGAGTATCACATCAAACGCTCCACCGTTAGCAGCTTTTACTTTGGTGACCAGTGCTTTGGCTTTAGTCAAACTGAATTTCGGGTAGCCCGCATTTTTAAGGTAGCCCGGAGCCTTGATGTCCATCAGCCCATTGGCTGGAGTGAACAACCCTTTGTTTTGGATGGAGTTAATTTTATTGCGGTCCAGCGCAAGGGAAAAGGCCAAACGTGCTTCGGGGTTATTAAACGGGGCACTGTCCGAAAGCATGGCGTAGTAGCGAATTTCGCGATAACCCGGCTTTTGAATCAGAGTGTTGACCGAAGAGTCATTTTTAAGCGTATCGATATCTACTGCACCCGAAGTGTGCAGCATGTTGAGTTGTCCACCTTTTAGCTGGTTCACCCGAACTGCGCTATCAGGTACAGGGACGAACGTAATCTGATTGGCTTTGGGGTAACCCTTTTGCCAGTAGTCCGGGTTTTTGGTCACGACCAACTTCTCGTTAAGTGATTGTGAAACAAACTTAAATGGTCCACTTCCAATCAAGTCGGTAGCACAATTTTCTGAGTTCAACTGTGCTGGTGCCATGATTCCCATTCGACCAACCAAGAATAGATAGTCAGCGAAAGTTGACACGGGAGTGTTGAGAGTAACCGTTACCGTTGTGGGGTCTGTCACCGTAACGTCTTGCATGAAACTCAATACGATCGGAAGAAGAGATCCTGCGTTAGCTGCTCCCGGCGCACCTCGAAAAGAATCAAGGTTGGCCTTGATTGCGTCCGCATCGACTGGGCTTCCGTCGTGGAATTTAACTCCGTCACGCAGACCAATAGTCCAAATGGTGAAATCAGAGTTAGGAGTTACTGATTTGGCTAGGTAAGGAACTGACAAGCCCTTGTCGTTAGGGACAGTAAGTGTGTCGTATACCGCGGCCACTACTTGAATGCCTGAAATGGCCAGTTGTGCCTTAGTCGTACAAAAACTATTTGACTCGGCTTCTAGACCGAAGGTGATATCACCCCCGCTAGCCGCGCGATGATCGCTACTTTGATTATTTGCACTCGCCACTCCGGTTGTTGTTGCTAGCGCCATTGCGCCAACTACCGCGATTGCGGCTAACACTCTAGATGTTCGAATCACTTTTCCCCCATTTGGTTAGTTTGGTCTGATTTAGGTCAGCAACTTTTTATGTTGCACCGGAACTCTAGATCGTTTTGGGTCACTGTCAAGAGCGAGCCCCGGCCTAGAAAATCAGGGACCGAAAAGTGAAGTTTCCCGCGCCGGTTGCCCGTCTTGGCCGAAGGGGGAGGAGCCTCGCCGAATAAACCACTCTTGGCCAAACAGATCTCGAAAGATTTCTACTGGAATGGCTAGAAAAAAGGAGTTTCCGTCGACTTGGCTGGCGTGCTCGGCTAGGGCCGCCCGCTTGATATCTATGAACTCGCGGACATCAACCGTGGTGGTGATATCTGCCTCGGGCGTTCCCATCGTTATTTCTTCAGGGTTTTCAAAGGGTGTTTCGATTCCCCGATCCCGAGCCTCAGCTTGGTGGGTAATAGCGAATCTCTTAATAGCGTCTCGATTCATCGTGGCTTCGTAGACCCGGGGGGTTTTTGCTATCTCCGCCGCCCTAACTCCCACTCGATGTACCTGAATGTGATCCGGGTGGCCGTAGCCTCCGTTTTCGTCGTAAACAGTAAGTACATCGGCGTGTTCTTCAGCCAGTATTTCCGCTAGCCGATTGGCGGCTTCTTCGATATCAGCTTGCCAAAAACACTCTTGGGCTTCGTTTTGGGGCGTTCCCACCATCCCTGAATCGCGGTAGCCCAGGTACTCGGTACGGGCAATTCCGAGTCGAGCCGCGGCGCGGGCGGTTTCGGCCACTCGGCGATCGCTGAGGGATTCGTCTAGTTCCATTACCCCATCAGCGATTTCGCCCTCTTCGCCTCGAGTGGCTAAAACTAGGACTACTCGATGTCCCGCTGACGCCGCCGCCGCCAGGGTTCCCCCAGTGGCAATACATTCGTCGTCTGGGTGGGCGTGAAAAGAAACCAAAGTGGCCATTGGCTACATTGTGCCACCTCGGGGCAGTTGATCAAGGCGAGTGACCCTGACACGGCCGTCAGATTTGGATAGAGTGCCCACAACTGATTGATAGGGGGGCTATGAAACGTCTACTGGTATTGGTAGTGGCGCTAAGCACGATTGGTTTGGGAACGGTCAGTACCGCTCAAGCCCAAGGCGCGGGTCGTCCGGGAGTAACCGCGACCGAGATTAAAGTGGGCGGGTTATCCAGCCCAATGAGCGTCCTCAATGTTCCCTACGCCGACGGCTTTGATGGCGTAAACGCGTATTTTGACACCATCAATAAAAAAGGTGGGGTCTACGGGAAAAAACTGAAACTGGTCGCGCAACTTGATGACTTGGGTTCGCCTTCGGGAAACATTCGCGCCGCCCGATCTTTAGTCGAAGAGAAAAAAGTTTTTGCCGTTATGCCGGTGATGACCAATTCGTTTGCTGGCAGCGCTTACCTCGCGAGTAAAAATGTTCCAACCTTTGGTCTCAACATTGACGCTGGCTGGTGTGGAACCAGTACGGAACATCGGGCGGTTGAGGACGCAATAGCTGCGGGCAAGTACGACAAAGTTTGCCCTCGTCCGACTCTCTTTGGTGAAAAGGGTTCGTTCATTTGCTTTAGTTGTGGACAAATTAGTCCCGCGTACGTTGCTCTTAAAAAAGGAGCTAAGCGAGCAGCCTTATTTACCTATACGCACTCCTCTTCTGCTGCTTGTGCGGAAGGTACTCGCGCAGGATTTAAGCAATACGGAATTGACTTGGTCTACGAAGACACGAGTCTCGAGTTCGGCTTCAGCGACGTAAGTGCCGATGTTCAGGCACTCAAAGATAAAAATGTCGACTTCGTTTCTACTTGTATGGATTTTGGTGGAGCGTTCAAGATATCTCAAGGGCTCAAACAAGCTGGAGGCACCGGAGTAACTTTTTACGCCCCTGAAGGTTATCGTGAATCAACTATCAAAAAATACGGTTCCCAACTTAACGGTTGGTTTTTTGGTTTCGCATTTATTCCGTGGCAGTCAAAGGTGCTCCCCGCTGGAGCCAAGGCTTACCTCAAAGCAATGAAACAAAAAGGGATTGCTCCTAGCGAGCAATCCCAAGCGGGCTGGATCAACGCCAATATGTTCGTCGACGGATTATTGAAAGCGGGCAAAGACTTCACTCAGGCTTCGGTAGTCGATGCAATCAACAGTTTCACCGCCTTCACTGCCAACGGAATGCTTCCGCCGCAGAACTGGAGTAACGGTCATGGTCCTGACACTCAGGCGTGTGCCGCCTACGTTGAAGCGGTCAACGGAAAATTCGTTCCTCGTTTCGGTAAGCCCGGGCAGCCAATAGTCTGTTTCCCCGACAACCCTCGGCCCCCGACTCTGGACGACCCGTACTACCTTCCCGCCAAGACGGGCACGACCACGACTACTTCCGCAGGCTCGTAGCGGTAAGAATTGTCCCTCTCGTTTAAGTAGTAAATGTGAACCAGTTCATCTCTTGGCTGATTGAGGGTGCTCCCGTTGGTTGCATTTACGCTCTAGTTGCGGTTGGGCTCGTTCTTACTTACAAAACTTCAGGAGTATTTAACCTCGCGTTTAGCGCGCAGGCGTTTGCTTCGGGGGCAGTATTTTATGAGACGGTTATCAATAGCCACTGGCCCTTGTGGCTGGGGTTTGTTTTCGCAGTACTAATTTTTTCCCCGTTATTAGGATTATTACTTGACCGAGCTCTATTTCGCTATATGCGAACCGCGCCATGGCAAGTAAAACTCGTTACCGCTTTGGGGTTACTTTTGGCTTTACCGGAAATAGTTAAGTTGTTTTTTGGTGCTCAACCCGCCGAAGCGCCGCCAAGCATTGCTCCACTTATCGGCATTGATAAGTTTAAAGTTTTTGATGTCGGTGGTTATTTCATTTCGGCCGATCGACTCACTACGGTTGTTTTCACGGTAGTAGCGGTGATTCTTCTCGGTTTAATGTTTCGCTTCACCTCAATCGGGCTCCAGATGCGGGCAGTAGTGGAAAGCCCTCGCATGGTGGAGTTGGCGGGGGTCGATGCCGACCGCGTAAGCATGACCTCATGGATACTTTCGAGCACTTTGGCCGGATTAGCAGGCGTGCTTTTGGCTCCGCTTTATTTCATTCTCGACGGCAATACCTACACGCTGCTGATCATTGCTGCCATCGCCGCCGCCGCGGTGGGGCGTTTTGTGAGCATACCGTTTACTTTGCTGGGGGGGTTGTTGCTCGGAGTCGGTGAAAGGGCCCTACCTGACATCGTGGGCACCACCGGTTCGTTCGCCCAAGACGTTCGTCCGTCTTTCCCGTTTATCGTTCTCTTCGCTTTACTAGTTTTTTGGCCCAAACTTCGTGAGCAAAGGGTGGTCTCAGACCCACTCTCGGGGGTAGATCCACCCCCTCCGGCAATGGCTCACGAATACAAAGATGCCAATTTGCAACGAATGTCAAAGATCGCTTTCCCAATTTTTATTGCTGGATTCGTTTTAGTGATGATGACAATCGTCAGTCCGCTTTGGGTGACACGCCTAACCGACGCCTTCGCTCTCGCCGTAGTCTTTTTGTCCATCACTATTTTTACTGGCCTTGGCGGTCAAATTTCGTTAGCCCAGGCGTCTTTTGCCGCTTTTGGTGGTTTCGCAATGGCGAATGCAGCCGAACAGTTTAATGTTCCGGCATTGTTGGCGTTGGTAATCGGCGCGATAGTGGCGGCAATAGTCGGAGCTTTATTTGTCTTGTTTATCGATGGACTTCCCGCGTTGATCGGTCGTTTTATTCTTCGCCGACCAGTAGTGCGCTTGGCGGGACTTTATCTTTCGTTGGCCACGCTGGCGTTTGCTTTTATGGCGGAAAAAGTTATTTTTCGTCGGGAAGCGATATCACAAGGCGAGTACGGCATAGCAGTGAGCCGACCCGATTTTGCCCAAGGCGATCGAATGTGGTTTTTAGTGGTCTTTATTGCTTTCGCCTTAGTGGCTTTTTTGGTGATTTTTATTCGCAAAGGGACTATCGGACAATACCTTGCTGCCTTACGGGGTAGTGAAAATGCCGCCGCATCTATTGGGATTAACGCGACTTCATTACGAATCATTTTATTCTCCCTCTCAGCCGGGATTGCCGGTCTCGGTGGCGCTCTTATCGGGATGGCGCAGGGACGAGTTGAACCAGTGGCGACTTACCCCGCTCTTTTTGGTGTGGTGTGGGTAGTTTTGGTCGTGACATTAGGGTCGCGCACGGTTGACGGTGCCGTAAATGCGGCTATTGGCTTTGTGGTCTTTCAGTGGTTGTTTGAAGCACTAGGCCTGCCCCCGGCAATTGCCATTATTGGGTTTGGGTTTGGAGCCATAACTTATGCCCGCCACCCCGAGGGCATCGTCGAGTTTCAAACCCGTAAGAGTATTTTGGCTACTGCCCGTCAGCGAACATTAAAAAAACGGGCCGAGGAGTTGGTAAGAGTCGAAAAACTACCCACCACCTACCGTCCGGTGTGGCAAGTGGTTGCCCCAGTACTAGCTGGCCCGGCTTTGTATCTGCTTTACGTATTAGTTCGTAGCCCGATACAGGGTCGTTGGGTCGCTATCCACACAGTTACTCTTCTGGTTTTTCTAGTGCCAAGCCTGTTGTTTGCGTTGGTGTGGATGTTCGCTACCAGCCATCGTCTGCATCAAGCGGGCGGTGTTGCGCGCGACTGGATCTATTTATTCGCCGGTGGTGTGGTGGGTGCGTTAGTGGGAGCGTTGTTCTACAACCAAGGCTGGGTCCCGAGAGCCGAACTCCTGCACTGCGTGCTCGCAGGGATCCCCGCGGGCGTTGCTTCGGTGGCGTTTTTCTTGTTGCCCGTTCAGATCAACCGAATTGCCGATAATCGCGGCTGGCTTTCTAGCCCCATCAGTTGGCGAGAAGGACGAGCGCCGTTTGGCTTTCTGCTTTTTGGTGCTTTTTTATTCTTCCGCACCTCAGTCACCGACGCCAGTAGTTCAACCGGGAGTTTTATCAATCACGGTTTCCCGCCCTCCGGGTGGCCGGTATTTGTTCTCGTAGCAATTTTTGTGATCACTTGGGTTCAGTGGGTCGCCGGAGTCCAAGGTGCGAGCAACGAACTCGCTATCGGGGGCGAAGGATTTGAGTCACCCGACGAGTCGGTTTCAAACATTGACGAAGAATCAAGCGCTTCCATTCCCGCTCAAATTGATTCGGGGGGTGTTTGAAGTGCAGGAAGATCCACGAACGAGCGTTGATGGGTCAATGCGAGGGCCTATTGGACTACTTGAAGTCAACGATGTCACCAAACATTTTTCGGGCATTAGCGCTTTAACCGATATAAATCTAAGTGTGCAACAAGGTGAAATGGTTGGACTCATTGGCCCTAACGGGGCGGGTAAAACGACCTTGTTCAATTGCATCAACGGAAGTCTCCGCCCCGAAATCGGTGATGTTTACTTTGACGGTATCAACATCAGTTCTTTGCCAATTCACAAACGAGCTCAGTTAGGAATTGGGCGGACATTTCAACGACTTGAACTTTTTGCGGGAATGACAGTGCGGGAACATTTCATGGTGGCGGAGCGTCGCCGTAACGGAACGGGTCGTCTCTGGAAAGATTTACTCAATCGTTCGGCTCCGACTGAAGCCGAGAGTGAACTAGTAAATCAGATGCTGGCGTTACTGGAACTTGAATCCGAAGCCGATCGCCCAGTGGAATCCTTGAGTCTGGGGCGCTGTCGCTTGGTTGAGATCGGCCGGGCTCTTATGGTTCAGCCTCGGCTCTTATTGCTGGACGAGCCGTCATCGGGGCTTGACGTTAAAGAAACTGCCGCCTTGGCGATGCGGCTGCGATCGGTACAAAAACTTCGCAATTTGGCCGTCTTGTTGGTTGAACATGATGTTGAGATGGTGCAAAGCCTAGTAACTCGCCTTTATGTTTTAGATTTCGGCACGGTGATCGCTTCCGGAGAAACGGAATACGTACTGGGCGACGCTAACGTTCGTCGAGCTTATTTGGGGGATATGTAAATGAGTTCGACGAATGCCGATTCAGCGATAGTGAAAAATGCGGCCACGGCTTCACCGCCATTACTTGAACTGCGCGACGTGGAAGCAAGTTACGGACCGTTTCGCTCCTTATTTGGAGTTTCTCTCAAGGTGGAAGAAAGATCTGCTCTTGCGCTGCTGGGTTCTAACGGATCGGGCAAGACAACCGTGGTGCGAGTGTGCTGTGGTTTAGTCAAGCCCACCGCGGGAAAAATATTTTTTAAGGGTGAAGATATAACCGGAGTCGCAACTCATCGTTTGGCGCAGATGGGGATCGTTCACGCCCCTGAAGGTCGTTCAGTGTTCGCTTCTCTTACCGTAGAGGAAAACCTTCTTCTTACTTTTCGTCAAGTTTTTGGCCGGCGAAAAGCCAAGTTGGCGATTAATCGTTCCTACGACTTGTTCCCCCGGCTAGGGGAGCGACGAGGGCAACTCGCGGGCACCTTGTCGGGTGGTGAACAGAGGATGGTCTCTCTCGCCCGAGTGCTAGTCCATGAGCCAAAACTATTAATGACCGATGAGCTGTCTCTTGGGCTCGCTCCGGTAATTATCGATGAGGTCTATGAGACGCTTGACGTTATTAGCAAATCGGGCACCGCTTTGATCATTGTTGAACAGCACGTGCGCCAAGCACTCAGTCTGGCGGACACAGTAGTAGTGATGGCTAAAGGAAAAGTTGCCCTATCGGGGCGAACCGACGAGTTGGGCGACTTGGCGGATCAGATTATGCCTGCGGTACACGGAGAAACTAACGCCTAAAGATAACGCGAGTGGAGCCGCCCCGAAGGGCGGCTCCACTAATTACTCTTTCAGTTTTTGTTTTAGGAACTAGCGATTGACAAGCAGGGCTCATTTTCAAGCACGGTTGCGTCTCCGAGAGCTTGCATGTCACACATGGTTATCGCACTAATTTTCCATGTGTTCCCTTCTAGGACTGCAGTTCCGGGGGGAGCTAGTCCCTCGGCGCGAGATCCACCCAACACAAGAGTAAAGATAACGTCAGCAGATTTTTTCCCAGCACAAGTCACCTTGTCAACGGCAACTGACGTCGTGCTCGCGGCGGCGGAGTTCTTGGCCGAACTGGCAAGAAACGCATCTCGCCACGCTTGATTTACTTTTGCACCGCTGGCAAACTGGATAGACTCGGTCTTTTGTTCACCGGTAAGACCTTTACTTCCGTCTAGAACGTTGGCGTAAGCGGTGTTAATGGCCTTGATAGCAGCGGCTTTAGTTTTACCCGCACATAGAGAAACTTTGGCTTTTTTAGTTGGTGCGGCGTTAGCTCCAGTCGCACCAACGGCCAGCGTGGCAATTCCTAGAGCAGTTACGATCGCTACGACAAATTTCTTTTGCATATTCCCCCCTCAATAGTTTTGGCTCATTTGGACGCTTGCTTTACTTGCACCTGACACTAGCGTCAGGCTCTTGCCTTTGCACGGCGCTCAGACCCAGTGTTTAAGCCATTAGAAGTAGTGGTAGTACCCACAAGGGCCGAAATCACCCCGGCGAGCGTGGCAATAGTTTCGAGAGGTTTAGCGTCAATAGCTCGGCCATGGACGTAGTACTCAAGCCTCTCCACCATAGATATCAGTATCACTGCCGCTGGTCGTGGCGCGAGTCCAATCGGAGTTTCTTCCAGCCGGCGAGTTAAGGCCTGAGTAAAGCGAGTCACGATCCCTTCGGCTAGTCGGCCTATTTCGCCGCTAACGATTTCTGCTTCAATCCAAGTCCGTAAAAATGCGTGGCGTTTTTCGTACACCACTTCAAATCGGACCAACCACTCTTGCACCAAAATGTCTTGGCTTAAGTCGGGACACGAATCGGCCACGGTTGAAAGTTCTTCTACGACTTCACCCGCCAGTACTTCGAAAAGCTCTTGTTTTGAGGAGAAGTATAGGTAGAAGGTGCCGTGGGAAGTTTTAGCCTCGACAACTATGTCTTCCACCCGCGTGCTGTGGTATCCCCGCTCAGAAAATACCCGCGACCCCGCGCCAAGGAGGCGATCTCGGGTTTTTTGCCCCCGCGGTAAAAGGTCGCTTTCGGGCGTTAGGGGCTTCATTGCGGCTAAGCGTAGGGGCAACTGACGGTCGTGTCACGTTCAGCCCTATTTGCGATACGCTGCCTACCTATGACGAATCTGACTGTAGGCGAGCAACTGACGCCAATAGTGATTGAAAAAATCAGCCGTACCGATTTTGTCAAATACGCCGGCGCCTCCGGAGACTTTAACCCTATGCATCACGACGAGACTATTGCCACTGCAACCGGAAATCCTTCAGTGTTCGGCCACGGAATGCTCACGGCTGGATTGATGGCTCGGGTACTCACCGATGAGTTTGGACCCGAAGCATTGCGTAAGTTCCAGGTGCGTTTTTCTAAACCAGTGTGGCCAGGGGACACGCTGACCTTTACCGCTACGGTGACGGCCATCCGTGAAGAAGAAGGTAAAACTTTTGTTGATCTTGAATGCACTTGCTCTAATCAAGACGGAGTAGAAGCGCTTAACGGTTCTGCCACCGCTCTCGACCAGAATTGACGAGATGGGTCTTCTTAATGGTCGCGTTGCAGTAGTTACTGGTTCGGGTCGCGGCATTGGTCGCGAGTTTGCTTTGTCCTTGGCTCGTGAAGGCGCGAGCCTGGTTATCAACGATGTTGGAGTAAGCCTCGACGGCCAAGGAACCAAAGATGATCCCGCCGCTGCGGTGTGTGCAGAAATCATCGAATTCGGCGGTGCTGCTATTCCTAACTACGAATCAGTTACCGATTTTTATGGCGCAGAAAAAATTATCGTGGCGGCAGTAAAAGAATTTGGCACAATTGACGTATTAGTCAACAACGCCGGAATCGTACGTGATCGAACACTGGTAAAAATGAGCGAAGAAGATTTCGATGCCGTTGTCGCAGTGCATATGAAAGGGACATTTAATTGCACTCGTCACGCCGCCCCGATAATGAAAGAAAAAGGTTATGGGCGAATTGTAAATATCACTTCTTCGGCGGGCTTGCGCGGCAATTTTGGTCAAACCAACTACGGTGCCGCTAAAGCCGCCATTATGGGTATGACATTCGTTTGGGCGCTTGAGTTGGCTCGCTCGGGGATAACTGTCAATGCTGTCGCTCCGGCCGGGGCGACTCGTATGACGGCCGCACTGTTTGAGCGCAGTGGTACCGCTCCACCACCCGAGCAAGACCCTTCGCTCAATGCTCCTTTAGTTACATTTTTGGCTTCTGAACGAGCTAGTCATGTCAACGGGCAAATTCTGGGTCGTAGTGAATACGCTTTCACATTGTTTCAACAACCCAAACCGATTGCTAGCATGTGGCGCGATAGTGGCTGGACTCCCGAATTAGTGGCCGAACAATTTGATGTCGGCCTAGGTCAACATCTTCAAACGGTTGGAATGGTTATGCCTGGTGGCATGGAGCGCAAAGAAGGGTCGTAATTAAATGCGCATCATAAACATGATGGGCACTCAGATGGCTGAAACTATCGCCGCCATCGCCCCCGAAGCCGAAGTCGTCAGTATCACCGCGGACGAAACAATAGAGCCAAACTCGAGCGCGCAAGTGCTGTGTGCCGCTTGGCCCGGGCACTCAATTTACGAACAACTCGGTGCAATGGGCGTTCTTTGGATGCACCTTCCGGGGACAGGTATCGATGCTTGGGATCCAGGGCTGCTTCGAGGGCGAATAGTTACATGCTCCCGAGGAGTTAGTGCGATACCAATATCAGAGTTCGTCATGGGATCAATTTTGGCGGTCGAAAAAAACTTCCCTTCAAGCTGGTTGACCGAGCCGCCGGAGCACTGGAATCTTGCCTCGCTAGGCGAATTAGCGGGCCAAACTTTAGGGATCGTAGGCATGGGCGGCATTGGCACCGCAGTGGCAAAGCGGGCGCTGGCTTTTGACCTGCGGGTACGGGGGTTACGCCGCCAACCAGAAAAATTTTTATTGCCTGGTGTAGAAATCGCTCACGATCTTTCTGACTTGTTGGCTTCCGCTGATCATTTGGTATTGGCTGCTCCCAGCACTAGCAGTACTAGACATCTCCTAAACTCCGAATCATTGGCTTTAGCTAAACCCGGAATACACATAGTCAATATCGCTCGAGGTGAATTAATCGATCAAGAAGCGCTGCGGGATGCCCTCGATGATGGGCGAGTACGGTACGCCAGCCTCGATACGGTTTATCCGGAACCGCTGCCGGTCGGCCATTGGCTTTATTCTCACCCGCGAGTGCATCTGTCGGCTCACGTTTCGTGGTCTTCTCCTCGAGCATTTGAACGCATCCGTCAGGCTTTCGCGGTGAATTTAGTTCACTTCATGGCCGGTGAGCCCCTTGAAGGAGTCGTTGAAGTGGACGAAGGCTATTGAGCTTGGCCCCACGCATTACCGAATTGATCGCAGTGAGTGTGTTGAGAAAATGATTCTCGTCGCGGCGGCCCTAAGGGACGAGCCGGAAAGCCTAAAGGGATTATCGCCTGGGGCACTACCGAATCAGGGAGAGCGACTATTGCTTGTAATTCGGAGGCAAATCCTAAAGTGATCGTGGTGAGAGCAGAACCAAGGCCTAGGGCGGTGGCCGCGAGAAGCATGTTCTGAATTGCGGGCAAAATTGACGCCGAAATCGCTTTTGGGTGGCAGCGTTCGGTATCGCCGGCCACGATAATCATCACCGGAGCAGTGGCGTAGCCCCCTCCACTAATCCCATCATCAACGTCAGCCAGTATTTTTTCGTCAAGATGGCGGAGAGAAAAATCACGGCCACCTCCACTCCACGCTCTCTGCGCTAAATCGTGTATCTGGTCACGAAGAGACTTGTCTCGTACTACGACAAACTCCCACGGTTGTGAATTCTCTGCGCTGGGGGCAAAGGTGCCGGCAGTAATCACTTCTTCTACTAAAGAATCGCTAACAGGCTTGTCCAGATAACGCCGGCACGCACGCTGGCGTTTAACTACCGAAAAAAAATCGTCATCCATTAGTCATTACCAACTCGACGGAAAGTATTTACATACATAATACGCAAAGACTCATGATTAGCCCACTGATCAAATTTTTCCGTACCCGGTTTCCCTATTCTTTCTTCGACTAGAGGAGTCATAGATTTAAATGCTTTTTCTGGATCAGTGGTGTCCATTTCGTAGAAATGAAGAAAGCGCGGATCGGATTTATCAGCACTTTCGTAAGGAGTAACCATGGTGTAGCCCGGAACTCCAACTTGAGCAATATGACGCAAGTGAATGAAGTCACCCCAGTCGCGCAAAGCCCTCGCATCTTTTGCCGTTCGAGGACTAATCAAAACTAGCGACAAGCCGATAGTGGGTTGTCCAGACAGTGACCCTTGGCCGGGGCGAGGGGTGCGACGAAAGTGATAGCCGGTAATGCCCAAAGGAGTTTGGCTGGGGGCGTCGAAATCGTCACCGACTTCGTACACCCCCAACAAGGTAAATTCGGGCAAAACCCGGGGCAAGTCAGTTCTGTCGCGTTGCGCGTTGGTCCACCACGAAGCTCGCTCAACTCCGGTAAGTGATTTTACTTCCGGGACTCGAGTGGTTGCGTAAGTAGCGGTATCCATATCGGTCATCTCTAAGTAAAGTCCAGAGTTCAGTCGATCTTCCACGGGCATGAGCCTAGGGCGAATCCGTTGTCCGGAGGCGAGATAATGTTGGCGCCATGTCTAACTCGCACCCATCACCGCGCGCGGTTCCTGCCCCCGGCGAAGCACCGATGCCGGCTGTTGACGCCGCCGCTTTGTTGCGCCGCAACGGCACTGATCCAAAATTCGCCCACCGTCCCGCCTTGGCCTTTGGGGATAAATCTTTCACCCACGCTGAATTTTTAGCCGAGGCGCAAAAATTCGCCAACCTTTTTCTCGATCGGCAAAAAAAACGGCCTAAACATTTAAATCGAGGAATCCACGTTGGAATTTTGTTGGATAACACTCCCGAATATCTTTTTGCTTTCGGTGGTGCGGCGCTAGCCGGAGCGGCAATTGTCGGCCTTAATCACACTCGCCGAGAGCAACACCTGCTGCGCGACATTCAACACTCCAACTGCGACTTAGTCATTAGCGAACCTAAACATCTAGCCCTCCTCGAACCGGTTGCCTCCGCTTTGCCCGAATTATTGGTGTCTAATCGGTACCTTGAGACTGACCCTGATGCTCCGACTGGGTCTATTGGGAATGATCTTGATGAGGCGCTCGATCTTGTCGGTGGCGGGGATTTAGCCACCGAGATGGGCATTACTCCTGGACCCGAAGCCCTCTGGGCGCTCATCTTCACTTCCGGGACTTCGGATGCCCCCAAGGCGGTGATCTGTTCTCAACGCCGGTTCCTTGTCACCGGTACCCGAATGGGGATCATGATGAATTTAAGCCCCGACGATGTGGGTTACATATGCATGCCTCTATTTCATTCCAACGCTTTAATGGTGGGTTGGGCGCCCGCTTTAGTGGTAGGAGCATCAGTTGGTCTGGCTCGTAAGTTTTCTGCCTCGCGCTGGATAAGTGATGTTCGTAACTACGGCTCAACTTATTTCAACTACACCGGGAAACCCTTGGCGTATTTACTCTCTACTCCCGAAAAATTTGATGATGCCGACAACACTATGCGAGTTGCGTTTGGCAACGAAGGGTCACCAGAAGTAGTGAATTCTTTCGCCCAACGTTTTGGAGTAGACGTAATCGATGCTTATGGTGCCACTGAAGGCGGTATTGCGGTAAATAGTGACCGTGAAGAACGTCCTGGTGCATTAGGGCAAGTAGAAGATTTCATAAAAGTAGTCAGTGAAGACGGTGAGCCGTTACCCCGAGCTCAATTTGACTCAAACGGTCGGCTAATGAATGCGCAAGATTGTGTGGGGGAAATAGTTAACACCAACGGTGCTGGCCCCTTTGAGGGGTATTACAACAACGATGTTGCCAATGAGCGCACCTTGCGTTTTGGATGGTATTGGACTGGGGATCTGGGCTATCTCGATGAAGATTCCTATCTTTATTTCGCTGGTCGCAATGCCGACTGGTTGCGAGTTGACGGTGAGAACTTTCCCGCCCAGCCCATTGAAACCGCTCTTAGCCGTCACCCTGACGTAGTGCTTGCTCCGGTCTATGGGGTTCCTGACCATCAAGCTGGAGATCAAGTCATGGCCGGCTTGGTATTGCGCGACGGCGCCGACTTTAACCTGGCTGAGTTCAGTGCTTGGTTGCTTTCCCTTGACGATATTGGGCCTAAGTGGCGGCCGCGTTATTTGCGACTATTAAATGATCCACCGACCACTGGTACCAATAAGATCATCAAACGAACATTGGTACATCAAAAATGGCGACTCGATCGGGTGGAGCAAGATCAAGTTTTCGTGTGGGACGATAGCGCCTACCGACCCTTTGCCGCCGCTGATGAGTCGGCTCTGAGGGATTCGTTTATTCGACACCAACGCGAACAGTTCTACGATTTATGAACCTCGCTTTCACTGAAGCCGAGCAGGCCTTCGCGGGAGAAATCCGTACCTGGCTGACTAATAATCTCGAGTTGCCCCCTGCGTTCTCATCGTTAGGCGAAGAGGTGGAGTGGGGCCGTAACTGGCAAGCCCAACTCGCCACCGACCGCTGGGTGGGAATCCATTGGCCGGTTGAATACGGAGGCCGGGCGGCTACTCCAGTAGAGGTCGCGCTTTTTAACTTGGAATATGCTCGGGCGCGAGCCCCGCAACCGGTCAATCGAGTTGGCATAAACAACGTCGGACCCACGCTCCTTGCCTTTGGCACCGACGAACAAAAAAAGCGGTGGCTCCCTTCAATACTTGACGCCACTGAAATTTGGTGTCAGTTGTTTAGCGAACCCGGAGCGGGTTCTGATCTTGCATCATTGTCCACTACCGCGACGAAAGTCGAAGGCGGATGGTTGTTAAACGGCCAAAAAGTCTGGACCAGTTATGCCCAGTGGGCCCGATGGGGGATTGCTTTGGCGCGCACCAACCCCGAGGCATCTCGTCACGCGGGAATCTCCTACCTCGTAGTTGACATGCAAGCACCCGGAATTGAAATTCGACCGCTTGTACAAATAACTGGTGAAGCGGAGTTCAATGAGGTTTTTTTCTCGGATGTGTTTGTTCCCGACGACAATGTGATCGGAGGGGTAAATGAGGGATGGTCTATTGCCAGCACTACGCTTTCTCATGAGCGGGGAACGGTATTTGCGTTTAAAGAGCAAGTCGTTCATGAGGTGTTTCTGACTGAGGCTTATACTTTGGCACAAGTCGAAGGCCTGCTCGACGATGTTGAAACTTCCGACGCCTTAGCTCAATCTTTCGTTGAGGTGAGGATTCTACGCCTGCACAATTGGCGGGCGCTGTCGCGTTTGGCGCGCGGTGAAGAACCGGGGTCTGAGACCAGTTGGATCAAACTTTTTTGGAGCGAAATGAGCCAGGCGCTATCAGCGCGAGCATTGAATATTACTGGCCCCGCAGCACCTTTATGGCGGGGAAGTGAAAATTTGCCGGGCGACGGCAAGTGGCAGCGTCAGTGGCTCTGGAGCGGGGCGGCTTCAATCGCGGGGGGGACTTCCGAAGTTCAGCGCAACATAATCGCCGAGCGAATTTTAGGTCTACCCCGTGGGTAAGGTCGCGTAATTAGATTACGAAAACCGCCGAATCATTTTTTCTTTCTTTTTTGTATAAGGCGGATACGCCAAAGCCGGGTCAGGGCGAGTGCCGCGTCGTAATACTGGCTTAGCGTGCGTGAATATGTCGAAACTGGCTCGACCGTGGTAATTGCCCATTCCACTTTCTCCTACTCCACCGAAAGGCAAGTTCGGGGCAGCAACCTGGAGGATAACGCCGTTGACACAAACGCCACCGCTACTGGTCTGATCTAAAACTCGATCAATAACTTTGTCGTCTTGGGCGAAAACGTAAAGCGCTAAAGGCTTATCGCGTTCATTTATAAAAGCAATCGCTTCGTCGGAACTGTTAACTGTGATCAACGGAAGAATTGGACCGAATATCTCTTCTTGCATTACCGCCGAGTTGCCGCTTATTCCATCAAGCACAGTAGGAGCAATGAAACGAGTGGAACCATCGTGTTGGCCGCCGATAAGAACCGAACCCGAATCAATCAAAGCGGTAAGCCGACCAAAATGACGATCGTTAATTATCCGGGCGTAATCGGGGCTTGTCGACGGGTCAGAGCCATAAAAATCGGTGATAGACGCCTGGATGTATTTAACCAGTTCATCCTTTACGCTTTTATCTACCAGGGCGTAGTCGGGAGCAATGCAAGTTTGGCCCGAGTTAAGGAATTTTCCCCAAGCCAATCGCCGCCCCGCTACCTCGAGGTTGGCTGACTTATCGATGATGGCTGGGCTTTTCCCGCCGAGTTCAAGCGTAACGGGAGTGAGATGTTGTGCTGCTGCGGCCATAACTTGACGACCAACAGCACCGTTACCAGTGTAAAAGATGTAGTCCCATTTTTGTTGCAGAAGGTTTTGGGTTTCGCTCACACCCCCTTCGACGATAGATACGGCTTCGGCGTCAACGTATTGGGGAACAAGACGAGTGATGGTGTTCGAAGTTGCGGACGAGATCTCTGACGGCTTGAGGGCAACTGTGTTTCCGGCCGCCAAGGCTCCTATCAACGGAGCGAGAGCGAGTTGAAGAGGGTAATTCCAAGGGGCAATCACCAGCACGGTTCCAAGAGGTTCTCTTATCACCCGCCCCGACCCAGGCTTGATAAACATGGGCGTGCTTACCCGCTTGGGCTTAGTCCAGCGCTTGAGATTTTTTAGAGTTAGATTTATTTCGTTAATAGTGAAACCGATCTCGGTTACCCAGGCTTCTAGCCGAGGTTTTCCGAGGTCAGTCGCCAATGCCGCGAGAAAGTCTTCTTCTCGCTCTATCAGCATTGACCGCAGTCCTTTTAGTTGTTCGCGGCGCCAAGCGAGTGGGCGAGTACGACCAGTGTTAAATACCTTGCGTAAACGCTCGGCGGTGTGGTCAAGCTGCGCAGGGGAGATAGTGCTAGTCATGACGGATCCTCTCGTAGGGCCAAAGTGATGATGACACTACTAGGTAACCGTTATTTGGTCTTACTCATCGAATAAATCAAGGACGACTCGAAGATCGGGCGAAATTATGACTCCTTCATGAGACCGAGCGTCGGGGTCAAGTTGGGTGGGGGCGGTATCGTCAGGCCAGTGGCCGTCTCGACGGAGATACACCGGAGTCATGCCCGCTGATTGGGGTCCGATAACATCTGGGCCCCAAGTATCACCAACGAATACGACATTTTCGGAACTAACGCCAACTTTTTCGAGGGTGTAATCAAAAATCCGAGGGTGGGGTTTACGCGCTCCCGCCCACGCTGACGACACCACCGTATCGACCGCATCAGTCAATCCCGCTTCCGCAACCGCTTCGTTGAGATCCCAATCCCAGTTGGAACAAATAGCCAAAGTAATGCCTCGATCTCTTAAAGTGGCAAGCACTTCGGAGGTTTCGTCGTAGGCCTCCAGAACTCGACTTTCGTTACCGTTGCGTAATTTCTCTACCACGATTTCGTACTCACCCGGGTGAAGATCAGTCTCAGCCAGTACACCAAGAAGCCGACCTCGTTGCCACTCTACGTAGTGTTCCCGAGTTTCAGAATGCTCTGAATGATCGGCACCATCAAGGCCGTTGTCCCACCATTTTTTGCGCACGTCGTCAGTTAGCTCGACTCCATGTTCGGCCAATACGACATCAACGGACATCCACTCAGTCGCGCGAGCCAAGGTTCCGTAGAAATCAAAAAGTACGCACGAATAACTCATTCACTTCATTGTCGCACGCGCATGGGACAAACACGAAATTGTTGTAGCTATTTTAGTTTGAGTAAATAATTTCCTGACTCATCAATTACGATATTGCCGCCAGGCGGAACTACTACTACGGTAAAAGGCTCTTCTATCAATGCTGGTCCCGCAATCTTGGCTCCGGCCCCAAGTTGTCGCCCTTCGTACACCGGGGTGTCAATAAACCCGTCGCCGAAATAAGCCGCCCGGGTGCCACTCTGGGCTTTACTGGCGTCGCTTACGACTCCCATTTCGGCGAGTCGGTCGGGCTTGGGGGTGTAACCCCGGGCAGCCAGCCGTACGCCGCGAAGGATGGGTGCTTGAGCCTTGAACGAGAAACCCCGCTCAGCCTCGTGCTGGTCATGGAACCGTTCGACCAGATCAATAAGAGTGGCGTCCTCTATTTTAGTTTCGCTTGATAGCGGAACACTCATGTCAAAGTTTTGTCCGGGATAGCACATCTGGGCATAAACGCCTAGGTCTATGTCGTCTGAACTCAGACCGAGAGGGGCGATCTCTTGGTCAACTTCAGCGTGTAGGTCGCGAATCAAGCTTTCAACTCGATTCAGATCAATTTGTGCTAGCGGGATTACGTACGCCCGCACGATATCGATTACGTAATCGGCGATCAGTACACCCAGGGCCGAAAAAGCGGGCGCCGCTTTAGGAATAATCACTTGCTTGATGCCTAGTTCTTGGGCGATTGCCCATGCGTGCACGGCACCGTTTCCTCCGTAAGCAATCATTGAAAGCATTCGGGGGTCGGCTCCGTGTGAGGCAAGAACTCGGCGAGTTTCATTGGCCATGTTCGAGTTGACGATTCGTTCGATGCCCCAAGCCGCCTCGGTTGCATCTATTTTTAGCGGCTCAGCCACTTCACGCTCGATTGCTGCTCGTGCCCCATCAACATCAAGTTTCATTCTCCCGTTAGCGAAACTAGTTAAGGGCAAGTAACCCAGTACCGCGTCAGCGTCGGTGACGGTGGGGCGTATACCGCCACGTTGATAACAAACTGGACCCGGGTTAGACCCAGCACTTTCTGGGCCCACTAGCAG
This sequence comes from Acidimicrobiia bacterium, assembly GCA_009694435.1. Classification (GTDB taxonomy): domain Bacteria; phylum Actinomycetota; class Acidimicrobiia; order IMCC26256; family PALSA-555; genus SHUY01. Next base: position 10,840 of record SHUY01000001.1, on the reverse strand, counting down.
TGCACCCTGGCGAACGCGGGCTATTGACCCACCCCCCGCACCCACGCTCTGCACGTCAACCATTGGCAGTCCGATGTAATAGCGGTAACGCCAATTCCAATCAGTTTTTATTTCTGGCCGGCCCCCACGAACTAGACACACATCGAAACTGGTTCCGCCCATATCTACCGATACGAAATCGAGGATATCGGCCGCTTGAGCCGCAAGGGCTGACCCCATAACTCCACCGGTCGGTCCTGACCCTAAGAGTGACACCGCTCGCTTGGCCACGTAGTCGGGGGGCATTACTCCGCCAGTCGATTGCATAATCAAAAGTGGCCCAGTGTATTTCGCTTCCAGCAGGCTGGTCTTTAATTGATCAATGTAAGAACTAATGCGCGGTGCGACGTAAGCGTTCACCAGTGTGGTGGATACTCTTTCAAATTCAGGTCCCCGCGACATGACATCGTGCGATAGCGATATATGGGCTACATCAGGAAACTCTTCCCGCACGATTTGTGCGGCGCGCAATTCATGTTGAGGGTTGACGTAGGAGAAAAGGAACATGATCGCAACCGACTCCACTCCCAAGGCGCGCAGCCGACGGGTCCCAACTCTTACCGCTTCTTCGTCGAGAGACAGAAGTACCGATCCAGTTGAGTCCATCCGCTCCGGTATCGCTATTCGCGCTCGGCGCTTGGCTATTGGCGTAGGCGCAGGGTAAGACGGGTCCCAGATTTTCTCTTTGTGAACCCGTCGCATTTCTATTTCGTCTCGATGACCTTCGGTCACTAACAAGCCAGTAGCGGCGCCGTTCATCTCGATCATGGTGTTGTCTGCGGTAGTGGTTCCGTGAACAAAAATATCTAATTCTGAGCAAAACTCTTCTCGAGAAAGATTGAATTGTTCTGCTAGTTGACCTAAGCCGACCATTACCCCTACTGACTGATTTTCTAGGGTGGTGGGGGTTTTATCCAGTACGACATCTCCGGTAGGAGTTATACAAATAAGGTCGGTAAAAGTTCCTCCTACGTCAACCCCGACCCGATAACCCATGAGAAATCCTTAAGATCCCGCTCGTGCTTGACGCTCGGACCTAATTTTTTTAGTGGCGTCTTCGTCGATTTCTAAGGTCAGATCATCAAGTAAACCGGTCAAGACGACTCCGTAATCGATCTCGGCTCGTTCGACACTTACGTATTCATCGAGTACGTCATCGAGCACTGCTTGCGGTTCGCGGTCGAGCGGGTCACCCCAACCACCACCGCCACCGTAGTCGTACATAATTCGGTCGCCGGCTTTAACCGGAACCCAATCTGCGGTGTGCTTTACCCGATACGGGTCGTCCGATCCGTATCGAATAATCATCTCGTTAGGGGCGCCAGGCATACCTCCGCAGATTCCCGGCATCGGGTACTTCATTCCTACGACGTAGGTATAAACCTTGGCGTCAACCAATACTTCTTTTTCGTAGTGACTTCCACACAAACCGCGCCATTGCCCAGGCCCACCCGAGTCAATGCGGTAATCACGACCCCACTGAATGTGAGGGAAAAGACTTTCGTTTATTTCTGCGGTGGCTTTCCAAAGGTTTCCAAAACTGGCGGCCTGAGCCCCCCAAGCATCCATCCCTTTAGCCGCGTTGCACCATCCGGCGTATACCTCCGCGGAATGATCGGTAAAGGGGAGACCGGTGTGGGGGTCGTCACCAACAATGATGGTAGGGATTCCAGTTTTATAAGTTTGGGGAACAGCCTTATCGGGCAGCACGTGTTGCATAGCCACTGCTATCACTTCACCCACATCGGCTCCGGGGTGATGAGTACCCGCACTTACCGGTTTTCCCGGGTGAGGATTTAGTACACACCCGGGGGGTACCACTAACTCGATCTGTTCAAAAAATCCTTCATTTTTTGGAATCTCTGGGTCCATCATGGCCGCTATTTGCCCCACGGTATAGCCGCGGGTGTTACCAAAAGTCGACCACGCCTGCAACTCTTGTCGGTCGTCAGATCCAGAATAATCAATCTTTATTTTGTCGTCCGCCACCGTAATCTTTACGTGTAGATGAACATCGGGGTTTCCTAGGGGATCGTGATCGACGTAGGCGTCAGCTTCGTAAACTCCATCCGGCCAACTGGTAACTTCTTCACGAAATCGGCGAGCCGCGTAATCAATCATAAAGTCAACTGATTCTTCAACCGTGGTTGCCCCGTAGCGCTCCAGCACTACTCCTAACCGCTGCGCAGCTAACTGGGCGGCACCAATTTGAGCGCGTAAGTCTCCGATGTAACCCGGAATGCGATTATTAGCCGAAAGCGCATAAAGGACATCACGCCGTTCTTTTCCTTGATCAATAACTTTTATTACTGGCCACCGCACGCCTTCACCCCAAAGATCAGACGCAGTGATGTTGTAACCACCCGGCACCCCTCCGCCTGTATCGCCGTGGTGGCACTGGATGCTGGCAATAAGAACCATGCGGCGAGTTCCGTGGTCGTCAGCAAAAATTGGCGCGAAGACGTTGTAATCGGGAAGATGTCCTCCACCGTGATAGGGATCGTTGGCGACGAAAACATCACCTTCGCGGAATTCTTCGGGCCCAAGAAAATCTAAAGCAAAACGAACCGGCAAAGTTGAAGTGAGCATGAACTGGGGAATTCCAACTGAAAGCGCGGCCAAGCGACCGCGAGCATCAAGAATGGTTGCGTTGCGCTCATTGCTCTGATTAAGAATCGGAGTTGTGGCCGTGCGGGATACGTAGGTGGCCATTTCGAAACACACAGTTTCGAGCGCGCCGCGCACGACTTCCGCGGTTACGGGATCAACACTCGGATTGTCCGATGTTCGGTCCCGCCGTTTTGCGAGTTCGACGAGGTCAACATCCACTGCGGGCCCCCTTTGCGGATTGACGGTCAATAAACCTGACGTTAGCGTCAGGTGTAGCGTATCCGCTGACGAACCGAGCCGCGCTCGTAGCGACCTTTGGCGTTAGCGCTCTATTTGAAGCAAGAACGGAGGAATGCCCGGATCTGACGCTTTAAATAAGGTTTCTCGTCCTGCGGCAATGGATTCGATAGTGAAGGGAACATCGCTCTTGAGCTCGCTCACCGGTCGCCAGCCTTCGACGATTTGGCAAACCCCACCGCCGATTTTGACGACTTGGCCGTTGACTCCGTCGGATAGATCCGAGGCCAACCAGCCAACCGCGGCGGCGACATTGGCGGGATCGAGAGAAGCCTTGGCCGCGGTGTCGTCTACCACCCCACCCATGAGGTCTTCGGTGAGCCGGGTTAGAGCCACGGGGGCAATAGCGTTAACTCTTACTCCAAAGCGTTCGAGTTCGCGCGCGAGAACGATTGTCATCGAAGCTATGCCCGCCTTAGCCGCGGCGTAGTTTGCTTGGCCCGCGTTTCCGTAGAGACCAGATTCAGACGAAGTATTAACTATTTTTGCGTTAACCGATTCGCCAGAATCTTTACTTTTTTGTCTCCAGTAGGCGGCGGCAAATCGCGCGGGAGCAAAGTGCCCCTTAAGATGGACCGCGATAACCGAATCCCATTCCTCTTCGGTCATATTGAAACTCATCTTGTCCCGCAAGATTCCCGCGTTGTTGATCAAAATATCAAGGCCACCAAAAGTCTCTACTGCTTGAGCAACAATTTGTTCTCCCCCGACCCAAGTGGCAATGTCGTCAGTATTAGCTTGAGCTTTCCCACCTTCGGCCATAATTTCTTCTACTACTTGTTGGGCTGGGCCCACATCTGATCCTTCACCGGTACGAGCACCACCCAAATCATTGACGATGACCGAAGCTCCACCGCGCGCAAACATCAGCGCTTCTTCTCGCCCAATGCCGCGCCCAGCTCCAGTGACAATTACTACTTTTCCGTCGAACAAACCCATTACGCTCCTCTGGTAATAGTTGATAGTTATTAAAATATTTTCTCAAACAATGTTTTAGTCGTTTTAGTCAAAAATAACCAAACTCAACGACCGGTGAATTTGGGGTCGCGCTTTTCTTTAAATGCAGCCATGCCTTCGGCTAGATCAACCGAAGTGGCGGCTAGTGATTGGTAAGCGCCCTCCTGGTCAAGACAATGAGCGAGGTCGGTCTCAAACGAAGCGTTGAGCAAGGATTTTGACAGACCTAGTGACCGGGTGGGGCCGGCAGCCAAGCGCGTCGCGAGCGCCTTCGCTTCGTTGGTCAGATCCGAAGTCGCGACACATCGGTAGGCGAGTCCGAGGTCAACGGCTTCTTGGCCAACCGCCCCTTCACCGAGTAGAACCATGGCCTTAGCTCGAGGTAGTCCCACTAAACGAGGTAGAAGGTAAGCACCGCCGGCGTCGACCACTAAACCCCATTTAGCGAATGACCAAATAAAGCGGGTTTTTTCATGAACGATCACGAAGTCGCACGCCAAAGCGAGATGGGCTCCGGGGCCGACCGCAGCTCCGTTAACCGCGGCCACGGTGGGCTTATCAAGATCCCAGAGTTCGCGAATAAATGCCTGTACCCCAATACGCAGAGCTTCGCTGGTACTACGGGGTTCGTATCCCGGCTCAGACGCGGTGGCTACCGTGGACGCACTTAAGTCCATTCCTGCACAAAATGCATCGCCAGCACCGGTTATTAATAGTGCTCGCACATTGGCATCAGATCTAGCCGAACGCACCGCCGCCAAGATGTCGTCGCGCATCTCAATCGTAAGAGCATTTTTAAATTCGGGCCGGTCAAGGGTAATTACCCCAACGCCATCGGCGACTTCGTAGCGAATCATCGATACTCGCTCATTTCGGGGAGCGCTTATTGGTGAGAATATTTACTACCGAAACTCCTGATCCTCGGCCACCAACGTTATGTTGAAGGGCGTAACCGTTAGGCGTTGCGACTTGGCGATCTTGTGCTTCGCCTCGCAACTGCCACCAGCACTCAACCATTTGCGCTACTCCAGTAGCACCAATGGGGTGGCCTTTAGCGAGCAACCCACCCGAAGTGTTGATCGGGATCCGTCCCGTCAAAGAGGTGTCTCCTTCCAACGAAGCCACACCTCCCTTGCCTTTTTCCACAAAACCAAGGTCTTCGATATCAAGAATTTCGGTAATAGTGAAACAGTCGTGGACTTCAGCACAATCGATATCGTTCGGCCCAATGCCGGCCATGGCGTAAGCCCGTTCTGCTGCCATCTCGGTGGCCTGCATGGAAGTGAAAGTTGATTTTTCGTGCAGATAGGGGTGGTCAGTAGCTACACCGAACCCTGCGACCCAGACTGGATTTTTAGTGTAACGCTTGGCTATTTCCGCGCTGACTAGAAGAACTGCGGCGGCTCCGTCGGTCTGCGGGCAGCAATCAAGCAAGTGAAGAGGAGAACAAACTGCGGGGGAGTTGATGACGTTTTCAATAGTTATTTCGTTTTGAAAGTGAGCGTAAGGATCGAGTGCGCCGTTGTGATGATTTTTTACCGCTACTGAAGCCAGCATCTCTCGAGTGGTTCCGAATTCGTGCATATGGCGAGTGGCGAATGGAGCAAAAAGAACGGGCGCAGTTTCTCCCCGAGTGAAAATTGGGTGTCCCGCGGCGGCTCGAGCCAACAGCCCTTCCTCGGCTGATTTATCGCGCATTTTTTCTACTCCGATAACGAGAACAACGTCGTGGACTCCGCTAGCCACGGCCATCGCTCCAATACGAAATGCATCAGATCCTGAGGGACACGCGTTTTCGATTCGGGTACAGGCGATTCCGGGAAGACCGATAGCGCTCGGAATGGTATTTCCCCCTATTCCCTCTTGGCCCCAAAGGGTGCCGCGCTGGGTGGCGACAAACGCCGCTTCGACCTGAGTCGGTTCGAAGCCTTCGTCGACGCTTTCCACCGCGGCGGCAAAGGCTCCAGCGGCCATCTGCTCATAACTTTGTTCAAATAATTCTCCAAATTTTATTAGGCCACCGCCTACTACCGCGACGCGATTCCAACTCATAGGGCTTTTACCTTGTATCCGTAAACCGGAACTCCGCGTTCGTGGGCGTAACGGCGCAATATCAATTCAACGTCCATTCCGATTTCCATATCAGACCCGTCGCCCACTCCTTGCAGCATGATGCGAGCGCCGTCTTCAAGATCAACTACTGCTATGGGTAACGGAGCCACGAAAGGGGCGGGCATGGTTTGATTAATAACAAAAGTGTGGACTCGTCCTCGGCGGGACAATTGCTCAAGCACGAATTTTGTTCCTCCACAAGAAATACAGTGAGGGTGAATAGAGGGAGGGGTATTAATAGTTCCGCAGTCAACGCAGCGAGCGCCTAATAAAGTGAGCATTTCGTCTCCACCGCGCACAAACTGTGCACTTTGGGGCGGGACTCCCATCGGAACCGTTTCTCCCGAACCAACTAGTTGACCTCGGGCTCGGGCTACGGCGGTATACCTAACTGAAGTTCCCCCCGAAATATCCCCCCTCACTTCACTCGCTCCGGGTACTGGTCCTTTGGCTTTAATCTCTACCGCGCTTGTTCGGCCACCACCAGTGCCGATAATGGCCAGCGATCCCGCGACATCAAGTGAACCAATGCCACCTAGAAGAGCCGCGGCGGCTCCAGTGTCACCGAGTTCGGTGTTGGCGAAATCTGAGACAAGATTTTTAACTCCGAGTTGGCGGGCCGCGGTAGATCCAAGGCGACCATCAGGATCAGGGATTGACCAGTTGTTTATGTCCCGCACGCTTAGGTGTTCTCCGATTTCTTGCATTGAAGGAAGAAATATCTCTTCTCGAAACAAGCGAGGGTCGTAAAAATCTCGAGTAGAAGTTTCTCCGTCGCCTCGATAGCGATCGAGATAAGGATTGGTTCGGGTAACTCTTGCTCCTAAAGTGGCGTTTCCTCCGTGGGACACGAGGACCACCGCGGCCGCTCCCGCTCCCGAATGGGTTTCGTAATTTGTTCCGAGGCCGGGAATGAGCGCGTCAGAAACAACCACCAAGGCAACTCGCGCCGTACCGGAACCAATTGCGTCGGCCGCTCCGAACAATGCTTCCATTCCGGAGTGGGTTGAACCCGAACAAAGCGCGCCCGCAGATCGCGCTGAAAGTCCAATGGCGCGCGCCATTATTGCGTGGCTGGGTCCTTCAGCAAACGGAGGACGACTAGTTCCCCACCAGAGACCGTCAACGATGTCAATTTGAAGACCAGAGGCATCGAGTGCTCTTAGTGCGGCTTGGACCCCAAGAGTGAGGGCGTCTTCGTCTGGGGCGCATACGGCGACTTGGCCTTTTCCGCCCGAGCTACCCCAACCCGCGTTTATCTCTGCTCGGTCTAGGCGCCAGTCTGGGCCCGAGGCTCCTACCGCCAGAATATTGATGCTAGAGATCACGACTGGTGATATTAGGCGACCGAAGCGAAGGCGAGGAACACGTCTGCCGGTACTCTATTAATTCACGCTTATTCTTGGCGGCGTAGCCGAGTGGTTCAGGCAAGGGTCTGCAAAACCCTGGACGCGGGTTCGATTCCCGCCGCCGCCTCCAATAACCCCTACGCGTCTCGGGTCTGCCCTTCGAAGTACCCAACTACTTCTTCGGTGGTGAGGCAAGTGCAAAGGGGTTTCAATGTGTTTTCAATTACCGATTCGCTATATTTATGCGGCACTCCCGCCACTGCGTCAGTTACCAAAACGACTTGATAACCCAAGTCAACTGCCACCATGGCGAGTCCGGTAATTCCGATGTTGACCGAAACTCCAGTAGCGACGATTGTCTTTATCGATCTAGCACTAAGTATTTGATCGAGGTCTGTTCCTGGGAATGGAGTCAAGCCGTGCTGGCGCGATGAAATTAAATCAGTTGGTTCCGGTCCTAGTTCGGCCACTAGGGCAACTTCGCTACTGCCAGCAATTAGGTGGGGGTCGGATCGAGCGATCATTCTTAACAAAGGCGCATTCGCGCGCATAAGTTTACGGTCGACATTGAACTCGGCCAGACAATGAACGACGGTGGCCTTGGCCTTACGAGCGCTGGCTAACACTCGCGCGGTATTGCTAATAACTCCGACTCGGTTTACCTCTTGGGCCAGATCGCCAATGGTTGCGCTTTCACCCACGACTCCGTTTTGTAATTCCATGGTCAAAACGGCACATTGGGAGGGGATGAACATTGCGGAAAAATCATGAGCCACGGGTAAAACAATAGGCTCCAGGCTTTACTCGGTCGGGTCCTTGGATCCGAGGCGGGGGAAAGCCGCTACGGTTAAATTGACAGCAGCGTCAGTTAACGGCCACGCTGCCACCACGCCCTAATCCGGAAAGCGAGACCCTGACTTGAGCACCCAATCCGACTGGAACTTTCCTTTCGAGGAACCCATCCACGAAGTGTTTCCCGCGCTTCATGAAGCACAAAGCGCGTGGATGGCTCAAGTCGATTCCTTGTCTGCCCCCGATCGTAAAACTCATGAATTAATTCGTTTGGCGTGTGGAGTTATTTTGCGTAACGGTGAAGGAGTGGCACGCCATGCGGGTTTGGCCCGAGAGGTCGGCGCATCGTGGGATGAAGTTTTGGGCTCAGTGATGCTAACTGTTCCGGGCTTCGGTTTACTTCCCGCCGCTGAAGCAATCCCGTTTGCTCGAGAAGGATTTTCTAATGCTGCTGATGTTGACGAAGAAGAAAACCAATGAGTACTGAAGTCCCGTTCCGTATTCTTCCCCGTGTGGGAAAACGTAATGAGCATTACTGGCACGGTGGGCGCGACGGAGAACTACGGTTTCAGCGCTGTGCCGACTGCGGCTATTACCTTCACCCGCCCACAGTGTTGTGCCCGTTGTGCCACTCTAAAAATATTGTCATTGAAGCAGTCTCCGGAAAAGCCGAAATCCTAACTTTCACCATCAACTACCAGCCGTGGATGCCCGGTCTTGAAGTTCCTTTCGTATTGGCAGTAGTTCGTTGCCTAGAGCAAGACGATTTGCGAATAACCACCAATATCGTTGGCTGCGATCCAGAAGAAGTGAAAATCGGTATGCCAGTAAAAGTCATTTTTGAAGCTCATGAAGATGAAGAAGTATGGATTCCGCTGTTCACCCCTGATGAAAGTGAGCGTCCATGAGTTCACCGGATTCCTCTGAATCATTTGACCTAATAGGTGAGAGACGCGCAGTTATCTCTGGGGCTGGGCAATCCGATATCGGACGGCGACTTTATCGTGACCCGCTCGAGTTGACTCTCGATGCGTGTCTGGCTGCAGTAAGTGACGCGGGCCTGACCACTAGCGACATTGATGGCTTGTCGACTTACCCCGGAGGCATGGAAGCTCCATTGGGTTTTTCGGGAGCGGGAATTACTGAAGTGCACGACGCGCTGCGGCTAAATCTCAATTGGTGGACTGGGTCAATGGAGTTGCCGTCTCAACTAGGAGCGGTCATTAACGCTTGTCTTGCAGTTTCGGCGGGATTAGCAAAACACGTTTTATGTTTCCGGAGTGTGTGGGAAGGGAGCGCTCAAGGCAATGAAGGCCGCTCCGCGGTTATGCCCGGCGGTAGTCCAGGCTCGAGTTATCGCGCTAGTGGTTTTATGGAATGGTTACTTCCGTACTCGGCTCCATCGGCGGCTATGTGGATAGCAATGATGGCCAATCGCCATTTTCATGAGTACGGAACGACTCGAGAGCAGCTGGGACAAATTGCTATTAACGCCCGAAAGAATGCTGCCCTTAACCCCAACGCCATTTATCGCGACCCGATGACTATGGACGACTATCTAAACGTTCGAATGATCTCTACGCCGCTAAGTCTTTACGACTGTGATGTGCCTTGTGATGGTGGCACCGCGGTGATCGTGTCGCGAATAGACACAGTGGATGATCTGCGCAAGCCGCCTATTCAGGTGGAAGCACTGGGAACGGCATTACACGGTCGACCATCATGGGACCAATTTGACGATCTTTCTACGATGGCGGTTCGTGACGCAGGGTCTCAGGTGTGGGGACGAACCGATCTAAAACCCCAAGACGTTCAGGTCGCTGAGATGTACGACGGATTTTCTTTCATTACCATGACGTGGCTTGAAGCCATGGGTTTTTGCGGGAAAGGGGAGTCCGGTCCATTCGTCGAAGGAGGTAGCCGTATTGCTCGTGACGGTGAACTTCCACTGAATACTCATGGAGGTCAACTCTCGGCCGGTCGGCTGCACGGTTTTGGTTTTCTCCATGAAGCCTGCGTTCAACTTTGGAACGAGGGCGGGGAGCGCCAAGTAAGCGGTAACCCTGAAGTGGCGGTGGCTTGTGCTGGCGGTGGTCCGATGGCGGGGGCGATGTTGTTAACCCAGCGTCGCTGACAACTGACTATCGTTTGTATCGTGAAACTAGAGACCAGTAAAATCGAAGAAGCCTTTAGGGCCGAATTGACTGCTTGGCTTGACGCTAACTCTCCTGAGCGAAGTGTCCTGAGCCAGCCTCGGCGATCGAGTGCCGACCTCCCTGATTGGGCGCGTTCTTGGCAGCGAACATTGTTCGATGCCGGCTGGCTCGTGCCGGGCTGGCCAGCCGAATTAGGTGGCCGTGATGCCGACGCCACCGAGCAGATGATTTATTTTGAAGAAATGAAGCGGCGAATGATTCCTCGAACGCTCAATCCTCAAGGTCTAGGGATCGTGGCTCCGAGCATTCGTGATTACGGCACCCAAGAACAAAAAGAGAAATGGCTGTTGCCCACTTTGCGAGCCGAAATTGGTTGGTGCTTAGGTATGAGCGAGCCCGGGGCGGGATCGGATTTGGCTGGACTCAGTACGAGAGCAGTTCTTGATGGCGACCAGTTCATCGTTAACGGACAAAAAGTATGGACGTCCGGGGCTCATCACGCTGACTGGTGTTTGTGCTTTGTTCGTA
>SHUY01000036.1 GCA_009694435.1 Acidimicrobiia bacterium | reverse complement strand
GGTGTAGGGAATTATGTCGGCGGGTATTTGTCCATCAATACGATCCATAATAAAAAATGATGCCCCTAGATGTTTGGCATCAGGTTCTAACCACCGAATCGGCGGAACCGGGACCTTGCTGTGTTGTCCGACTAGTTGAAGAATTTTATACTGACTAACTAAATCATAAGTAGGGAAAACGGGCACGTCGCTCGGGTCAGGCTCTAGGCGAGCCACGAGAGGAACGCAGCGGTGTTCGCCGTCCTGCATCCACTCGGCTTCGAACAGCAGACTTTCGCTCGACATCCCGTTAGCCGAAGGACTTTTGACTTCTGAGACCGACGGCTCGGCTCCAGACGGGAGAACGCCCGCCAGCCAGGCCCGCAGTGGTTCGCGCAGGTCAGTTCGGTCTCGACTGGTGCGAGTCGGAGATTCGATGCCCAGAGCTTCGTTTAATTCTTCACTCATTTTGTTATCTCCTGTACTCAGTCTTGGCCACTATTAGGAGCCAATCGTTTACGCTCAAAAACATATTCAAGTAATTCTTGGCCAAAATCTGAAGCGGTGGAAATATCTTGTATGTCCACATTGGCTTGGTGAAGATGTTGAAATCGCAGTATGTCTCCGTCTTTAGCCTCGGGGATAATTCCACCAAAGAAAAACCCCAGTTCATCATGAATTTCAATGGGCAGCACCCCAGTGGCTGGATCCGAAAGTTCAAAGTCAAGATAAATAGCGTTATACCCTTCACTTTTCAAAGTGACAGTTTCGTGCCCAATTGCGTTCATTAGATCTGAACCTTGCCGTAAAACAGTAATGAAGGCGTCGTTGTGATCGTCAGCTCGTTCGGTCGCAAGTAACGAAGTTATTCCTTTAATGCTCTCAATCCCTGGCGATATAGATCTGGTCAGGTCATTGTGTTCATAGAGTTTTTCGATTACGTCCCGGTGCCACGTCGGCGGATAGGACGTTCTCGTTGGGAGTTCGGACGTAGCAAGCCAAAATAAAGCCACACTCAATCGTTGGCTGGTTTTTTTTGTGTCAATTTTTTTATAACTAACTTCGGCCGGTATATAGCCCAATAAAAAACCCGTTTCAGTGGCCCCAAGATGGATATTGGCTACTTGACTGTAAGGGTGAGCGGCCGTCGCTTCGCTGTACATGCCGAGCACTCCTTCCTCTTTACACCACTGCGCGAGTCGTGCCTTTAGGGTGGGAAATAAGTTGTTGCCCCGCCAATCGGGGTGGACTACGGCAAGCCCTGATTCGCCTACGGGATCTTTATTCGAATCACGCAGTAACCCGGTATGGCCAACCACTTGCCCGTCAGGAGCGCAAGCGACAAACGAAACCATGGTTTGATTTTCCAGTCGTGCTGCTACCGCCTCAATGTCGTAGACCCAAGCGTGATCGTAAGAGTCACCGTAAGAGCTGTAGATGGCTTCGATAAGAACATTGGCTCGCGTCGGCTCAAGCCGTTCGATGGTGATACTGGCTTTTACCGGATCCCCCATCTAGCAATATCGATATTTATGGAACCGGTAGATTACTAAGTGAGGCGTAACCGTTATTGAACGCTTGGATGTCGCTGACAGGGTTCATTAGCGTAGATGCGCAGTCAGTTGGGTTGAGCAAGGAATCGGTAGCGTCAGTGGCCACCGGCACCGCTTGTAGACCTCGCACTAAAGTGCCGGCGGGGCAAGAAGGGACGTTGAGGTTGTCTAAGACAACTTTTACTGTTTTCCCTTTAGCGGGGGTTAGCGCTTTTCGATGCACCTTCAACCAGCGCACAACTTGTTTGGCGCTTGCGGGGTAATCAACTGTGGTTCCGAGCCCTTGGCTGACCGCAAGGGCAGGAACTCCTCGAGCGGCGGCGGCGGTAGCTGCTCCGACTGTCCCCGAAAGCGCAGTTATCGACCCAAGATTTTGACCCTGATTGATTCCAGAAATAACCAAGTTAGGTTTTTTCGCTATTCCACCTTGGTCGAGAGCATAAACAATTGAATCAGCGGGAAAGCCAGTCACCGCGGTCGCAACATAGCCCGAAGCAGTAGTGGCGGGCGCAGTTACCAAAGTTCCGCCCGTTACTTTTCCCCCAGTGCCGGATTGATTGGTCGCGGGAGCAATCACCGTGACTTTAAGCGTTTTATCTTTGCGTAATGTTTCTACCAAGGTATCGATCCCGGGCGAGCCGATGCCGTCGTCATTAGTTACTAATACAGAAAGCGGCGCGGGTTTCTTAGCCGCAAGCGAGGCGTTGGCAAAAGGAGCGCTAACTCCAGCAATGGCGATAAGTACAATTGCGCTAACGGCAATACGACGAAAGTTCACTGCTTCCTCCTAGGGTCAAAAGCGCATTTCCTTAGCGGCAGACTAACCGTCTCGGCGCCAGTATTCCACCAGCTGATTATTTGGCAGTTCCGAACACCCCGGCGGCGCGCAACTCAGATATTTGGTCAGAGTCATAACCTAAAATTTCAGCCAGCACCGAGTCAGTGTGCTGACCAACCGTGGGGGCCCGATCGGGTATGGGCTGTTCGTGGTCAAGCACCTGAATTGGAGTAGGCAACTGGTCGGCGCCGAGTCGATCTTGAGTAATCCATGGCAGCCGATGTTGGAATTGTGGATCGCGAGCAATATTTTCTGGAGTATTCACTGGAGCTATAGGCGTGTTTACCTCGCTCGACCAAGAAATCCACTCAGCCGAGGTACGAGTTAGGAAAATCTTACGCAGTTCAGTTCTAAGTTCGGTGTTGTTGCGGGCATGGTCAGCAAATTTCTCTCCGGGCCAGCGTTCGAATAAATCAATCCGATCGACACCGCGGCAGAAGTTTTCCCAAAACTCGCGTTCAGAAGCCATAAAAAGGACGTGGCCGTCAGATGATTCATAGATCTGGTAACGCACTCCTTCTTTCATACCCGCAGTCCCCGGCGCTCTTCTCTCAAAATTGTCCGACGCGTTGCCCGTTACCTCTGATTGTGGGCGTTCGTAGGCTCGCCACGATTCGGACCGATACCAATCCATGTAGGCCGCGGCGTCGGACTGGGCGATTTCGAGTCGACAACCAGTTCCGGTCTCGCGCGCGCTGATGATTCCCGCAAGAATTCCAAAGGCGCCAAATAATGGACCCGCATGAATTCCCATTGACGGATGTTCGGGAATAGAACAAAACCCCGCTTCGTCGTATTCCGGCTTAATCAATCCGGCCCAAGTGTCGTAGGCAACCCCGTGGCTAGGCATTTTGGCGTAGGGGCCAGTCATTCCGTAACCAGAAATAGTTATAAAAACGACTCGAGGATTAACTTTTTTTAACGCTTCGTATCCCAGACCTAGTTTTTCGAGCGTTCCGGGCCGCATAGCCTCGACGACTGCGTCGGCATTTTTAGCCAACTGGAAAAATATTTCCTTAGCTTCAGGATTTTTAAGGTCAAGCGTGATACTTCGCTTGCCTCGATTTATATGCAGGTGCATCAACGAATCACCCTCGACGATTGGCCAAGTCATCTGGCGCACGTAGTCTCCTTGGGGAGGCTCTACTTTTATTACCTCGGCCCCAAGATCAATAAGATGCGAAGTGATTGCTGCTGGCCCCAAGAGAGAACATTCAATAACCCGAACCCCTTTAAGCAACCCCGAATTATTTCCCACAGCCAGTCCTTTTTGGTAGAAAAATATTTACTAGACGCCCAATGTCTGTGTAATCTAAGTGATTCCGGCGCGCGTTAGCCATTCCGGCTACCGTTCGCGGGCCACACTGAATATAGAGATTTAGGGGAGAAATGAATATAGACATTTACGATCCTGATATCTACGCTTCCGCAACCCCTTACGACGACTTCGCGCTTTTACGCCGGGATTTTCCTGTTTATCGACAAATTATGCCCAATGGGTCTTTTTATTGGGCGGTTACGCGTTATGCCGATGTAGTCGAAGTCTCTCGTCAGCCAGAAAAATTTTCCGCGGAAGTGGGAGGGGTAATACTTGAAGACCAGTCGGCTGAGCAACTTGAACAGTCGAAAAATATGTTGCTAATGATGGATCCGCCTCGACACAGCAAGGTACGAAAGACTATTTATCCCTATTTTCGCCCGGGCGAGATATCTCGACTGGAGGACCGCATTCGAGAGATATGCATTGAAATTCTCACTGTCGGCTTAGCGCGCAAAACAGTGGAGTTTGTTCATGATCTGGCCGCTCAATTACCCGCGCAGATTCTTGGCGAATTGATGGGGATTCCTCCTGAAGACCGAGCCCAAATAAATCATTGGGCCGAAATAATGATCGGAAGTCAAGACCCGGATATCAATCCCTCCACTTCTAATGCCGCCGAGAAAATTTTAAGTCCCAACGAGGGGTCCGTCGCTATGGCGATGTACGGGATGGAGTTCGCTCGTAGTCGGCGAGAATCAAATCGATCCGATCGCGATACCGACCTGGGTGACTTATTGCTAGCAACTCAAGTCGATGGGCGGTCTATGACTGATCTCGAGTTCGCGTATTTTTTCGTTCAGCTAGTTACGGCGGGTAACGACACCACCCGAACCATGATTTCTTCAGGTTTGTTAACCCTGATTGAGCATCCGGACCAGTTAGCTGCGTTGCGAGAAAACCCCCATCTTTGCGGTTCCGCGTTGGAGGAGATTTTGCGCTACTCGCCACCTTTGCATTACTTCCGGCGCACAGCTACTGCAGATACTCAAATTAGTGAGCAGGTAATAAAAGCCGGAGAAAAAGTTGCCCTTATGTATTCGTCAGCCAACCGTGATGAGGCAGTTTTTTCTTGCCCCGACGAGTTTGATATCACTCGCAACCCTAACGCTCATCTTTCCTTTGGCATTGGAGAACACTTTTGTCTAGGTGTGCACTTGGCCCGCATGGAAGGGAGAGTTTTTTTAGAAGAGATGCTTAATCTATGGCCTAAAATTGAGCTCGCAGGTGCCCCTAAACGACAGCGCTCTAATCTCAATAATGCATTAAAGGCGCTGCCGATTAGAGTTGCTGGCGCTTAAGTCGCATATTATCACGCTCAACCCACTACGGTTTTTGTTGTGGGAACACCCAATTCAGATATTGCGTCATCAAATCGCCGACGCTGGTCGGCGGGGCGAGTAGTACTTCTTACCGTCACGGCTGTTTCGCTTTATCTATTTTTCCCCAGTATCGCCGAAGTTTTTTCGGCCTGGGACAAATTGGGACAAGTTCACCCATTGGCGCTTCCCGTCATCTTCGCGTGTGAAGCAATGAGTTTTGTTTGTACTTGGGTAGTCCAACGCATTGCTTTACGCACTCATGAATGGTTCTCGATTAGTACCAGCCAACTTGCAGGAAACTCGTTTAACCGAGTCACTCCCGGCGGTGGAGCCACCGGAACTGCTCTTCAGGCTCGCATGTTGATAGACGCTGGATTCGACGGTCCTAAAGCAGCCGCGGGTCTCACTGTGCAGTCGTTCCTGATAACCGCGGCAGTGGTGGCTATGCCCATCCTTGCTCTTCCCGCCATCATCGCGGGAACCCGCGTTCCTAATTCGCTCGTCGACGCAGCCTGGATCGGCGCGTTGTTATTTGTGGCCATTATCGTTCTTGGGGTCGTACTGCTCGCGACTCGCAAACCTCTCGATCGGTTGGGTCATGTAATTGAAACCACCGCTAACTTGTTTCGGTTCCGTCGGCCACCAATTCACGACCTGGGCCCAAAACTGCTTGACGAGCGCGACGAGATACGTGTCACCATGGGCTCAAACTGGCTAGCGGCGGTTGGGGCGTCAGTGGGGAGGTGGGGTTTTGAATACCTTGCTCTACTGGTAACGCTTTACGCTATTGATGCCAGCCCCGATCCGTGGCTGGTTCTTTTTGCTTTCGTCGCCGCGTCGGCTCTCGGAATGATTCCGTTCTCTCCCGGCGGTCTTGGATTCGTAGAAGCAGGGATGACAGCATCTTTGGCGGTTTCGGGCGTTACCGTCGGTCAGGCGGTTCTGGCCACCTTGGTATTTCGTTTGGTCTCTTTTTGGCTACCAATACCAATCGGGATTTTCGCCGGCTGGTTGTTTCGCCGGCGTTACCCCCGAGTTCTCGTTGCGGAGGATTAATAAAAAGAGATTGTTTATGGATCCACCAACTCGGGGTTGATCACACCCTCAGAACTCAAATTTTCCAGTTCAGAATCAGAAAGTCCTAAATCGGAACGAAGAATTTCGTAAGTGTGTTCACCAAGCCAAGCCGGTCGAGTTTCGGGTCCTTCGGTAACCTTGGTCATCTTTACGGGGTTACCCGGAATGAGTATTGGATCTTTCACTCCATCAGTGCGCGGGATTTCTACGATCATGTTTCGGGCGGCAACATGAGGATCAGCGATAACGTCTTCCGCGTTGTTGACTGGACCAGCTGCTACTCCGGCGCCGTTGAGAATATGACAACACTCAAGTTTGGTTCGCCCTTGAGCCCACTCGTTGATTGCTGGTCGGATGATGTCATCAAGATGAACACGCCACCCTTTACGCTCGGCGAGGCGAGGATCTTCTAACCATTCTGGATGACCAATGATTTCGGCCAACTTAGCGAACTGATGCTCGCGCCCTACTTGCACTACGAACCAGCCGTCGGTAGCAATAAACCCATCCATGATAAGCAGCGGCCCAAGACCATCAGGACGCATCCCCATTGACCAAAAGTTGATCACCAAGTCCGACATAGCAACCATTGAGTCGAGCATTGAAACATCTACGTACTGACCCTCGCCGGTGACGTCTCGATGGCGCAGTGCGGCCAGTATGCCAATTGTGGCAAATAGGGCACTCGAAATATCGCCGAGTGCTCCGGCAGGAGAAAGCATGGGTGGTTCACCTTCGACTTGTTTGTAGCCGTAGAGACCCGACATCGCTTCGGCTATAGGCGCGTAAGCCGCCCAAGTGTCGTAGGGCGAATCAACGGTGTTGCCGAATCCGGACACTGATGTATAAATGACACTTGGGTGCACTTCGGCGATGTCTTCGTAACCTAAACCAAGTCGTTTCATGGTCCCGGCGCGAAAGTTTTCGGCGACAACGTCGTAATGCGGGACTAGCGCGAGAAGAAGTTCTTTCCCTTTAGGATTTTTAAGGTCAATCCCTACGCTGCGTTTATTGAGTGCGTTGCGTAAATAAGTTGCTCCACATCGACGCCCCCACGGGTCGTCCATAGCGGGTAGTGAACCACGCCCCGACTCGCCGTCAACGGGATGCTCAACTTTCACTACGTCGGCGCCCAGACGCGAAAGCAGTTGGGTTCCGTAGGGCAAAGCCTGCATTTGTTCGACCGCGAGAATCCTCACGCCATCGAGCGGCTTGCCAAATTCGGATGCTGCGGGGTTAGCTATATCTCCAAGTTTCATGGGTGTATCGTAGAGCCTCCCGCCCCGACCTGACAGCAGCGTCATCTAACGATGTACGCTTTGGGCATGAGAGGAATCCTTGATCTAGCGGCCTACGTTCCCTACTGGCGCCTCAATCGATCCGAAATTCGAGCCACTTTCGGCTCCGGGGGCGGGAAGGGAACCCGAGCGGTGGCTTCGTTTGACGAAGACACCACCACGATTGGCACCGAAGCGGCCCGATTATTGGGTTCCGTCAGCCCGAGCTCCCTGTGGTTCGCCACCGTTTCTCCGGCCTATCTCGATAAAACCAACGCCACCACGATCCATGCGGCTTTGCGGTTTGATTCTGATGTAACTGCTCTTGATTGGGGTGGCTCAATCCGATCGGGCGTAGGCGCGCTTATGACCGCACTGCGGGGCAACGACCCGGTTTTAGTTGTTACTG
Organism: Acidimicrobiia bacterium; assembly: GCA_009694435.1. Classification (GTDB taxonomy): domain Bacteria; phylum Actinomycetota; class Acidimicrobiia; order IMCC26256; family PALSA-555; genus SHUY01. The sequence goes on along the minus strand of SHUY01000036.1, from coordinate 9,812 downwards.
CTGATATTCGTGACGGTCTTCCTACTAGCGCGGACGAATCTTCGGGCGGTGACGCGGCCGCGGCGATCATGGTGGGGTCTGATTCAGAAGGTCCGCTATTGGCCGAAGTTTTAGGAATGGGCTCAGCAACCGAAGAATTTATCGATCGCTGGCGTTTGCCGGGCGATCGGCGTTCAAAAGTCTGGGAAGAAAGATTTGGTGAAACTCGCTACGTACCGTTAGGCGAAGAAGCATGGAACGCGGGATTAAAAGATGCCGGGATTACTGCGGCTGAGATTGATCAGGTAATCATCACTAGTTCGCATGCCCGATCAGTGCGAGCGATCAGTTCGCGCCTAGGCGTTGAAGCCGACAAAATCGCTCTCGATTATTCCGAGACTATTGGTTACACGGGTTCTGCTCATGCGGGATTAGCTCTTACTGGTTTACTTGAGACTGTGGGAGCACAAAAAACGATTGCCTTACTTTCTTTAGCCGACGGAGCCGATGTATTGGTTTTGCGTACTACTGACGCGATAACAAAACGCAAACCGGTTCGTAGCGTGGCCACTCAGATCGAAGCCCGTGCCGATGTTGCTTACGGAAAGTTCCTTTCGTGGCGAGAATGGGTAACTCTTGAGCCACCCCGCCGTCCCGAACCTGGTCGAATTTCTGCTTCCATATCTTCTCGGCGAGAAGATTGGAAGTACGGTTTCGTTGGTTCGCGTGACCGCACCAGTAATGCATTTCATCTTCCCCCGGCGCGAGTCTCAATGAAGGGCGGGGCAGTCGACGACATGGATCCCGCCCCTATGGCAGCAGAAATTGGAACAATTGCCACCTTTACGATCGATCGGATTGCTTATTCACCGAGTCCACCAATCGTTTTTGCGGTAATCGATTTTGAAGATGGTGGCCGAACGGCAGTTGAGATGTGTGATGTTGATGCTGAATCGCTCAAAATGGGAGATCGCGTCGAGATGACATTTCGCCGCTTGTTTACTTCCGACGGAATTCATAATTATTTCTGGAAAGCTCGACCGGTTAGAGACGGAGTAGCAAAATGAGTTCTCATGGCATTAAAGATCAGGTAGCAATCGTTGGTATGGGCTGCACGAAGTTTGGCGAACACTGGACTCTCGGCACCGACGATTTGTTGTTGTGGTCGACCAGCGACGCCCTCGAATCAGCCGGAATAGAAAAAGATGAGGTTGACGCTTACTGGCTAGGAACGGCTATGTCGGGAAACTCTGGGCAGACACTCAGTCGGCCACTCAGTATGTGCAAGCCAGTTACGAGAGTAGAAAACTATTGCGCTACTGGTTCAGAAGCGTTGCGCAACGCTTCTTACGCCGTAGCTTCGGGGGCCTACGACGTCGCTATGGCGGTCGGGGTTGAGAAAGTTAAAGACAGTGGCTATCAAGGCTTGGTGGGAGCATCGCATGCCCCGACCGATGGGACCGCCCGTACGCTTTCAGCCGCCGCCATGTTTGCTATGTGTGCGCCCGCCTACGGAAATAAATACGGGGTAACCGATGAACAAATGCGTGAAGTTCTCGCTCGTATCTCTTGGAAGAATCACCAAAATGGCGCTCGCAATGAACGAGCTCAATTCCGTAAAGAAGTTTCTATGGAAACCATTTGCGGCGCGCCGCTCATGGCGGGCGGTCTAGGAGTTTTTGACTGTTCGGGGGTGGCCGACGGTTCGGCTGCGGCCATTGTGGTGCGAGCCGAAGATGCCCTTCGCTACACCGATAAACCGATTTACATAAAAGGATTATCGTTTCTCGCCGGTGCGGGTACTGGTAACGCTGACCCTGATTATGACTACACCTGGTTTCCTGAAATCAATGCCGCGGCTAAAGACGCGTACGCCCAGGCTGGGGTTACCGACCCGCGTTCACAAATTTCTATGGCTGAAGTTCATGACTGTTTCACTCCTGCGGAACTATTGATTTACGAAGACTTGGGTTTCGCTGAGCGGGGCACCGCGTGGAAAGAAGTTCTTAACGGAACTTTCGATCTTGATGGGTCAATGCCGGTCAATCCCGACGGAGGTTTGAAATCATTTGGTCACCCAGTAGGGGCTAGCGGTCTGAGAATGTTTTTCGAAAACTGGCTGCAACTGCGCAACGATGCACCTCCCGAGCGACGAATCACGACCGCCGACCGCGGGTTGGGGTTAGTCCACAACTTGGGTGGTTATCCAGGCGAGATGGTTAGTTTCGTCGGGGTAGTGGGAAATCAACTCGGCTAAAAATCTTTTATCGGGGTACTCGCCCCGGAAGTAGAAACGGATAGGGCCGGCGCCTAATGTGCCGCTGCCAATAACGATCTAGGCGTCGGGTCCACTGACCAAAACCCCAAAATCGAGCGTCATGGCGGTAATAGTTCTTAACTTCATTGCTTGTTATGTTGAGCGTGAGTTGGTGATTAAAGGTTTCAATCGCTAGCGGAATCGCCGCCTCTAGATTTTCCTTATAAAGGTTTCCGATCAAATCAAGAACTGACGCTCGGCGAGAAAAATAAGGGTTAAGGATTCGTTTCAGTAAAAAAGTGCGAATCATTGGTCTAGTTACGGCTGGAAAAGAAGCAACAAATAAATCAGTGTCAAGGCGATCATTTCCTGATTCGTCGCGCAACATAGGGGTGGTGACGTCTAGGTAAACCAATCCAGATTCCCCTAAACCCCAATTTGAAATCTGAGCGTCAAGTCCTACCTGGTCGTTGATAGCTGCGACGATCATCTTGCTTAACGCAGTAAATATTTCTTTTCGCTTGTTGTCGTCAGATAGACGAATAACTTCGGGCAGCAATACTTGACTTAGAAGTGCGGGTTGAATGCAGTAAGCGGCAAAGCGTCCGTCATCTCTGTTGACAACTATCAGTTTTGATTCGATTACGTTTATCTGGCTGACTCGTAAAGCGTTTATAAACTCATCAAACTGAGATTGATATCTGAACAGTCTTTCGTTGGTATCAAAAATAGGCAGTCGTTTAACCGCCAGCAATCCTTCCGAACTTGACCACCTCAGAACTGGGTTTATTTCTCCGTAGCCCAATATCGGCAAGTCGTCTTCGTTACCGGTGATTAAAGCCCGTTCAATCTCTTGATCTAACTGGTTGAGGTCAGCAGTCAGAATCACGATAGGGCCTCATTGACGATATTTATTATTTCATCAACTTCAGAATCGGTAATTGTCAGGGGGGGAAGAAATTGCAGTACCGAGGTATCGTTATTCGCAAAAACCGCGAATACGCCCGCGTCTATGCATGCTTTAGCTGCGAGTATGCCCGCACCATCATCAGGCCATTTGATGCCAATGAATAAACCCCGTCGGCGCATTTCACCGCGACAAGAAAGTTTTTTCTCAATTCGATCACCAAGTTCTTCAACTCGGGCTAAAAAACCCGGAGATTCAACTATGTCCATCACGGCCAATCCAACGGCGCAGCCGATGTCTGACCCACCGTAAGACGAAACCTGTACGAAGGGTTCGTCGTCATAAAACTTATGCACCTTCGGAGTCATGAGCGTGGCCGCTATGGGGTAGATCCCACCGCCTAATCCTTTACCGGTAACCACGAGATCGGGAACCACTTCGTCGTATTCGTAACCCCAAAATTTTCCTGACCGACCGAGCCCAGTTTGAATTTCATCAAGAATTAAAAGCGCGCCGCGCTCTTTACATATTTCCTTGATGCGAGCCAAGTAGCCCTCATGGGGTATCGCCATTCCGAGGGTGGCGGGAATGGTCTCCAGTATTACCGCCGCGGTGGCATCGCTGATTCGATTTTCCATCGCGGCTAGATCGTTGTGGGGAAGATGAGTGAAATCGGGAAGATCGATTCCAAAAGGTTCATGGTAACGGGCATCACCGGCCATGGCGGCCAACCCGGTATGGCCGTGATAAGCGCCGTGCACCGAGATTATCTCGGGTCGACCAGTAACGACGCGAGCAGTTTTAAGCGCCACCTCCACCGCTTCCGAGCCGGAAGGAGAAAAAACTACTCCTGGGCAATGGTCTTGAGTGGTGGTGGCCAGTCGGTGGGCGAGTTTTGCTTTCCAGCCCGAGATCAAGTGGTGATTACCAACATCAATCTCATCTTCGTACAGTGCTCGATTTAACGCGTCAAGGATTTGTGGATTGCGATGACCCAGATTAAAAACTCCACCGTTGCAGTGACAGTTCAGGTACTTACGGTCGTTATAAGCGTCATAAAAACTGGCCCCTTCACGGCGGCCGATAACGATGTCTATTCCTAATTCGTTGAATACTTCAACTTTCCCTCGAGACAAATGATCGGCAAACGCTGCCATTGTTTCACCACGAGAGGCAAAGGGAATCAATGCAAGTCACTTAGGCTATTGACCGGAAAGTAATTGGGAATTGAGTTATCCCTCTAACGAAAGAGTTTGGAAGCCGACGCGGACCAATTTCGTCTGCCCAAGCCCACCGGTCGAAACGGGCAAGCAACTCAGTGAACATAATCTTGAGTTCAAGTCGAGCAAGCGATGCGCCCAGACAAAAGTGGGTGCCAAATCCAAAGGTGATGTGAGGGTTGGGCGCTCTAGTGACATCAAAGCGGTCAGGGTTTTCGAATATTTTTTCGTCTCGGTTCGCCGAGCTGTACATCAAGACGACTTGTTGCCCTTTTGCTATCGGAACCTCTGCCACCTCAGTGTCTTTTGTCGCAACTCGACACATATTCAAAATGGGGGTTGTCCAGCGAATCAACTCTTCGACGGCAACAGTCATTCGCTCGGGCTCTCGACGAAGTAAATCTTGTTGCTCGGGGTGCTGAATCAAAGTATTGATTCCGCTGGCAATAACAGTGCGGGTGGTCTCAGCGCCACCATCGAGTAGCAACAAAGCGTCAGACGCGATGTTGTCGCTACTAAGTGGGCATCCACCAACTTCCGCTTTTGTCCATACCGATAAAAGGTCGTCGCCGGGAGTAGCCCGCCGTTGTTCGGAGACAGCTAAGGCGGCTTCAGCAAATTCAACCGCAGCCATAATTCCTTCGTCACTCACGTAACGCGGTCCACCCCCTAAAGCGATAGTTGTTTCTGACCAGTGCACGAGTTTCGGCCACTGATTTTCGGGGAAACCCAGCAAAACTCCAATCATTCGTGCGGGTAGCGGTGCGGCAATTTGCTCGACAACTTCGGCCGCTCCTTTATCGGATATCGCGTCCAGTAATTCGTTGACGATCTTTTGAATATGAGCCGTATGAGCTTCGACTGCTCGCGGTGTAAAGCGGCGGGCGACTAACCGGCGGCGCTCAGTGTGCTCGGGATCGTCAAGACCGATTATCGAAGGGTCCGCTTCGATGTTGGGTCGATAACCCCCTGAATTTTTCCAAGTGCGAGCATCTTTTTCAATCGCCACAATGTCTTGGTAGCGGCTGATTCCCCAAAGTTCGTTGGTGGCGTCAAAGTAAACCGGTCGCTTAGCTCTCAGATAGGCGTAGACCGGTTCGGGGTCGCCGGCATAAAAATCGCCGTCAAGAAGATCTAATTTTCCGCTTTCGACTAGTTCGGCTGCTTCAGAGTTTTCCATCACCTTCACCGATCGTTCGATTAAATCCTGTTGACTTGGTTGATCCTACCCCTTGCTTCTTGAAGGTTAAAGGGCGCTCCGCTCTTTCTTATTGCATATCAATTGCGTCTAGTCTGAGACATACCTTAAGTGGAGGAATAAATGCGTCATCTTTTTGCCCTAGCCGCCGCCGAGCCGTCCCAGTTAATGCCCGCTCGCATGCAGATGGCTTTCACTTTGGGTGTTCATGTTGTTTTGGTCCCCCTCGGCGTGGCCTTTACTTTCATCACCCTTATCGCGAACTATCGCGCTATTCGCAAAGGCGACGATGTTGCTTTACTCCTCGCTCAGCGCTGGTCGAAAGTAGCGGGGGTTCTTTTTGCTGTGGGGGCAGTCACCGGAACGGTGTTGTCCTTTGAGATGGGTCTGCTTTGGCCTGGCTTAATGGATAATTTTGGTGCGGCCTACGGGATTCCTTTTATGGTTGAAGGAATTTTCTTCTTTTTAGAAGCAATTTTTCTCGCCATTTATATTTACGGCTGGGACCGTATGTCGCCGTGGCTTCATTTTTGGAGCGGAGTCCCTGTAGTCATTACTGGCTTGGGCGGAACTCTAGCCATTGTCTCCGCCAACGCGTGGATGAATCAGCCCGGTGGATTTACTTTGAAAAATGGGAGGGTAGTCGAGGTCGTTCCGTTAGAAGTAATTTTTAACCAAGCATTTTGGTACGAAGGACTACACATGTTGCTCGCGGCGTACTTGGTAGCCGGTTTTATGGTGGCCTCGGTTTACGCCGTAGGAATGTTGCGAGGGCGCCGTGATCGTTATCATCGCCTAGGTCTTCTAATCCCACTAACCGTGGCCGCCATTGTGGTGCCGCTGCAATTTATCGTGGGTGACAGCACGGCTAGAGCGGTATATAAAGATCAGCCCATTAAATTCGCCGCTCTGGAGTTGGTACCCAAAACCGCCACCGACGTTCCAGAAACTATCGGTGGGCTCTGGATCAACGGTGAGATAGTCGGCGGAATCCCTATTCCGGGTATGGCCTCTTTACTTTCGGGCTACAGCACTGACACCGAGATAACTGGTTTTGAAACTGTCCCTGAAGAAGATCGACCACCAATCAATGTGGTCCATCTCTCTTGGGATGTCATGCTCGGTTTGGGAACATTTTTACTATTTATTGCGGCTTGGTTTGGATTCGTTTGGTGGCGCAAGCGTGATATTCCTAAAACGAAATGGTTTTTACGTATCGTCGCTATATCGGGAGTTGCGGCCGTGCTATGCATGGAAGCCGGCTGGGTGCTCACCGAAACCGGCCGCCAACCTTGGGTCGTTTATAAAGTTCTCCGTACTTCCGACGCGGTGACTAGCGCCAGCGGCATCTGGGGGTCCTTTGCGATCGCAATGGTTATTTATGCGGCGGTTATTTCTGCTGCCGTGATTGTTATACGGCGTATGACGAAACGGTGGCGAGAAGTTGGAACTAGTGACCATGACGTTCCTTACGGGCCACCCCCCACTGATATCGATTTGACCCATTCACGATCAACTAAAGCGAGTTCGTAATGGTAAATACTGTCGCCTTGATACTTTGGGCGGCGGTAACGCTGTACGCCATATTTGGCGGTGCAGATTTCGGGGCCGGGTTTTGGGATTTAACTGCGGGTGGGGCCGAGCGTGGTCGGCGACCGCGAGCGCTTATTGACATCTCTCTCGGCCCAGTCTGGGAAGCAAACCACGTGTGGCTTATTTTTAGTTTGGTAATTCTTTGGACGGGTTTTCCGCCGGCCTTTGGAGCAATTATGACCACGCTTTATGTCCCGTTAACTATTGCGGTTTTAGGAATCGTGTTGCGGGGATCAGGCTTCGCGTTCCTGCGGGTTTCTTTGCGCACTAACGAGAAACGGATATTCGGAGCTGTTTTCGCTCTGTCTTCAGTAATCGTTCCGTTTGCCCTCGGAGTAGTGGCAGGCAGCATCGCCTCAGGGAAAGTCCCCACTAATGGTCAGGGCGATCCGATTGATGCTTGGTTTAACCTTGAGTCTTTGGTTTGTGGTCTATTGGCCGTAGCGGCCTGCGCTTATCTAGGCGCAGTGTTTCTTACTGCGTCGGCGCGTTGGTTGGGGGCTGAAGATCTTGAAGAGGCGTTTAGAAAGCGATCCATCGGCGCCGCCGTAGCCACCGGCGCGGTCGCAGCGGCGGCAATGGTGGTGTTTTTAGACAATGGGCCCAATCGGATGGAGCGATTGATCGGGGTGGCACTACCCGTGGTCATACTTTCTGCGGTTTTGGGATTACTGGCTCTCTATCTACTTGCTCGTCGGCGAGAGAAAACTGCTCGGTTCTGTGCCATTGGTGCCGTAGGGTCGATTATGGCGGCCTGGGGTGTGGCGCAATATCCGTACCTTCTTGGCGATCACCTCACTTTGGCGGAGGCCGCAGCCCCGTCAGGGACTCTTGTTTTCATGATCGGTGTCGTTATCGTGGCTGCCTTCACCGTGGTTCCTTCTCTAATTTGGCTTTACCGCCTTGATTTTCAGGGTCGTTTAATGGAAATCCCCGATACCGCTCTGACTAAGGGGTAAGTTTCTCTCCAACAGTTTTGTAATCACCGATGAGGAGAAGTCATGCTGAACCCAACGAACCAAACCGAACTAACTCACGCTGACGCAGTAGAGATCTCGAAGACTTGGATACTCCTGCTCATCTCGGGATTGATCTCAGTAATCGTCGGAATCGTCATTCTTAGAGTTAACTGGACTAAAGACGACTTGGCTCTAGTAGTGGCCATACTGTTTATTCTTAGAGGTCTCTTTCGGGCCATTGTTCGACCCATCGACGGCAGTGGCCGCGGGTGGAATGTTTTTGTCGGTGCACTTGAGGTTGCCGTTGGTATCGCGTTTCTTGTGTGGTCAGGACCGACTCTCTTGGTTCTCGCAATATTCATTGGTGCTTGGGTTGTGGTGACGGGTATCTTCGATTTCGTTGGCGGAGTAGCCAATCGGCACAACACCTCGCTGTGGTGGCTGTTCGCAATCTTTGGTGTTATTGAAGTCATCTTAGGAATTATTCTTCTTAACAACCCCGAAGGAACTTTGGCATTAATTGTTTTGTTGGTTGGTATTTGGTCAATCGTGGTCGGTATTCTTCAAATAGTTGTTTCTTTTGAAGTCAAGCACCTACCAAAAATGATCAAGTAATTTAGGAGCTCCTCTCCTCCGGCGATCGTTTCCCGCCGTGACCTTCGGTGCCGAATTTAGAAACTAAACGCGCCAGCATGGTCAACAAGAAAACTTGGCCAATGAGTGCCTCAAAGATGACGATTGAACGAGCAAAATCGCCGTTGGGGACAACATCGCCAAAACCAACTGTGGTTAAGGTTATGAAACTTAGATAAGTAAGATTGGCGGCGCTATTTTGACTGTGCGGAAGTGCAAATGTGCTTGCGCTGATGCTGTTTACGGTCCCAAAGATACCGGCAAAAATAAAACCAAGTAATAAGTAGACGCACAGGGCCCCTAATATTGTTTCTATTGTAACTTTTTCGTGCCCCAGTATTCGTCGCAATATTGCCACCGGAAGATAAAGAATCACCAGTACCGAGATAATTCCAATTACTGCTCCGTACCAGTCGGGTGTAGAAGTGGGGTCACCACCTTGGACAATGGTTCCCACTAGCCCAATACCGGCTGCCACCATCGCGAATGCACTTAAGTAGTAACCCCAACGCATAACCCGCCTAGGGGCGCGTGAAGTATGGAGTGTCAATAGCAATATAGAAACAGCAAATGGAGCATTAACGAAAAAAATCCAGTACGGCGTATAGGGCAATCCGACTACCACAAAAAGGTTGATGACTAGCAGTGCGAACAGCAACCCGTAACTGTCGGTCGAGTGAAACGCCGCTTTTAGCGTGCGGTGCCCCTCCACCCAGCGAGGAACTGGGCGAGGAGAGTCGGCGTCAACCTTTTTGCGAGTCATGGGCATCAATAATGGCACTATTGGGCTTGGGCTGTGAGAGTCGGGCTCCTCGCTCTGCGATACTGGCCGTTATGGCTGATCCCACCCCACCCGAGATGCGTGATTGGGGGCTAGTGGGCTCGGCTGAACTAGATCGAGTGGTGGTGATCTCCCCCCACCCCGATGATGCGGTTTTGGGCTGTTCGCACCTTATGAGTGCTCATCCGGGAGTGACGGTGATTACGGTTTATGCGGGTCGACCCCGCGAATATCCGTCACCCATGGAAAGTTGGGATGCGCTTTGTGGTTTTGTTGTCGGTGACG
>SHUY01000035.1 GCA_009694435.1 Acidimicrobiia bacterium | reverse complement strand
ACGAGCAAGGTCGGTGACAGGGCACTGCCAATACTGCCGGCTATCGCAACGATGATGGTCGGCACGACCAGCAGGGAAATCCGCTGGCGGTCGGTGAGGTTTTCTAGCACCGGATTGGGGGTTGCTTATCTAAATGAGGACGGCCGCTTTAGGCCAGCGCCCGCTCGGCGAGACGACGAGCGATTACTCGCAAGCAAAGAGTTTCGTCGGCCCCTTCAAAAATAGAAAGCACGCGTGCATCAACAAAGTAACGAGAAACTGCGTACTCTTCTGCGTAGCCCATTCCGCCGTGGAGTTGCATCGCTTCACGCGTTACCCATTCTGCCGCTCGGCATACATAGGCCTTTACCATTGATGCTTCAAGTGCACCCTGTCCTTCACCCATCATGCGGGCTACGGCTATAGAAAATTGCCGACCAGTTTGAATCAAAAATGCCATTCGGGCGAGTTTCACTTTGCTTAGTTGGTAATCAAAAACCGATTGGCCAAAGACTGATCGGTCTTGACAGTAGGCCAAAGCAGACTCAAAAGCCGCCTGCATTAGCCCGACTGCTCGAGCCGCTGTCTGCAATCGGCCGTTTTCGAAACCCTCCATTTGTAAATAAAAACCTCGACCTAAGCCCGCTTCGCCACCAATTAGATTTTCTTTTGGAACAAACCAATCTTGGAAAGAAACTTCGTAAGAGTGCATGCCGCGATAGCCAATAGTGTCGATAGCTCGACCTTCCATTTTTCCGCCGGCATCTTGGGTGAAAGTGAATTCGTGACCCGGGCGAGGCTCTTTGTCGACGACGAATACGGACAGCCCACGGTGACCAGCCGAGCGATCGGGGTCAGTACGAGCGAGCAACATAATCGCGTTGGCCCGACCGGCAAAAGTTGCCCAAGTCTTGACCCCGTTGATTATGTAGCCGCCCTCGGTCGGGGTAGCCGCCACATTGATGCTGGCCACGTCGGATCCATAGTCGGGCTCAGTGGCCATAATCCCCGCCATGAGTTCGCCACTAGCAATGAGCGGAAGCCAGCGTTTTTTTTGTTCTTCGGTACCTCCGGTAACAATGGCGCGAGTAAGGATTTCGGGTCTAGTGATTAGCGAACCTCCAACACCTAGTGACCCCCACGCGAGTTCTTCGGTCGCAATAACCATTGCCAGGTAGTCTTGTTCGCCACCTTGAGCGAACCCTTCGTACTCTTCTGGAACCGAAAGACCAAACCCCCCTATTTCGGCCAACCCGCTAATAATCGACTCGGGGATATCGCCATTAGTGCGGTGAATATGTTCGGCCACCGGTCGGATCTTGTCTTCGGCAAAACGGTGAAAAGTTTCCCGCACTAAATCGAATTCGTCACCGAGATGAGTTGGCCCAGTCCCTTGGGTCGTTAGTTGATCGGCAATAGATTCAAGAAATTCTGGCGAGCGATGAGCCTCAACAAAAGAAAACGCGTCAAACAAGTCGTGCAAGGAAACTCCCCATTCGCTTTCTCGACCAATAATGCGAGAACCTAAATCCCAAATAGCATCGGCGATAAACGCTCGCGCCAACATAGATTCGTACTCACCCTTTTCGGCGTAGTCGAGCATCACCCGACACCCCTCTAGCGCGCTGGTCGCATGGGCCAAGTCGTAAGCCAACACTTGGTGTTGGTCGAGTTGGGCTACCGAAATCTTTCCGTTCGTTTCGCATTGACGGGCGAGATGAGTGGTTGCAGCCTCAATAACGGCAACCGCATCAGCCACGGCTTTACTAGCAGCACTCAGAGAGTCGGTCACGCCCAAATCCTACTTACCGACTTACGGCTCGGCCGGCTCGGCCGGCTCGACGCTTAGCGGTGGAGTTTCCGTAGTGGTGGTAGTGGGCGCAAGGGTGGTAGTGGGCGCAAGGGTGGTAGTGGGCGCAAGGGTGGTAGTGGGCGCAAGGGTGGTAGTGGGCTCGCGATAAGTGCCGGGGATTTGGGTTGAGCCGGGCGTGCGCAGAACAGTCTTGGGCTGACCCGCAACCGCTTGGGCGTTGACCCGGCACAGTTGGTCGATCTCAGAATAAACCGCCCGACCAAGGAAGTCTCCGCCATTGGGTGTGAAGTGGACTCCATCACCAGTTCGTACTCGAGTTGACTTACCGTTTTCGATATTGACGGTGTCAGCGTAGCCACCAGTGGACGAAGAAAATAAAGCGTAAGTGTCGATAAAAGTTACATGGGGGTGTTTGGCCGCAACTTCTTTGGCTACCGTGTTTACCTCTACTACGCCAGTATCAATTCGCCTCTCTTTAATTGTCGGCCCACTCACCCAATAAATCTTCCGAGGCTTGGTTGGCGAACCCGCATTTTCAAAAATCTTAATTAACTCTTCTACTTTTTCGGCGTACTGAGCTTTCCATATCGGCGATCCGCTGGCGTCAGTCGGAGTTGCTCGCACTAGGCTGTAGTCGTTAGTTCCGATAATAAATACCACCACCTCAGGGTTCACTCTTGCCATCTCTGTGCCCGCATGTTTCGGCCAGTTAAAAAACCCTGAATTTCCTAGTCCGCTTGACACTCGACTGTCGTAGGTTGGCTGGACAATCCCCGTGTCGGCAGTTTGTTGACCCAAAGCTGGTCCGAGTGAACCCGCCAGCGAGTCCCCTCCGATCCAGAGGCGTAGAGGGCTGGTTGGAGTAAGAGGTTGACGGCACTCGGTTTTAGCAACTACAGCAGTAATGGTGGTAGCGGCGGTAGGCACCAGTTTAACTTTTTTCGAACTCGAACTATTTTCGGTGCTCAACAGGCCAGCAGTGATAATACCGAGGCCGACAACCAAGAACCCCGACGTCACGAAAATTATTTTCCGTTGGGTTTTTTTTTGACTATTGCTTCGGCGCTCGGCTCGCGAGAGGCTCCCTCGCCGATTACTCATAGCCTCACGCGCTTTCTGTAACTACCGATTCGCCAGAATGATTTTCTGCGGCAAACATTGCTTCGTCTTGGTTTCGATCAAGTTGGGTGTTGTAAAGATCGGCGTAGAGCCCACCGCGCGCCAACAACTCCAAGTGGGTTCCTTGATCGACTACTCGCCCTTCGTCGAGCACAATAATTCGGTCAGCATTGACGATGGTCGATAATCGGTGAGCGATAACCAGTGCTGTTCGATCGGCTAGAGCGTTAGCCAAAGCAACTTGTATTTCTTGTTCTGATTCGGAGTCGAGGTGCGCCGTAGCCTCATCCAAGATCACGATGGCGGGGTCTTTGAGCAGCATGCGAGCAATAGCCAGTCGTTGTTTTTCGCCCCCCGACATCCGGTACCCCCGCTCGCCGACAATGGTGGCAAATCCTTCCGGCAGGCTGATTATTAGGTCATAAATGTTGGCCGCGCGACACGCCTCGGCGAGGTCTCGATCGCTGGCGTCAGGTCGCGCGTAGCGAAGATTCTCGGCAATTGACTCATGAAATAAGTGGGGGTCTTGCATAACCACACCGACTGAGTCGCGTAGCGAACCAAGAGTAAGACTGCGGACATCGTGGCCGTCAACACTGACCGAGCCACGGTTAACATCAGCAATGCGCGGCACCAACAATGCGGTACTAGTTTTTCCTGCCCCCGATGGTCCCACTAAAGCCACGATTTCCCCCGGCGCGACCGAGAAGGATACGCCGTGCAAAATCCAAGGGCTAGGTTCATCGCTTATCTCCAAGTCGCCTTCTTCTAACGAAGCGAGTGATGCTACCGAAGCTGCCGGGTGGCGAAACCAGACGTCAGTAAATTTAATTTCACCTTTTGGTTTCGCCAATGAGAGCGCCCCAGACTCGTCGTCCACCAAAGCGGGGAAGTCGAGTATCTCAAATACTCGTTCAAACGAAACCAAAGCCGTCATCACATCAACGCGAGCATTGGTCAACTGCGTCAGCGGCTGATAAATCTGACCGACATAAATGACTAGGGCAGCAATTGTTCCCAGAGAAATAACGTCTTCGATAACGAGCCGTCCACCGACGTAATAAACGACCGCCGTACCCACCGCAGCAACAAATCCGAGAGCAACAAAAAGCACTCGTGAGTACATAGCCGTTTTGATTCCTATGTCTCGCACTCTCCGCGCTCGATTAGAAAATAACTCAGTTTCAAGGTCGTGATTACCAAAAAGTTTTACTACTAGAGCCCCTGACACATTAAAGCGTTCGGCGGCAGTGTTGTTCATCGAGGCGTTGAGTTGCATTCCTTCACGAGTAGAAGATTGCAGTTTGCGTCCTATGCGCCGCGCCGGAATTATAAAAGCAGGTAGAACTATCAAAGTCATAAGAGTGAGTCGCCATTCCAGACTAAACATCACCGCCAAAGTGATAATGATGGTTATGGTGTTAGAAACTACAGTTCCTAGCGTTCCGGTAACGGCCTGCTGCGCGCCGATTACGTCGTTATTCATGCGCGACATCAACGATCCAGTTTGCGCTCGAGTGAAAAATGAAATCGGCAGTCGCTGAACATGATCAAACATCGAAATTCTTAAGTCGTAGATCATGCTTTCGCCGATGTGCGCGGAATACCAGCGCTGGAGAAGTGAAAGCCCCGAACCGGCAATCGCCAACCCCACAGCACCTAAGGCCAACAGTGTTACTAACTGCGTATTGCTGTTGGGTACAGCGTCGTCGAGTAAAGCGCGAAATAAAAGTGGCGGTAAAACCGCTACTCCCGCAGCCGCGAATACGGTAATCAAAAAGCCGATGAGATGCTTTCGGTAAGGTCGGGCTAATCCCATCACTCGGCGCAGGAGGTCGCGCTCCAATTTGCGTCCTCGGACCGCGTCAGGGTCATGGCGAAAACTCATCATCATTGTGTGCATTGCCATGGAGTATCTAATCTACCGAACTTAAGGAGATCTCAGCCCTCGGAGTCTTTGTAGGCACTTAATCACCGCTCAGGTCCTATCTGGGCTCAAGGATTGTTACGGCCGAAACTCTTCTATGTAGGCTGGTTCCTATGACGACTCACGAACGCCCGTTTGGCCGAAGTTTCGAAGATTTCGAGATCGGCGATGTGTATCGCCACTGGCCAGGGAAAACCATCACCGAATACGACGATCATTTGTTTTGCCTCATCACGATGAATCATCATCCACTTCATCTCGATGAGTGGTTCGCCGAAACCCAAACTCAATTCGGCAAAAATGTCGTTGTGGGCAACCTTGTCTACTCATTAGTTCTAGGAATGAGCGTGGCCGATGTGAGTGGGTCGTGCATAGCCAATCTTGAGGTCGAAGAGTTAAAGCACGCCCGGCCTACTTTTCATGGGGACACAATTTATGCCGAAACCAAAGTGCTCGACAAAAAACTTTCGTCGAGTAAGCCCGATCGAGGGATTGTTACGGTTGAATCCCGAGGGTTTAATCAGCGGGGAGAAGAAGTTTGTTATTTCCGTCGGAGAGTAATGGTGTACACCCAAGCAGCATTACCAGCACGCCAGCGTCCTTACGAGACTCCTTAGTTCTATTTTTATAAGTGGCTAGTCAGCCGGTAATACACACCGAAAACCTGACTAAGGTTTACCCCGGAGACATTCGTGCCGTTGATCAACTTGATTTAGCAGTCACCCAAGGCGAGATTTTTGGTTTGCTGGGCCCTAACGGGGCGGGCAAGACCACCACCGCAGGAATGTTGACGACGCGAGTGATACCTACTAGCGGTCGAGCCTTTGTCGGCGGGATAGATGTAGTTGAACACCCCACCGCAGCCAAACAAATGATTGGGGTAGTTCCTCAGACCAACACCTTGGACCGATCGCTTAATGTATGGGAAAACCTTTATTTTCACGGTCGATTTTTTGGGATGTCGGCTCGTACCGCCAAACGAGAAGCCACCGCTCGGCTCGAGCAATTTCGGCTTTCTGATCGGGCCAAAGTGCCGGTGTTGGCCTTGTCGGGGGGCATGGCTCAAAGATTGATGGTGGCTCGAGCGGTTATGCACGAACCCAGCATCCTTTTTCTTGACGAGCCAACTGCCGGCCTTGACCCCCAAAGCCGCATAGCACTGTGGGATATTTTGGGCGAATTGCACCGCGCGGGACAAACAATTCTACTTACTACTCACTACATGGAAGAAGCCGATCACCTCTGCGATCGAGTTGCCATTATCGATCACGGTCGCCTGCTTGCTCTCGATACTCCCGAAGCGTTGAAACAATCAACTGGAGCCGACACGATTGTCACCGTCTCCGCTGACGGCGATCTGCCTGACTTGTCCAATTATTTGACTGAACACGTTGATGGAGTAAGTCGCTCCGAAGTAGTTGAGGGAAACATTTTGCTTATGGTCCACGGCACGCTGGGGGTTTTGCCCGCGGTGGTATCAGCGGCTGACGACGGGGGATTTCAGATCACCGATCTTTCTATTTCTTCCCCCACGCTGGAAACGGTATTTATTGAACTAACCGGTAAGGATTTACGCGAATGAGTGAACTTACTAATCGGGGACTAATCCCCCAGCGTTCGTCAGTTGGCGCAGCGGCGATTGCTTTTTGGGCGCTCTTAGTTCGCGATCTAACTGTTACTCGTAAAAACCTTCGGGAAGTGGTGCCCCGTACTTTGTTGCAACCGTTGCTATTGATGTTTGTTTTTACCTATGTATTCCCAAAGATTGGCCAAGGTGTTGGCGGCACTAGTGCCGATGCGGCAGGAACATTTTCCACTTTGCTAGTTGCTGGGGTAGTTGCTCTCAGCATTTTCTTCCAAGGCATCCAGTCGGTAGCTCTACCAATGGTCAACGAGTTTGGCTTTACTCGTGAAATCGAAGACCGAGTGCTTGCCCCACTGCCAATTTCTTTAGTGGCGGCCGAGAAAATCGCTGCGGGGGCAATAGTCTCCTTTTTCTCTGCGTTGTTGGTATTTCCTATCGCGGCCATCGTCCCGGCTACCCCAGTAAATCTTGAAATCAACTGGCTCGTTCTAGTAACGCTTATGCCGCTCACTTGCATTATGTGTGGAGCAATCGGCCTTACTTTCGGCACTCGTTTTGAACCTCGGTCGGTGCCTATTTTGTTTGGGGTAATAATTTTGCCCGTCACTTTTCTTGGCGCGATCTATTACACCTGGGACTCCCTAGAGCCAATTCGCTGGTTGCAGATATTGGTATTAGCAAATCCGCTCGTATACATGTCAGAGGGTTTCCGAGCGGCTCTAACTTCGGTACCCCACATGAGCCTTTGGGCGGTCTACGGAGCTTTATTGGGTTTTACCGTCGTGTTCACTTGGCTCGGGATTAAAGGTTTCCGCAGCCGAGTCCTTACCTAAATGCCCCTTTCCTTGCCCGAGTTCAAATCAGTATTGTGCGAGTTGATAGATACGAGGAGATTTGATCTATGAGTGAACATCCTGCTGACGCTACTGAGAGGGTTTATGAGTCGGCGGCAAAAGAGTTCCGTACGGTCATGGGACGCTTCGCCACCGGTATAACCATTATCACGGCTATCGATAACGACGAACCAGTGGGAGTAGCCGCCAACTCCTTCACTTCAGTTTCACTTGAACCGCCTCTGGTTTTATTTTGCGTAGCGAAAACATCTTCCACTTGGCCGCGCATCGAAAAAGCCCGCAAGTTTGCCGTAAATATTCTTGGTGAGCACCAAGAAGAAGTCTCGGGTTTATTCGCGAGTAAAAATGTTGACCGGTTTGCTGACATCGACTGGCATCGAGGTCAAGGCGGTTCACCGGTACTACACGATACAATTGGCTATTTAGACTGCGAGTTTTGGGCTGAGTACGATGGTGGCGACCACATTATCGTGGTAGGGAGAGTTATTGATCTAGGGATAAATCGCGAAGTGAACCCGTTGCTTTATTACGGTGGCGCTTATCACCGCCTGCATTCGCCCGACTCCTAGCAAAATTATTTTAAGGTTTATTGGTTTGAGTACAGAAAAGTTGTCTCTTGACGGACGAGTGGTTGTAGTCAGCGTCGCCGAAGAGTCGGCCGCTCGATCTTTAGCACTCGCCGGTGCCGCGATACTGGTGGTCGGCGTCGATGCAGAAAAAGTAGGGGGCTTAGTTAATGAAATTCTCTCATTAGGGGCTCGGGCTTCGGCTTTCGTGGGCGATCCCGGCGAGGCAAGAGAATCCTTAGCGGCCATGGTGGCCGAACTGTTCCCCCTAATTTGAGGCGGGCGGTAGTCTCGGTAACGCCGTGAGCTCGCCGAGCCACGGACGCGAGAAGGGGTCGAGTGGACAACGAACGCGAGTTGCGACGGGCGGGATGGCGCCTTATGGGGGCTTTTCTTAAGCCTCAGCGATCCTGGGTATCCGCGGGAATTGTTTTCGGAGTGTTGTGGACTGGGGCCAAGGTGGCCGTTCCTCTGCTGGCCGCCGCAGCAATCGATGTTGGTATTTTGCCCAATGATCAAAGCGCCATCATTTGGTACTCCGTAGCCATTGTTCTAGTGGGCGCACTGCAAGCATTGGGAACCGCGGGTCGTCGCTATGCGGCCTTTCGAATTTCGTATCGGGTTGAGACCGATCTTCGTGAACGATTGTTTGCCCACCTTCAGCGTTTACATTTTGCTTTTCATGATGAAGCCCAAACTGGCCAGTTAATGGCGCGGGCCAATACTGATATTCAACAAATCAATCAAGTAGTCATTCTCCTTCCCCTGTTCGCGGCCAGTCTTTTGATTGTCTTAGTTGTTGTCATCATCATGTTGATGCAGAGTGTGGTTCTTGCGGTTTTAGCTCTCGGGGCTCTACCGTTTTTGAATATTGCCGCTACGCGTTTTTCTCATCGAGTCACTCCAGTGTCGTTACGCCTACAAGAAGAGCTAGGAGATTTTTCTGGAGTCGTAGAAGAAAGTGTGGCCGGTATTCGTGTAGTGAAAGGTTTTGGTGCCGAACGGCTTCAAGAGCGCCGTCTTGACGCCGAAGCCCATTCAATCTTTACCGAGGCCATGATCGCCGCGCGCATGCGCGCCAACTTCATGCCGTTGGTTGATTTTCTTCCCGCCCTCGCGTTAGTGGCCATTCTCTGGTACGGCGGGCATTTGGTGCTTGACGGTGACCTTGCTATCGGAGATTTGGTGGCCTTTAACTTCTTTATTTTGATGTTGGTTTGGCCGCTACGAATGGCCGGGATGCTTGTGGCCCAAGCGGCTCGGGCCTCAGCGTCGGCGGGGAGAATCCACGAAATCTTGGCCACTGATCCAGCAGTAATCGACCCCGTGCACTCCAAATCGTTGCCCGAAACCGGAGTCGGCGAAGTTGGTTTCTCTAAGGTGCACTTCGCCTACGGCTCGGGACCGACGGTGCTCGACAATCTCGATTTGGTGATTAGGGGTGGTGAAGCCGTAGCCCTAGTAGGGGCAACCGGCTCGGGCAAGACCACTGTGGCTCGCTTGGTGTCGCGTTTTTACGATGTCTCGACGGGGGTAGTTTCGATCGATGGTGTCGATGTGCGCGAAATGCGTGTACGCGATGTGCGGCGAGCAGTGGGGATTGTCTTTGAAGATACTTTCTTATTTACCGATTCGATAGCAGAAAATATTGCTTTCGCTGACCCCGAGGCCACGATTGAGCAGGTGCGCAAAGCGGCGCGTTTGGCCGGAGCTGATGAGTTTGTTATGGCGCTTCCTGATGGTTACGACACCGTAATCGGTGAGCAAGGTTTTTCTCTCTCGGGGGGACAGCGGCAAAGAATAGCGATCGCCCGTGCAGTGTTGGCCAATCCCCGAGTGCTTATTCTCGATGACGCCACATCGGCGGTCGACCCTTCTAAGGAGCACGAAATTCGCGCCGCGCTAAAAGAAGTCATGACTGGTCGAACTACTTTGATTATTGCTCACCGTGCGGCCACGATTGCTTTGGCCGACCGAGTCGTACTGCTTGATGGCGGACGAGTCGTCGCCGAAGGCACTCATGATGAATTGCTGCGCACTTCTTTGGAGTACCGAACGGTTCTTGCCCGCGCCGAGGCAGAAACACCGGTAGTGAATAGCTCTCCCGAGGGACTCTCTTCATGATGTGGGGAATGGGGGCCGATCTTTCTGATCCCGATCTATCGGATTACCGCGCGCGCGGGGTTATGCGCCGGTTGGCCAAGATGTTGCGCCCGTGGCGATGGCAGACAATAGGGGCGATAGCTCTTTTGGTGGCCCAGACAGGATGCTTATTAGCCGGGCCTGCGCTTGTGGGCTACGGGATTGATGCGGGCTTACGGGCCGATGACGCCGCATCTTTAAATCTCGCCGCAGTTTTGTTTTTGGGTGTGTCTTTGATTGGGCTGGTGTTAGGACGAGCCACTATTCGTGTGGTGTCTTCTATTGGTGAACAGTTCCTTTGTCATTTACGCATTCGAGTGTTCAAGCACCTGATGTCGCTCGGCCTCGATTTTTTTGAACGCGAACGCACCGGCCGCTTAGTCTCTCGACTTACTTCCGATATCGACGCCCTACAAGAACTCGTGCAAATGGGTTTAGTCATGTTTGTCCAGAACGCTCTACTTTTTGTTGGTGCATTAATCATTATCTTTATTTTGAGTTGGCAGATGGCACTTTGTGTACTTGTCCTTGTGCCACCAGTCGTCATCGCTACTCGTTGGTTCAGGCGAGCATCGCAAGAGGCTTACCTTGAAGTGCGTGAACGTATTGGCGCCAATCTAACCACTCTGCAAGAAGGCCTCGCCGGGGTAAGGGTGGTGCAGGCCTTTGGCCGAGAGCGTTCGTTCACCCGTCGTTTTAGGGAAACCAACGAAGCGCAATTTGACGCCAATCTAAAAACTGTCGTCATATCAACTCGCTACTTCCCCTTTGTCGAGTTTTGTGGGGTAATAGGAGTGGCGATGGTCATTGGTATCGGTGGGATATTCGTCGACTCGGGCTTAATCGAAATAGGAGTAGTCGCTGCTTTTGTTCTTTACCTAAATAATCTTTTTGAACCAGTACAACAACTAGGGCAGCTTTACAACACTTTGCAAGCCGCCGCCGCCGCTCTCCATAAACTTTTCTCTCTCCTTGATACACCTGCATCCATAGCATCGCGTAGTGATGCGATTGATCTTCCCAAAAGCGGCACTCTCTGTGTTGAAAATGTCTCGTTTGGTTACGGCGAGGGTGCCGATGTTCTCCACGATGTGTCAATAGAAATTTCTCCTGGTGAACGCATTGCTCTAGTAGGGCCTACGGGAGCAGGGAAGTCGACTCTGGCTAAGTTGTTAGTGCGTTTTTATGATCCGCGCGAAGGTGTTGTTAGTTTTGGTGGCGTCGACTTACGTGACACCACCGTCGCGTCGTTGCGTGAGCGCATTGTGGTGGTTCCGCAAGAAGCGCATCTGTTTGCCGGCACCATTCGTGAAAATATTCGTGTCGGTAAGCCCGAAGCAACCGATGAAGAGATCGAAGGTTCGCTCGACGCTTTAGGAATCCGTGAGCGTTTGAGCGCGTTGGGCGCAGGTCACGGTCCATCGGGGCTTGATCTTGAGGTGAGAGAGCGGGGAAGTCGGCTTTCGGCCGGTGAACGACAATTGGTGTCGTTGGCTCGGGCCGCTCTAGCCGACCCACCCGTTTTGGTGCTCGACGAGGCCACATCGAATCTTGACCCCGGTACCGAATCCGAGGTCGAACGAGCACTCGAAGTGCTGACTAAAAATCGAACCGTCATTGTGGTGGCTCATCGTTTATCAACCGCGGAGCGAGCTGATCGGGTGGCGGTGGTCGATGACGGTCGGATTGTCGAATTAGGCACCCACTCCGATCTCGCTGCGGCCAGTGGTCGTTACGCCAGTCTGTGGTTGCGCTGGACTTTCGATCATTCGAGTGCCGCCCCCGCTTCGTAAGCGCACTACCGTTCGAGTATGGCTACACACACACGAGAGTTTGGTGCTGGCAATCGAGAAAATCACGATGCCTCAGCTTTTTACGCCCGCTTTTCTTCGCCCGAAGTTTCCGATGCTGCGGTAGTGGAACGGTGCGCTGTCCCCGACACGATTTTCTGTGGTGACGCACGCGATATGTCGGTGGTAGCCGACAACAGCATCGCCTTAGTGGTTACTTCACCCCCTTATTTTGCCGGTAAAGAATACGAGGCCGTACTGGGCGAAGGCGGGGTGCCGGCTTCTTACGTGGAATACCTAGAGATGCTGCGCGATGTTTTTTCTGAGTGCCGTCGCGTTCTTGAACCTGGTGGTCGCATAGCGGTAAATGTTGCCAACTTGGGGCGCAAGCCTTATCGCTCACTTTCTTCTGATGTGATTCGAATCCTTCAAGACGATCTTGGACTATTGCTTCGAGCCGAAATAATTTGGCAAAAAGCCAAAGGCGCGTCAGGATCAATCGCCGTTGGATCATACATGTCGGCATCAAACCCAGTTTTACGGGACATCAGCGAGCGGGTAATTGTTGCGTGCAAAGGTCGTTTTGATCGGGCCATCCCCAGAAAAGCGCGAGAAAAAGAAGGCTTACCGTTTGAAAACACCACGACGAAAGAAGAATTTCTGGCCGCAACGCTAGATGTATGGGAAATGCGGCCTGAGTCAGCCCGTCGTATCGGACACCCCGCGCCTTTTCCGGTGGAACTGCCTGAGCGATTGATTCATCTTTATACCTACCTAAATGATGTGATACTCGATCCGTTTGTTGGTTCGGGCACGACGGCGGTGGCGGCGGTACGCACTGGTCGTCATTACGTTGGCTACGACACCGATGCTAATTATGTTGCCTTAGCCGAAGTACGTGTGGCCGAAGAGCGCTCCGGTTTCGATACCGACGGCAACTCGCCCTAGCCTGATTAACCAGATGACCAGTTCGCTCGGTTTTTTAGCGGCGGCTAATGCCAATAACAACCTCTATTTACTGGTGGCTTTTGGCGGAGGAATTATCTCTTTTTTATCACCGTGCGTATTACCCATAGTGCCAGGTTATTTAAGTTTGGTATCAGGGCTTACTTTAAGTGAAATTGAAACTGCCCGTTCACAACAACTTCGGCGCATAGCCATTACTACGGGTTTATTCGTAAGTGGCTTCACTTTAGTTTTTGTAATTCTCGGCTTAGCCACTACCGCGGTAAGCCAGAAATTATTCGATAATCAAGCCACGCTTACACGAATTTCGGGCGTTCTGGTCTTGCTCATGGCAATTTATTTAGCCGGTTCACAACTTTTATCTACTCCACGCTTGTACCGTGAGTTTCGTTTTCGCCCTCACATCGAACGCTTCGGTTTAGCGGCTGCTCCAGTAGCGGGCATAGCGTTTGGGCTGGCGTGGACGCCATGTATTGGACCTATTCTCGGAACCGTCTTGGGTTTCGCGGCCCAAGGACAAGATTTATTGTGGGCGGCTTTGTTGCTCACGGCTTATTCTCTCGGCCTAGGTCTCTCGTTTCTTGCCGTTGGTCTCGCGTTCGGTCGTTTCGCCGCGCCGCTAAAGTGGGTTCGCAAACATTCTCGCGGCTTAACATTTTTATCCGCTGGAGTTTTAGGGATATTCGGGCTAATTCTTATTACTGATCAACTCTCCGAAGTCACCGCCCGACTTTCCGAATGGATGAATGCGCTTGGGCTGCGCGGGATCGTCGAAATCGGTTGATAACTCCTACGCTTTACCGGCCCAGCACACCTCTCGCGGGCGCGACCTAGTATCAAGTTATGGCCAGTATCCCCGAGATCCTTTTCCATCCTGACGCCGCCAATAACCCTCAGGAGGCTTACGCCCGCATCCATTCCGAATGTCCTGTTACTCGAGAAGCCGACATGAACGGAAACTCCACCGTCTACCTAACTCGTTATGCCGATGTGATGTGGGCGCTAAAGCACCCCGAAGTGTTTTCTTCTGCGCCCGGAGCAGTGGACATTGGTCAAAGCCAGCCGTTGATTCCTCTGCAGGTTGACCCACCCGAGCACGCTAAGTATCGACGATTTCTTGACCCCGAGTTCTCGCCTCGACGCATGGCTGAACTAGAGCCGGATGTGCGGGCGTTAACCAACGAGGTGTTGGATCGTTTTGTCGATAAGGGCGGCTGCGAATTTCACCAAGAGTTCGCCACGCCACTGCCGTCGGCGTTGTTTTTGCGACTGATGGGCCTGCCGCAATCTGATCTAGAGATGTTTCTCGGCTGGCGAGACGACACTATTCGTCCGGCTTCAAGCGATCCAGAAGAAATGAGTGCTATTCGCGATCGGGCGGGCAAAGCGATAACCGCCTACTTCATGGAGTCGCTCGCGGAAAAAACCCGCAATCCCGACGACGGACTTCTGACTCGTTTGGCTAACGGCGAAATCGAAGGCCGACCCGTCACCGCCGAAGAAAAACTCGGAATGTGCCACCTGCTTTTGTTGGCGGGTCTAGACACAGTTACCGCCACTCTCGATTGCATGATCGTTTTTTTGGCTCGCAATCCCGAGATGCGAGCGCAAATTGTGGCCGACCCCAGCCGGATCCCCGCAGTAATTGAAGAGTTATTGCGGTGGGATACCCCCGTGGCGCTCGTCGCGCGAATGTTGACTAGTGATACTGAAATCGGTGGGGTAGAAGTTAAAGCGGGCGACGGCTGCGCAGTAGTGATTGGTGCGGCTGATGTCGACGCGGAAGAGTTTGAAAGAGCCGGATCAGTCGATTTTGATCGACCGGCCAATCGCCATGTTGCTTTTGGCGCCGGGCCTCACCGTTGTTTGGGTTCGCACTTCGCGCGACTTGAATTGAGAGTAGCCATAGAAGAATGGCATCGCCGCATCCCTGAATATTCAATTCCCGATGAAGTTGAAGTCAACTTCACTCCCGCCATCCGTCAAGCGATGAGCCTTCCTCTGGACTGGCCGTTGACAAAACCCTGAAAATGTGCTGAGGTAGAAATATTCACCAACAAGGAGGCAAATATGAAAATGGATGAATCCTTTCATATAAATCTCAAAAGTGAATTACAAAACCAGGTGGACGGCCCAATCCAGAATTGCGGAGTGTTTATGTCTAAGGGAAGTTTTTCACAAACGCAATATAAAAACGCGATCCCTGACGGGATCAAGATGATTTCTGGCCTTTGGCGCAAGAAAAAAGGTGGCGACTTGACGGGAACATCAACCGGCAAAGCAGTGATGGGATTCGACAATCATCAATCAGTTCTTGTTATCACTTCCACAACCCTTTACGCTTTTGATTCCCAAACGAGTATGACGCGTGACTTCAAACTTGGCTCCGAACTTGGCCACTGGCCACTTTCTGAAATTACGGTAAACGCCAAGAGTAAAAAAATGGGCGGCCAAGGAATGCTTCAGGTAAATCTTGAGATTCTCCACCCCCCCACCGATGGCGGTGGCAACCTAGAAGCGGTTATCTACGAAAATACCGCCGACCCCACCGCGGATTGTTACAAGGCTTTAGCCAGTATCTCCTAACCGTAATTTCTACCTTTATTCTGTTTGGTCTTTGTTGAGTATCCGCGTTTATTAGCGCTCTACTCAGTAGCGTTTTAGGCGATGTATCACCAGATACGTCGTTTATATTGCGTCGCTATTTAGGAGTGTGACTATGTCTAACGGATCAGAAATAAAAATTGGTTACGGATGGCTAACTTTTGCCGGGCTTTTGTTATTGCTGGTGGGAATTTTCAATGTCATTCATGGCCTTGTTGCCATTGACGGAACATCGTCCTATCTGATTAACGATGTGCTGTTCTCCAATCTTTCGACTTGGGGATGGTTCTTCTTGATCTGGGGCGGTCTTCAGATACTCGCTTCGTTCTCCATCTTCGGGGGAACGACTTGGGGCCCAGTAGTGGGAATCATGACTGCGTTTATCAACGCCGTAGCCCAGTTGGCTTGGATTAACACCAACGTCATTTGGACCTTCGTGGCCATCTTGATTGACGTGATGGTGATCTATGGTCTGGCTGTTTATGGCGGACAGAAAACTCGGACAAGCGTTTAGTCACTAATTATTAGTTAGAAGAAAGCCGCGGGGTGTGAGCCGGTTTATCTGGTTCGCACCCCGCCTTTCTATCTCTAGGGTGACTAGGTTTCCCCACGGCAGGCTTTTTACCTGGCCGGCGTAACATATTGAAGATGAGCCTTGAAACCGTCTGGGTCTTTGGCGACCAGTTGAACCGACATATTGGCGCTCTCCAGTTTGCTCATCCAGATACTCATCAGATACTACTGGTGGAGTCACAATCAAAAATTGCTTCTCGTCCTTGGCATGTGCAAAGAGCGCACTTCATGATTGCGTCTATGCGTCGCTTCGCCGACGAATTGCGCCAAGAAGGCTTTTCTGTTGATTACCAGCAGGCTAAGTCGATGAGTTCGGGGGTGAAAAGCCATCAAGCGGCGTACGCGCCATCACGCATTGTGGTCACTGAACCCAATAGTTATACCGCAAGACAATTAGTGGAGTCTCTTGGT
The DNA here is from genome assembly GCA_009694435.1 of Acidimicrobiia bacterium. Lineage (GTDB taxonomy): Bacteria > Actinomycetota > Acidimicrobiia > IMCC26256 > PALSA-555 > SHUY01. The sequence goes on along the minus strand of SHUY01000035.1, from coordinate 1,401 downwards.
GTGCAAGTCGAGAAATCAAATCAGTTTCTCTGTGATTCGGCCACCTTTAATCAATTCGCCGAGACACGCAAGAGTTTAAAAATGGAAGATTTCTACCGGTGGCAGCGCAAGCGGCTAGATATTTTGATGGACGGTGACACTCCAGTCGGCGGAAAATGGAATTTTGACGAGGAAAATAGAGAGCCGCCCCCTAAAACTGGTCATGATCGTTGGCCGTCGCCAGTGTTGCAGAAATTAGATGATATTGATGCTCAAGTGGTGAGCGATGTTAGCGCCAACACTTGGGGCGCTCTGCCTGACGGCACTTGGGCGACAACTCGAGCGGGCGCGCTTAAACGGCTGAAGTTTTTTGTTACCAAACTTTTGCCTGTTTTTGGTGAACACGAAGACGCGATGTTGCAGTCCAATTGGCATTTAGCGCATGCCTTATTGTCACCGTATCTAAATAATGGCTTATTGTTGCCCGATGAAGTCGTTCGCGCGGCCGAAGAAGCATTTTTAGCCGGCAAAGTGCCAATCAACAGCGCCGAGGGGTTCATTCGCCAAATCATTGGCTGGCGGGAGTACATCTGGAATTGTTACTGGCGGTGGGGGCCAGAGTACAAGGATCTCAATGCGCTGAATGCCCAAAGACCGCTACCAGCACTATTCACTAGCCGAGACTCAACGAAAATGCGCTGCGTTCAATCTTCTTTGCAGCATATTTATGATCGCGCGTACTCGCATCATATTGAACGCCTGATGGTACTGGGGAATTTCGCCTTGATTTCCGGCGTGAACCCACAGGAATTTACTAGGTGGATGTGGAACAGCTATGTGGACGCGGCCGAATGGGTAATGGTGCCCAACGTGATAGGAATGTCACAATTCGCTGATGGGGGGATGCTCGCCACTAAGCCTTACGCAAGCGGCGGGGCCTATATCGATCGCATGAGCGATCACTGCAAGGGATGCGTATATGACCGCAAGAAACGAGTTGGTGAAGATGCCTGTCCATTCACCGTCTTGTATTGGGATTTCTTTTTGCGCCACGAAGAAATTTTTGTAAAAAATCCGCGCGTAGCTCGCCAAGTTCGTGCCGCCCAGCAACTAAAAGATCGCGACGAAATGAGAAAAACTGCGATCACTATTCTCGCCCGACTCGATCGAGGCGACCTCTGAGGCTAGTGCGTTGATATGACGGTCCATTCTTATGGTGATATTCCGGCTGGAACTCAACCCCCTAAAGCGACTAGAACATAAGAGCGGGGTGGAGCAGTCTGGTAGCTCGTCGGGCTCATAACCCGAAGGTCGTGGGTTCAAATCCCACCCCCGCCACCAATTTTCACTGACGTGCACAAAGGAATTTGGGCGAATCTATTTGTTAGGCGTAGCGCGAAAGCAAGTGTGTATTGTGAACTT
>SHUY01000034.1 GCA_009694435.1 Acidimicrobiia bacterium | reverse complement strand
GTTCGTGCAGTCGACCTTCGGCAAGCAAGCCTTCGGCGTCATCGGAGGCAATCCAGTCGATGTCTACGCGTGCACCGCATTCGTAACCACCGTGGCGTAACGCCTCGGCAACTGAAAGGTAGGCGTCGGGAAGATTTACGTACTTTCCTACCAGACCAATACGCACAGGATTTTTAGCGGCCCGTACGCGAGTTACTAGCGAGCGCCATTCGGTTAGATCGGCTTCAGTGTTTTCAATACAAAGCATCCGACACACGTACTCGTCAAGCCCTTCGTCGTGAAGCACAAGAGGTATTTCATAAAGATTGTCAGCGTCGATAGCTGACACGATCCCGGCTTCAGGAACATCGCAAAGTTGTGAAATTTTTTCTTTAAGGCGGGTCGGTATCGGCCGATCAGATCGGCAAACAATTACATCGGGCTGGATGCCGCGGCTGCGAAGCTCAGTGACCGAATGCTGAGTTGGCTTAGTTTTTTGTTCGCCTGACGGTCCGATGAAGGGGACCAAGGTCACGTGGATGTAAAAAACATTGTCACGACCAACATCTTTACGGAACTGACGAATCGCTTCCAAGAAAGGAAGGATTTCAATGTCACCGACCGTTCCTCCGACTTCAGTGATAACGATGTCGACATCGTCTTCTGCTAAACGAAGAATGCGATCTTTTATTTCATCGGTGATGTGCGGAATTACTTGCACCGTTTGTCCCAAGTAGGCTCCTCGGCGCTCCTTGGCTAAAACTTCTTGGTAAATTGAACCAGTAGTGGCATTAGATTTTTTTGAAAGGGGTACATCGACAAAGCGTTCGTAGTGACCGAGGTCTAGATCGGTTTCACCGCCGTCATCAGTAACGAAAACTTCACCGTGTTGGAACGGATTCATCGTTCCGGGATCGACATTGATGTAAGGATCGAGTTTTTGTAGTGTGACCCGCAGTCCTCGGCTCTTCAGTAATCGACCCAGCGATGAAGCGGTGAGTCCTTTCCCGAGACTTGATGCAACTCCACCAGTTACAAAAATATGTTTGGCCACGAAAGAAAATACTACCACTACGAACTTGAGGCCCTCGGTATTGCTCTTGGGGATTAAGAAGGGGGCGGATTAGCGACACCGTCACTCGGTGGTGGGCGGCGACCGAGCTGATCGAACCATCGAAGTGGTGGTATTCGTTCGATCACTTTGCTAAAAGAAACCACCTCGGCCGCGATGTTTGCTACTAACAGGACGACAAGAGCCGTAGTGCGACTCACCTCGCCCCGGCCCAGCACTATCCCGAGCCCCAAGACTGCTCCGATGACATTGGCGCCCGCGTCGCCCAGCATTAGCCGCTCTCGCACGTCCGCGGGGAATAAGCCAAAGGCAGCCCCCATGGCGGGAGCAATAGCCACCCCCACTGCCCCGTCGCCCAGCACTAAAGCCAAGGGGATATAGGCCACCAAAGCAAACTTGAGCGTCCGTCCGGGGGCTCGATCGAGGAGGTTGCCTAAGTTGGCGGCCAAGGCAATCAGTACGGCGTCAATCAGCAGGCGTCGACCAGTGGCGAACCCGGGCGTGGCTACCAGAACCACTGCGATTCCGGCGCCGCCGAAGAGTTTCAAGAAACCGGTAGTTATGTCCCCATGAAATAGACGAGCAATATGGCCGCGAAAACCAGTAGCCGAACTGTCGCCAAGGAGGTCATCGAGTAGACCGAGGAGACCAAAACCGAACACCGCAAAAAGGACTTCACTGCGCTCAATGCTCAGATCGGTAACATTGCCCACACCTACCGCGCCAAGGACTACTCGTCCGGCTTCGACGACAAGAACCGACAAAACGATGAGGATCCCGCCGCTTGTGGGCAAGAGCCTCCCCACCGCGTTATGACGCTGCAGCCCAGGGTGGGCCAGCATTGACTTTGCTCCTATTCGCAAAAGCTGAGCCGTAATTGCCCCGACCACCAAAGCGATGACGACATTCATAGTCAGTTCCCCCCCGAGTCGACTTGGGGGTATTCGGGGTTCAAACTAGGAGCGATCCGGAAAACTCTGAGCCCTAAAACATAAATCCCCGCAGCAACTAAGCCTGAAGTGACCAAAACGACTGCAGTCACCCCGCGAGGCTGAGGGCCCAGAAGTTCAAATGCTCCCCAGACGGCCAAAGCTAGAGGAACCGCCACCACCAGAGAAGGAAACAGGGAACTCGGGAACAAATCATCCCCAGTGCGGCGACGCAATTTCATCCAAAGGATTAAAGAGCCAAATAGATAAGCCCCAGAAAATCCGAAGCCCAAGAAAGCAACGGTGGTTGTCCCCGAGTAGAGAACTCCACCCAGAATCATGATGGCTAACCCGACTAGAGCTGAGGTTAAAGAAACTAGCGCAGGGGTGCGACTATCACCGAGAGCGTAATAAGCCCGAGCCATGAGCAAGAACGCTCCGTAAGTGTAAATCCCTAATGCCAATGAAGCCAGTGCGGTCGCGAGCAGATTAACTCCGTTGGCTTGAGTGGCCTGTCCAAAAGCTGCTACTTCCATGATTGGGATGGCCGCGGCTACCAAGAATGCGCCCGCGGGGACAAGAACTACTGCATTGGCATTGAGGGCCCACTTCAGCGAAGCCGAGAAGTGCTTAGGTTGAGCGGATTGACGAGCAAGATCGGGAAGGATGGCCGCCTGCACTGGAGCACCAAGAATCGCGTACGGGGCAAGGAAAAACACCCATGCGGTCTGATAAGCAATCGTTCCCCCTTCTACTGAGTTGCCGACGATTATTGCTCCAACGAGCAAAAGCCCGATCATGGAGTGTTGCAAAATAGCCCAACCCGACAGGCCTAAGACTTTTCGTACTGCGGGGTCGTGTCGACCCCACTGAGGGACGAGACGAAATCCGATTCGGCGCAGAGCCACAAGCGGTATAGCCATGAAAAGAATGACGCCGAACGTCGCCCCCAGGGCCAGCACGAGACGCTCTTCAGTGCTGAGGACCAGTCCAGGATCAGGCCCCGCAGTAATGCGAAAAACCACCATGGCGGCCACGATCCCGATGGTCAGCCCTATGGGGGCTAAGGCCGTGGCGGTAAGTCGGCGCTTGGCGTAAAGAACTGCTATCGCTACCGCGGCTACGGCGTAAAAGATTATTTGCGGAATCATGAACCGCAACAAGAAAGTCGATAACTCGATCTGCCTCTCGGCTATAACCTCAGGGGTCACGCCGGCGGTCAAAAGTCGAGCGATTTGAGGAGCCAAAACAATTCCTACTAACGCAACCGCGCCAAGAACCACTAGAGCGACTCCTAATATTCGCCCCGCCAATCTCTCGGCTTCGTCGGAGTCATTGCGGTCGAGTTGTTCTACCAAAGTTGGCACCAGCACCGCGGAAAGCGCACCGGCGGCCACGAGTTCAAAAATTACATTAGATACCGCATTGGACGACCCGAACGCGTTGCCTAGGTAGGTGGTTCCCAGAACTGCGGCTACGGCTAAAACTCGAACGAAGCCGATGGATCGTGAAACCACAGTGGCGATCCCCATGCGAGAGGCGGCTTTAATTACTGATGGGTCACCAGTCACAAAAACTCAAGAAGTCAAAGGTCATAATCGCCACCAAACCGGAAGTAGTCGCTGAGAACCTTCTCCGACACCAAGATGATTGACGACTCCATTTTTGAGATCACCCAAAGCCAGTACCACCGCTAAGGCGCCAATTTCGGTCTCAGCGTTATCGATTGTAGAAATCTTGTTTTTAAACTCTTCATTACCGAGTATTGCCGTTACCGAACTTGAACGCTCTACGTTTTCGCTGGGATTGATAAATACTTCTGCCACCGCCAGCGGTATCTGCTTGTTGATCGCCGCTTGAGCGAAATACTTGACCTCGTCGGCGTGTCCGGGTTGTACCAGTAAAGCTAACTGGGCCTGCGAGCCACCCACTTCAGACGGTTTAGGAGTAGAACCTCCCACGCCCCCCAACGAAACGAAGCCGGAATCAATGAGTTTGTTAAGTAAATCCGAACCGGTAATCGATGATCCAAAAACCAGCCTTTCGGCTAGGGCGGTGTTGGCCGCTTGAGTTATTTCCGCCTTGTTGGCGCCACTTTCAAGTCCCAGTAGACGGATTGCAGTGGACTGACTTTTTTCTGACTTAAAACGCCACGATTCTTCGAGCCAAACTAGATCGAGGCCGGATACCCCGCTGGTGCCAAAATCCTTAACGATTTGATCGACCGCGTTTTCGTCTACCCCTCTGGCCGCGATCACTGCTACTCGAGTAGAAGCCAGCCGTTGAGTGGCCGCGAACGGTACTGCTGATTGAACGCCAGAATTGGCTGAATCTAATTCGCTGCTAAGGAGGTCGTTAACGACGCGTTGCTCTTCGGCTTTAGCGCCAATGGTGTCAATGCGACTTTGTAAACCTTTTACGGTCGGTTGACCTAAAACTCCGTATCCCATTACCACTCCGACGGCGAGCGCGAGAAATACCGCAACAATCGAAACTAGATAAAAACGAAAATTGATCATTTGTTTAAAACCCCTCGTACCAAACTAGCCAAATACCGAAAACCATAGGTCTCGCAAAGTAAGCCGGAACCCATCAAGAACCGTCTGTAAAGGTTGAGAAATGGCGACAACCACTCCTATAACCACCAACGCCGAGCCGATCAGAATTAACCAGTCTCGTTTCCGAGGGGCACCTTCATAAAGCCGGTTTACTCCTTTGGCGTCAATCAGCATTGGTCCGAGACGCAATCGAGTGAGGAAGGTGGAAGCCATTCCTCGTCGCCCTTTGTCAAGGAATTCCACCATTGTGGCGTGAGTTCCCACCGCCACAATGAGTGTTGCTCCGGCTTCGTAGGCCAGCAGCATCGCCACGTCTTCACTAGTTCCGTCGATTACGAACTCTTGGTAATCGACGCCCCATTCTTGGAGTTGCTCACGCCCGGGCGCTCGACCGTCAAGATGAACGTGATGGACTAGATCGGTGGCTGACTCTAAAGTCGATTCGGATACTGAATCGAAATCGCCAATAATGATCTCGGGTCGGAGCCCCGCTTCCAATAAAGCGTCGGCTCCACCATCAACTCCTATCAACACTGGTCGATATTGGCGAATGTAAGGGCGTAAAGAACGCAGGTCGGAACGATAGTCGTAGCCCCGAACGACGACCAAAGCGTGCCGACCAGCGATTGGTGTCTCAAGAGAAGGCAAGGAGATTGGAGCAAAAGCGAGATCACTTTCCCGCTGGATGTACTCCAGAGTGTTTTCCGCAAAACGCTCAAGTTCGACTCCAATGTTCAACCGAGCCTCGTCCATTTCGTGGTTCACGGTCTCAAGCGTGAGGTTCTTGCCCGAAATAACCCTTTGGTCGTTAACGTAGAGATCGTCACCGCGAATTTCGACTAAATCATTTTCTTTGATCACCGAAAAAACTTCATCGCCCACATGATCAATTAGGGTGACGCCGGACTCAAGAAGTTGTTGTGGGCCACTGTTGGGGTAACGGCCAGTAATAAACTGGGTGGCGTTCACTACTGCTGTTACTTGCGCTCGAATGAGTCCTTCGGCAGCAATTCGATCTAGATCGGCATGATCAATGATGGCGATATCGCCAGGATTCAATGTCTTGATGAGGTCTTTCGTGCGACGACCAAGACGAGAAGGTCCCGCAGTTAGCGCGGGTGTTGGAGCTAGACGGCGCAGGAAACTCACGATTGGCCTTTCTTGGCAACGCGACTGTCAGCCGCGCTCGAGAGAAGTTCGTCGGCCAAAGAACGAGCGTGGTCGGTATCAAGACCGCCCAACATACGAGCCAACTCGCTACGGCGTTTTTCGTCTACTACGGGAGAGACTTGCGCCACCGTCCGATGTTCAACTTCTATCTTTTCTACCGTCACTTGATTATCGGCGTGTGAGGCCACCTGGGCTAAGTGAGTAACACACAAGACTTGATGACGAGTGCCGAGTTGAGCTAATAGTCGACCAACGGCTACTCCCGCTTCACCACCTATACCGGCATCGACTTCGTCAAAAACCAGCGTAGCGGGGGCGTCGGATAGAACTAACCGCAAAGCCAGCATTATGCGTGACATTTCTCCCCCCGACGCGGCGCGAGCCAGTGGTTTTAAATCTTCGCCCGAGTTGGCCGCGAGCAGAAATGTGACCTCATCAAAACCGTCGTCAGTGAGTTGTCCCACTTCAAGACTCACCTCAAGACGAGCATTAGGCAGAGCGAGATCCGCGAAATGGCTCATTACTTCATTCGCAAGAACCGGTGACGCTTTTTGTCGAGCCTGGGAAAGGGATCGGGCCGACTCCGTTATCACCGCATCGCTTTGCGCAATTCGCTCCTCTATCTCGGCGGCCCGAACCTCATAACTATCCAATTCGGCCAGTCGCACTTTTATCTCTTGGGCAAACTCAAGAACATCGGCCAGAGTTTCCCCATATTTTCTAGTGAACTCGCGTAAAAGCCGACGCCGACTTCGGACGGCTTCAATGCGCTCCGGATCGTCCACGACTCGCTCTAACGTTCCTCTGATCTCATCGGCGACATCGCCTAATTCTGCTTCAACTGACCGCAACCTCTGCTCAATACCGGAAAATGGCTCCCGACCGTTGAGCGCTCCCACCGCTTCGCCTAAGGCATCTCGGCACCGAGACTGGACTGCGTCATAAGCCTTGGCTAAGGCTTCGCGAAAATTAGTGGCGTCAGAAAGGAGTGCTTCTTCGGCTTCAAGGGCAACGTCTTCGCCTGCGTGTTCAATCGCCGCCCGCTCGATTTCGTCAAGCTGAAAGGAGAGCAAGTCGATTTCGCGCGCGCGCTCCCGCTCGTCGCCACCGAGCGCAGACAAATCTTTATCGAGTTGATTGCGCTCGCTACGGGCCGAACGTAAGCGATCTGAAGACTCTTGCGCTTTAGTTCCAATAAAGCGGTCAAGCGATTTTCTTTGCGCCCGCCCTTGCAAAAGGGCTTGGTGAGCGTGTTGACCGTGCAGGTCGACCAGTGTTGCCCCAACTTCGGCTAGTTGCGCCACTGTGGCCAAAGCGCCGTCGATGTAGGCCCGAGAGCGACCTTCGGCCGGGATTACTCGAACCAGTAAAATTTCACCCCCGGCTTCATCTTCAAACCGCCCTTCTATTCGTGCCTCGTCCGCTCCAGTTCTCACCAAACCAGCATCAGAACGACCACCAAGAAGTAGATCAACGGCTTCTACGAGCAAAGTCTTCCCCGCTCCCGTCTCTCCGGTAATGGCGGTAAGGCCGGAACCGAGTAGCAAAGTCAGGTCGTCAACAATGCCTAAGTTCGTGACGTGCAGTTCTCTTAACATGACTAGCGGTCAGCCAACCCAAACTTGGCTTTAAGTATTTGATGAAAATCTCGAGTTCCTAAAGTAATCATTCGAACCGGTTTATCTGCGCCAGTGCAAACGACGCTGTCGCCCATAGTCAAGCGTCCAATTTCTCGGCCATCAGTAATAATTACAACCCCGCGATCATCGGTAATTGTGCATTTTATTTCTTCTTGTGTCCCAAGGATTAAAGATCGATCAAACAACATGTGGGGTGATACTGGGGTTAACAGAATGCACTGATGCTGCGGGGAAGCAATAGGGCCGCCGGCGGAAAACGAATAAGCGGTCGATCCGGTAGAGGTTGCTATTACGACTCCATCGGCGGCATAAGTAGTAAAAAATGCTTTATTTATCTCAATACCAATATGTACCAGCCGCCCTGGTGCCTCTTTTTCTAAAACCGCTTCGTTAAGCGCCCACCAAGTTCCGTTGGCTGGTCCACTCGAGTTCACCGTAACGGCCAAAACTGTACGCTCGTCGATTTCATAATCGCCGGCTATGAGACGCCCTAGCGATTCGTCGAGGTTCTCAGGCTCTACTTCCGCCAGATAGCCCAATCGGCCCGCATTGATCCCGAGAAGGGGCAAGGAACCGGAAAAACTTAAACTCGCGGCTCGCAACATGGTTCCGTCGCCACCAACCGAAACCACAACATCACAAGCGGCGGCAAACTTGTCGTCGTCAATCAAATATTCGGAAAACGCGCCTTCGGCGGCATCGCTTCGGGGGATACGGACCGAAACGTCACGGCTAGTGAGCCAAGAGGCCGCACGCTCGGCCAAGCGTTGGGCGTCTAGTCGAGTCCGGTGAGGCACGAGTCCAACTCTTTGAACCTTGGCCATCACGCCACCGCTATCGCTTCGATTGCGTCGCTCGCCATTGGAGTTCCGGCTCGATCGATATGAACTAAAAACTCTCGGTTCCCGTCGGCTCCCGTAAGGGGCGAGACCGTAGCGGCGACCACCGGAAGTTGCCCTTGGGTTAGCCCGGCACACACCCGAAGCATGACCTCGCGATGGATACTCGGGTCTCGCACTATCCCGCCGCGCCCTACTGCGGAACGACCAGCTTCGAACTGAGGTTTAACTAAAATAATCAAATGAGCGTCTTCGGTGGTACAGCGCACTAGCGCGGGCGCAACGGTGAGGATGGAAATAAACGATAAGTCGGCGACAACCAAGCCGACTCGGCCGTCCGGCTGGTCGGAGATTAATGAGGTGGGCTCTAAGTAACGCACGTTAGTGCGCTCTCGTAAAGTGACCCGATTATCATTGCGCAGTCGCCAAGCCAGTTGCCCTCTACCAACATCAACCGCAGTGACGTGGGCAACTCCATTTTGTAATAAACAATCGGTAAATCCACCAGTTGAAGCCCCCGCATCGAGAGCATAGGAACCCGAGATAGGGGGTGAGAATTCTTCGAGCGCGCGAGATAATTTCTCGCCTCCTCGAGAGACAAAGCGTGGCTCGGGTCCCGAAAGCGATATCGACTCGTCAGCTCCTACTCGACGAGCGTTAGTCAACGCGGGAGCGCCGCCAACCAAAACTCGCTGTTCGGAGATAGCCGTCTGGGCTTGAGCGCGAGTATCGGTAATGCCTCGGCGCACCAATTCGACGTCTAGTCGGCGTCGAATCATCGTCGGCCTCTGACCGTGATGAAAAAACATAGATTCACTGCTACTAGAGTACGCGTCCTTGAGCTAACCAATTGAGTCACTTATTTCCAGCAAGTGAGGCACTAGGGCCGCCAAATCTTCGCTTACCCATCGGGGGGCAGGGTCGGGAATGCTTTCTCCGCCCAGAACAGGGATCGCCGATGTGACCCCCGAAAGCACTAAAGCAAAATCAATCCCGAGAGACTCAGCCAAGGCGCCGTCGGTGCTGGGACGATCGCCAACGACTACGGCGTAGCCTTCGATCCTTTGGCGAGTGAGTTCCACCGTGGGCGCTTCAGGTTTTCCCGCCACTTCAGGTTCACAACCACTAGCGACCGCGATCGCCGCGACGAGAGCGCCGGCACCAGGAACCACTCCCCCCGGGACAGGGTAAGTGGGGTCTCTATTAGTGGCGATAAAACGCGCCCCAGACCGTATCGCTCGAGCTGCTTCGTCTACCGCAGCAAAGTCGAATTCGGGATCGAAACCGGCTACCACTGCGTCGGGGACTGCAGCCCCGGTTTTTTTTGGCTCGAATACATCGACGCCAGCATCAACTAAGGCTTGCCGCAACCCGGGTCCGCCCAAAACCATGGCCCGACATTTTTTCTGGCCCTGAGCAGAAGATTGGTTTTGCATCATGGCGGCGGCAGCACTGGCGCTAGTGAGGAGGTCAGACGATTGCGCCGGAACCCCAAAATGAGTCAACTTGGCACAGATCGTTTCGGAAGTGGAGTACGAATTATTAGAAATAAAAATAACCTTGAACTTAGCCGCCCTCAATTTTGCTATGGCCGCCGCGGACCCTGATATCGCTTCATCGCCGCGCCAGAGGACGCCGTCAAGATCACAGATCAGCGTCCGTTTCGAGATATTTGATTCCGTCACCACGGTACAACCGTATGCGAGAATCTCTCTTTAGTCTGTTACGGAGAAAATCTTATGCCCAATCTTGCTCCATTTCGTGGTCTGCGTTACGCGACGGGGATAGACCTTGATGGAGTAGTGGCCCCGCCCTATGACGTAATCCTCGAAAGCGATCGGGACCATCTAGAAGCAACCAGCATAAATAACGCGGTGCGGCTAATTTTGCCGCGCGCCCTAGATTCTCTCGACCCCTACCAAGCGGCCGCGCGTCTGGCTAATGAGTGGCGAGAGACTGATGTTCTAATACTTGAGTCATCTCCCGCTCTTTACGCCTATTCAATGACTACGGCAGAAGATCACCAGACAATCGGAGTTATTGGTGCTCTGGCCATTAACGGACAAACGGGTGAAATACTTCCGCACGAATGCACGCTCCCAAAGGCGCGCAGCGACCGCTTAGCCTTGCTGCGCGCTACCCGTATGAATCTTGATCCAATTTGGGGTTTGTCTATGAATTCAGGCCTCACCAAGATATTGGAAACGATTCCGCGCCCACAACAAACTTCGATTGACAATGTCCATCATGAACTTGGGGTTATTGACAATCCGGAATTGATTAAAGAAATAAGTGATCTCATCGCTCTTTCGCCCCTAGTGCTGGCCGATGGTCATCACCGCTACGAAACAGCTCGCAACTACTTGGCAGAAACTGAAGCTAGTGGCGACAAGCGCACTGGAAACGCATTTATTATGACGCTGATCGTGGAGTTGTCAGAATCAGTTTTAGACGTTGAGCCTATTCATCGACTCGTCTCGTCTGCACCTAAGCGTTTGCGAGAAGATTTGGGGCTGTTGGGTGAACTGGTACCCATTGGCCCAAATGACTCTCATCACGTAGAGCGGTTGGAGTCAGAAATGCAGTCTCGATCTGGAATTGGATTTATCGACACCCAAGGAATAGCGCTATTTATCCCTGACGCAAAAGAATTAGCCCGGCGGTTGGAGTCTGAACCGAGTGAACTCCATAGTGTCGATTCGGTGCGCTTTGATCAGATTGTTCGCCCTCTTTTGAAAGGCTCCGATTTGGCCTATCGATCGGACGGGCAAAAAGTTGCGGCGGCAATTAAAGCCAATGAGTTTGACTGCGCGATTTTATTGCGAGCGGTAAGTGTTCTTGAGATTGAAGCGGTGGCGCAAAGACAACTACGCATGCCCGAAAAAACTACCTACTTTGCCCCTAAGCCGCGTACCGGAATGGTGTTTAGAGACCTTGACTACTGAGAGTCAATAATTTTAGCTATTAATTAATCTACGACCCAAGTTCCGCCTGAAGCCAGCAAGGCTTCAAGATCACCTGGGCCGCGAGTCTCGGTTGCTACAGCTAGCTGTAGTGAAACTTCGTCTTCGTAGGTTGGCCGCTCGATAGACCGGAATACTCCCACCGGAGTAGGCGAAGTCGGACCGTCAGCTAGCCGCGACAGAGCAAAGGCCAGCGTAGGGTCGGTGCGAGTTTCGTCGTGCACGATCAAGTTCTCCACTCCAACGTCAGCCACTTCGGCTATTTCGCACTCTCCGAACGCGTTGAGAACTACTCCGTGCTCTCCGTTAGCACCAAAACGAATTGGCTCTTTGTGCTTGAGGTCAATGAGCATTTCCGATCGAGCGTCTTTAGCCGTAACCGCCTCAAAAGCGCCATCGTTAAATACGTTGCAGTTTTGATAAACCTCAACGAACGCTGACCCCTTGTGTTCGTAGGCTCGGCGCATCGTGTCCATCATGTGGGCCCGATCCATGTCGTGAGTACGGGCGACGAAAGAAGCTTCGGCGCCAAGAACTAAAGAGATGGGATTGAAGGGGGTGTCGAGCGAGCCGAAAGGGGACGACTTGGTCACTTTCCCCATCTCGCTAGTAGGAGAGAACTGGCCTTTAGTCAATCCGTAGATTTGATTATTAAACATCAAAATTTTCAGATTCACATTACGGCGCAAGGCGTGAATCAGATGATTTCCCCCGATTGATAGGGCGTCACCGTCACCGCTTACCACCCAAACATCAAGGTCGGGTCGAGCGACGGCCACTCCGGTGGCTACTGCGGGCGCGCGCCCATGGATGCTGTGAATACCGTAGGTGTCCATGTAATAAGGGAAGCGAGCCGCGCAACCAATTCCGGAGACAAAAACTTGGTTACGGGTGGCTAGCCCCAGTTCGACGAAAAGCAATTGAACCGCAGTGAGGATGGAGTAGTCGCCACAGCCCGGACACCACCTGACCTCTTGATCGGTCTGGAAATCTTTACGAGTAAGCGTTACTGGTTCGCTCATTGATTCCCTTTCGGATTCAAAGTCTCGACGATGGCGTCTTCTATTTCTGAAGCTCGGAACGGAAGCCCTTGAACTTTAGAAATCGTTTTGGCGTCCACAAGAAACTCTGCTCGTACCAAGCGAGCAAGTTGGCCCGTATTCATCTCGGGGATCAAGCAATGTTGATAACGAGCGAGTACTTCGCCCAAGTTGGTCGGGAAAGGGTTGACGTGAACGAGATGGGCATGGGCTACCGATAAACCACGAGCGCGCGCTTGCCGCACGGCTTGCTGGGCTACTCCCCAAGTACTCCCCCAGCCCAACACTAAAAGGGAGGCCGAACCTGGGTCGTCAACTTCCACTAGCGGAATATCTTTAGCAATCCCCGCCACTTTTGCCGCCCGCAGTTGGGTCATAAGTTCATGGTTGCCGGGGTCGTAATCGATATTTCCACTGCCGTCTTGTTTTTCAATTCCACCAATACGGTGCTCGAGACCTTCGGTTCCAGGTATGGCCCACGGGCGAGCCAAAGTTTCGGGATCGCGCAAGAACGGCCAGAACTCACCTTCGTGGTTGGGCTCTGTGGCAAAAGGAACGGAGATGTCAGGAAGATCGCTAACCGAAGGCAACCGCCACGGCTCAGCGCCATTGGCTAAAAAGCCGTCAGTGAGTAAGAAAACTGGCGTGCGGTATTTAAGCGCGATACGGGCGGCTTCAATGGTGGCGTCGAAACAATGGCTGGGCGACTTCGCGGCCACGATGGGCATAGGGGCTTCGCCGTGACGGCCGTACATCGCCAACATCAAATCGGCCTGTTCGGTTTTAGTCGGAAGGCCGGTAGACGGACCGCCACGCTGAACGTCGATAATCAATAAAGGCAACTCCGCGCTAACTGCCAAGCCAAGAGTTTCGGCCTTTAAGTCAACTCCGGGTCCGCTGGTAGCAGTAACCGCGAGTTGTCCGGCAAAAGCCGCTCCGACTACGGCACCGATGGCGGCTATTTCGTCTTCGGACTGAATAGTGCGAACACCAAAGTTCTTCAAGTTAGAAAGCTCGTGCAATATATCGGACGCGGGCGTGATTGGGTACGAAGCGTAGAAAAGCGGAAGCTTGGCGCACTGTGAAGCCGCAATGAGCCCAAAAGCCGTGGCTACGTTCCCCGAGATGTTGCGGTACACCCCCGGCTCTAATCGAGCGGGTGCCACGGTGTAAGGATGATCAAATAATTCTGCAGTTTCACCAAAGTTAAAGCCGGCCCGGAAAGCAGCAATATTGGCTGCCACCACTTTTTCTTTGCCAGCAAATTTTTTCTCTATCCAAGCGATAGTCGTATCAACGGGTCGGGTATACATCCACGAGACCAGACCTAAGGCGAACAAGTTTTTTGCCCGCTGGGCGTCACGGGGTTTAACGCCCAAATCTTTAGTGGCCTTCATAGTTATGGACGTCATAGGGATTTGGATAACGCGGTACGCGGCTAACGACCCATCGTCAAGCGGATTGCCGATATAGCCGGCTTTTTCGAGATTGCGCACTTCGAAACTGTCTTCGTTGACAATAAGAGTCCCGCCCGGCACCAATTCTTTGATATTGGCTTTTAGAGCGGCTGGGTTCATCGCCACCAGCACTCCGGGTCGGTCACCGGGGGTCAAAGTTTCGTGCGACGAAATGTGAACTTGAAAAGAAGAAACTCCGGCAATAGTTCCGGCCGGAGCACGAATTTCGGCGGGGAAGTTAGGCATCGTTGCGAGGTCGTTGCCGAAAACCGCGCTGGCGTCAGTGAAACGATCTCCGGTTAGTTGCATTCCGTCACCCGAGTCGCCGGCAAAACGAATTACTACATCACCGATTTCTTCTGGCTTTAATTCTGAATCAACCGTCACAAGCAATGCCTTATTAGCGAACGTTACTGACTAAATCATAGAGCGACCCGAGTGGAAATCTGGGACTGGGCCTAAGAATCGCCGGACAGGCCAGTGGGCGCCTTAGTGCAGCATGGACAAGCGAGTGTCAACGTCAACGAAAAACTTGTCAAAACGCTTTACTCGCCTAAATAAAATCCGAGCGGCGGCGAAGTTTCCGGCTCGCTCATGGAGATCGGCCAATGCGTACCATAAACGAAGGTGGTAAATCTTGGGTTTACGCACGGGAGCCGCTTTTCGTTCCAAGAGTGCTATCGCTTCATCGAAGCGCCCTTGATCGCCTAGCGCTCCAGCCGCCACGATGCGCCCTTCGTACATAATCTCAGGGGTTGTGGGGTTGGCCGACAACTCTTCCCATAACGCCCCCACGCGTCGCCATCGTCGTTGCGCCCGAGCGCAGTCCATTAAGACGGGGTGTTGCTCTACGGAGTCGGTGAGTTCGAAAAAAGCTTTTAATTCAGCCGAGGCCGCTCGATAGTTGCCGAGCCGGTACTGCCCCAAACCCAACAACTCACGAATCGCGGCTATTTGAGGCATTGCTACCCGCAAAGGTCGCAACCGACGCACTGCTTCGCGATCGCGGTCGTTGGCATAAGCGTCGGCCGCAGCTTCAAGTTCGTTTAAAAAATAAGGACCGCGACGACCAGCAGTCTCAATGATCTGTTCGGTTACTTCTTCGGCGGGGCGACGCTTGCGCCGACGTGGGGGCTGGTTGGTCGCCGGTGCTCGTTTCGGTTTAGGCGTGGTCGAGCGTTCACCTCGCTTACGCAGTACTGGACGATCGGGTTCAGGCTTATCTCGGCGGGGGGTGTCGGCTCGCCTCTCTCGCTCGGGGTCTTTTGGAGGTCCGTGGGGGCCAAAACCACCGGTGCGCCCACCTAGTTTGCGAGGAGATCGGCCAGTGGGGGTATTTGATTTAGTTGGTCGCGACGAAGAAGTTTTCCGATCACTCATAGGTTCATTGTAGAGCGGCGCGACAACGCCAGCGACAAAAGTCGCTGGCGTGTCTTTACAAATAAGCCCGGCGGCGTCCTACTCTCCCGGAGGGTCTACCCTCAAGTACCATCGGCGCTGGCGATCTTCACTGCCGTGTTCGAAATGGGAACGGGTGTTTCCCCGCCGCCATGGCCACCGGAACATCTATTTAAATGTCAAAATTATTTTAGTCAGGTTCATTTAAGAACCTCAGAGTGAGCACGAGCAACGAACAAAAAGATTTCAAGCCCTCGGCCGATTAGTACCGGTCAGCTGAACACGTCACCGTGCTTACACTTCCGGCCTATCAACCTGGTCGTCTACCAGGGGCCTTACCCGGTTATACCGGTGGGAGATCTCATCTCGAGGAAGGCTTCGCGCTTAGATGCTTTCAGCGCTTATCCTCTCCGCAGGTCGCCAACCAGCCGTGCCCTTGGCAGGACAACTGGCACACGAGAGCTGCGTCCGTCCCGGTCCTCTCGTACTAGGGACAGCACCTCACAAATCTCCAACGCCCACAGAGGATAGGGACCGAACTGTCTCGCGACGTTCTAAACCCAGCTCGCGTACCGCTTTAATGGGCGAACAGCCCAACCCTTGGGAGATGCTTCCCCCCCAGGATGCGACGAGCCGACATCGAGGTGCCAAACCTTGCCGTCGATGTGAACTCTTGGGCAAGATAAGCCTGTTATCCCCGGGGTACCTTTTATCCGTTAATCGACTGCGCTTCCACATGCCACAGCCGGGTCACTAAGCCCTGCTTTCGCATCTGCTCGACTTGTTGGTCTCGCAGTTAAGCTCCCTTGTGCCTTTGCACTCGCCGCCTGATGACCAACCAGGCTGAGGGAACCTTTGGGCGCCTCCGTTACTCTTTAGGAGGCGACCGCCCCAGTCAAACTACCCACCTGGCGCTGTCCCCGACCCGGATTCACGGGCCTGGGTTAGAACTCCACTACGTAAAGGGTGGTATTTCAAGGTTGTCTCCACCGAGGCTGACGCCCCAGCTTCCACGACTCCCACCTATCCTACACAGCACGTACCGAAGTCCAACAACAAATTGTAGTAAAGGTCCACGGGGTCTTTCCGTCCTTCTGCGGGAAACGAGCATCTTTACTCGTCGTGCAATTTCGCCGGGTCTCTGGTTGAGACAGTAGCCAAGTCGTTACGCCATTCGTGCAGGTCGGAACTTCGCCTTTATCCGTTGTTACCAACGGGGCAGACTATGCCTTCATCTCGAATGCGCAGTGAGGCGATGATCGCATCCGGTCGATAAGCCCGCTTACCGCTCGGGTTCATCTGACTGGCCAGTCGCACGATCTCGATGAGACCGGCCGGCACCAGGTGCTGCCCTCGAGCCATTCGCTCGCAGATGTCTGCGAACAACTCGAAGTCGCGGTGCTTGCCGGATCTCAGCGGATAGCTGTGAAAGTGTGGGACGACCAACAAGCGAAGCTCCAGGAGGCTGCGTGCCTCCCACTTCACTGTCTGGTCGCTGCGGTCAGGCCTGAGCATGCCGCAACCGAAGTACTGCTGAATTTCCAACAGCACTTCGCTGCGATCACCGTTCTGGCTGACCGACAGGCTTGGTCTCACTTCCCAGCCGACTCGAAGAGTGCGGCGTGGAGAGATCGAGACCGTGAAGCATCCCTCACCGTCGACGTATCCGGAGATGTACGACGGGAGATCCGTCTCACGAGCAGTTCGAGAGCCCGCGTATTGCGCCGGTATTGGATTTGCCATGATCCGACCGTATGGCCGGGGTATGACAGGAACCGACGCCTCACCCCGAAGGGATCAGTCGTTACGGGGTCATACCTCACTCTCGAGGCAGAGGACTTCCCACGGCATTACCCGCCGCCTATCGCCTCGTCCTTGAATCGAGGCAGTCGGTGTGGGCTTCGCCGTTATGAGCGGGTCTTCACGTACGGTCACCCGTACGCAGGGCAATTCACTTACCCGACAAGGAATTTCGCTACCTTAGGCACGTTTGTTACTCCGTCGATGGCCGGTTGCCATTGACGTGGCCAGATCATTTCTGCCTGGCTCCCCATGTCGCCATGGGGGTCGGACTGTATCTTCACGAAAACAGGACTGGCGTTGCCTGAGTTCGCGCCCAGCGTGCAGTCTCTGAGGATCCCGCATGTTTACGGTTTCCTGCTGATTGTCCGCACCAGTCGGATTTTCACTGCTCACCCAGAGGGCGAACGAGTACCGCTGGATACTCGGATGTTCCAGCAAACAGCTGGGTTTTATAACAGCCAGTTTGGAAACTCACCGTTATAGTTACGGCCGCCGTTTACCGGGGCTTAGCTTCAGAGCTTCGCCTTGCGGCTAACCCCTCCGCGTAACCTTCCGGCACCGGGCAGGCGTCAGAGCGTATACATCGTCTTACGACTTCGCACGCTCCTGTGTTTTTAGTAAACAGTCGCTTGGCCCTGGTCTCTGCGACCTCCTCGGACTCAGGACGCGAGGTCCATCACCCTACTGAGGCCCCCCTTCTCCCGAAGTTACGGGGGTATTTTGCCGAGTTCCTTAACCAGAGTTCTCCCGATCGCCTTCGTATTCTCTACGTGCCCACCTGAGTCGGTTTGGGGTACGGGCACCGTGTCAGCTCACTAGAGGCTTTTCTCGACAGCATGGGATCAGTCACTTCACCTGAAGCGGTTCGGCATCACATCTCAGAGTTAATGGCCGGCGGATTTACCTACCGACCCTCCTACCTGCTTACCCCGGGACAACCAACGCCCGGTAGACCTACCCTCCTGCGTTCCCCCATCGCTACCCACCGGAGATTGGGACGGGCTCGACCCGAAGGTCAGCCCCCGATCGCCCTCCTTAGGGGTTGGCGCGGACACGGTGGTACAGGAATGTCGACCTGTTGTGCATCGACTACGCCTTTCGGCCTCGCCTTAGCTCCCGACTAACCCTGGGCGGATGAGCCTTCCCCAGGAACCCTTGGGCATTCGGCGGAGGGGTTCCTCCCCCCTCGTTCGCTACTCATACCGGCATTCGCACTCGACCACGCTCCACCGTGGGTTCCCCCACGGCTTCACTGCTGTGATCGACGCTCCCCTACCCATCGAACGATCCGAAGATCGAACTATGACGCAGCTTCGGCTCTGTGCTTGAGCCCCGTTACATTGTCGGCGCAGGATCACTCGACCAGTGAGCTGTTACGCACTCTTTTAAGGGTGGCTGCTTCTAAGCCAACCTCCTGGCTGTCTGTGCAATCCCACATCCTTTGCCACTGAGCACAGAATTAGGGGCCTTAGCTGGCGTTCTGGGCTGTTTCCCTCTCGACCATGAAGCTTATCCCCCATGGTCTCACTGCCGCGTTCTGGAGTACCGGCATTCGGAGTTTGGTTGATTTCGGTAAGCTTGTAGGCCCCCTAGACCATCCAGTGCTCTACCTCCGGTACTGAACACGCGACGCTGCACCTAAATGCATTTCGGGGAGAACCAGCTATCACCGAGTTTGATTGGCCTTTCACCCCTAACCACAGGTCATCCCCCAAGTTTTCAACCTTGGTGGGTTCGGCCCTCCACGAGGTCTTACCCTCGCTTCAGCCTGCCCAT
>SHUY01000033.1 GCA_009694435.1 Acidimicrobiia bacterium | reverse complement strand
AGAATCACCCAAAACGGTATTTTCTTGTTAGCCCCTACGGTATTTTCTTTCGGTACCCCCGAACAGCAAAATCAGATCTTGCCCCGCATGGCGGCGGCTCAAGATCTGTGGTGCCAAGGCTGGTCTGAGCCCAACGCGGGTAGCGACCTTGCGAGCACTCGGAGTAAGGCCGAACGCGACCCAGCGGGAGGGTGGCGTTTAACGGGGCAAAAAACTTGGACGACCCGAGGTGCTTTTTGTACTCACCTGTTCGGACTATTTCGCAGCGATCCCGATTCTGAGCGCCATCACGGGCTTACTTATTTTTTAGTTCCCCTCGACGCTCCCGGAGTAACGGTACGAGGCTTTGGTCGCCTAGACGGTGATGAAGGTTTCGCGGAAGTTTTTCTTGATGACGTCTACGTGCCCGAAGAAGCGGTGCTGGGCGAAGTTGATAAGGGGTGGGGAGTAGCCATGGCTACCGCGAGCGCCGAGCGGGGCTTAACCCTGCGCAGCCCAGGACGCTTCACCGCTTCCGCGGCTCGCTTGGTCGATTTGTATCGTGAACAATCTTCTAACGCCAACTCCGATTTACGCGATTCGGTAGTTCAGGCCGTTATCGAAGCCGAGGCCTATCGTTGGCAAACATTTTCGACCGTAACTCGAATGACTGATGGGGAAAACATCGGAGCCGAAGCAAGTATGACTAAAGTTTTCTGGTCCGAACTTGATCTCCGTATCCATGAAGTGGCCCTCGCGATACTTGGCCCCACAGCAGAGTTCGATGACACCGGCTGGATGAAAGGTTTCGAGTTCGCCTTGTCGGGACCAATCTATGCGGGCACCAACGAAATCCAACGCAACGTAATCGCTGAGCGTGTGCTCGGTTTGCCCCGAAAGTAGTCGCTGTGCGTTTTGCTTTTACCGAAGATCAGATTGCGCTGCGAGATGCGACTCGCGATCTGTTGGCTAAAGAGTGTCCGCCGAAAGCCGTGCGAGCGCAATGGGAAGGCGAAGAGCCGGGTCCGAGTTCTGCGTGGCGGGCGTTGGCCGAGATGGGAGTTCTGGGAGTGTTGGCCCCAGAGTCTTTGGGGGGTTTGGGTCTAAGCGAACTCGATTTAGTTTTGGTGCTAGAAGAAACCGGATACTTCGCTCTCCCTGAGCCAATTGTGGAGCACGCCGCGGTTGCGGTACCCCTGCTTAACGATTTAACTACCGCCCTGACGGGCACCGAAATAATTAGCGCTACTGCCCCTAATAGTGACCTTGCTCCGGGTGCGACATTGGCTCATTCGTTTGTAGTGGGCGACGAAAATGGCTTGGCGTTAGTCGAGCGGGGTCAAGTGGAAATTGGACTTTGCGAATCGGTTGACCAAACTCGGTCTCTTGGTCGCATTAAGTGGGACTCAAAGTCGGGGCAAAGACTGGACGATCCGAGGGGCAAGGGGCAAGCGCGCGGCCTAGTCGGCATTTCGTCTCAGTTGGTCGGTCTGACTCGACGCATGCTTGATATGACAGTGGAGTACGTGATCGAACGCCAACAGTTTGGAGTGCCGGTGGGTAGTTTTCAGGCGGTTAAGCATCACTTGGCCGACGCGCGCATCGCCCTCGAGTTTGCTCGTCCGTTGGTTTACCGCGCCGCGTGGTCGCTGGCTACTGATGACCCTGACTATGAGGTACATGCCTCCATGGCTAAAGCGATGGCGAGCGACGCAGCTTTACTTGCTGGCCGCAAAGCCTTGCAATGCCATGGAGCGATTGGTTACTCCTTTGAGTACGATCTGCATCTGTTTATGAAACGTGCGTGGGCATTGGCATCAACGTGGGGCGACGCGCGCTCTCATCGTTCCCGATTAGCTCAAGTAATACTGTGATTAAAAATAAAAGTTTGTCGCTCAACGAAATGAGGATTTGTGCCTGAGGCTTACATTGTCGAAGCAGCCAGAACTCCGATGGGGAAAAAGGGTGGCGGTTTATCCGCAGTTCACCCCGCCGACCTGGGGGCCCACGTCATTAAAGAAGTAGTTGAACGCGCCGAGATAGACCCTGCGGTGGTCGAAGATGTTTTCTTTGGTTGTGTCGACCAACTTGGCCCGCAGGCGGGAGATATTGCCCGTACGGCCTGGTTGGCCGCGGGGTACCCCGAAGAAGTCCCTGGAACCACCATTGACCGCCAGTGTGGTTCTTCTCAACAGGCCCTGCATTTCGCCGCCCAAGCGGTAATGAGCGGCACTAACGATGTGATTATCGCCGGCGGGGTGCAGAATATGTCGCAAATACCTATAGCGGCCGCGCTCACCGCGGCCGCACAATTTGGTTTTACTGATCCGTTCTCAGGCTCGCAAGGCTGGGTAGATCGTTACGGCAATCAAGAAGTTTCTCAATTTAGAGGCGCAGAGATGATCGCCGATAAGTGGGATATTTCACGAGAAGAGATGGAGCAGTTCGCTTTCGAAAGTCACGAGCGAGCAATTCGCGCGCAAGACGAAGGTCGTTTCGATCGCGAGATTTCTCCGCTCGCAGGGGTAAGTATCGACGAGACTCCCCGTCGAGGAACTTCCTTAGAGAAAATGGCCCAGTTGGCTCCGCTGCAAGTTGGCGGAAAACTCACAGCAGCAGTTTCGTCGCAGATCTGTGATGGTTCGAGTGCGCTGTTAGTAATGTCAGAGGCCGCAGTGCGCGAACACGGAGTTACTCCGCGCGCGCGCGTCCATCACATTTCGGTTCGAGGTGACAGCCCGATATTCATGCTCACTGCCCCTATCCCCGCCACGGCTTACGCGTTGAACAAGTCGGGCATGAGTCTTGACGATATGGATCTCATCGAAATCAATGAGGCTTTTGCTCCCGTGGTATTAGCGTGGCAAAAAGAAACTGGCGCCGACTTAAGCAAAGTCAATGTCAACGGTGGCGCAATCGCTCTGGGTCATCCCTTGGGCGCGACCGGAACTCGACTTATGACCACAATGGTGAACGAGTTGGAGCGCACCGGTGGTCGCTACGGACTACAAACCATGTGCGAAGGCGGCGGTCAGGCCAACGTAACGATTATTGAACGCTTGGGCTAAGCCCCTACTAGTTAGGGTTAGTCAAGCCCAATCAAACTTACGACCGCGAGAACTAATAAGGCCACGCCGACAACACCGACAACGATTCCAACCATGCGGCCACGGCCACCTAGTCCCATCACGTCAAGTACCGCCGAGCGTTCTAGGCGCTGTTCTTCGCGTGCCTCGTCGTGAGCACCGACTTTAGGTAAATGCGCCGGCTGCTGAGGCTTGCGCCGTTTCTTCATTCCTGATGATCCCATGCGGGCTATCTTAGCCGTCGCGCTGGGCTATAAATTGGGCGTGGGCGTCAAGTACCGGTAGCACCGCATCAGCCGAACCAGTGGGGACGAGAAAAATTATCTCGCTTACTCCGATGGACTCGTAGTAATCAACTTTCCCTGGGTCGGGTATAACCCCAAAAGGTACGATGCGGATTTCGGCCGGATCTCGGTTGGCTTTAGCGCAGGCCTGGGCTAATTCGCCTAGCGCCGCCTTAACTCCGCCGCCACCAATAGGCATCCACCCGTCGCCGTATTCAACAATATGAGAAAAAAGTTTAGGCCCGGGTGCACCACCAATTAATACCGGTGGCCCACCCAGTTGTTTTGGTTTTGGCCACGACCACGACGACGAAAAATTCACAAAGTCGCCAGAAAATTCTGCGGCCTCTTCTCGCCATAAAGTACGCATCGCGAGCACATGCTCGCGCGCCTGTTCGCGCCTAGTGGTGTAGTCAACTCCGTGGTCAGCCATTTCTTCTCGATTCCAACCGAAGCCCACACCAAACTCAAACCGACCGTTAGAAAGTTGGTCAAGCGAAGCGATGGCTTTGGCGGTAACGATCGGCTCACGCTGCGCCACTAGACAAATACCCGTGCCCAGACGAATTTTTTCTGTGCTCGCCGCCGCCGCGGCCAGAGCGATTAACGGATCCATGGTACGGCGATACTCCTCGGCCAGTTCCGCCGTGCCGGTGGGAGCAGGGGTTAGACGACTCGTGGGGATATGGGTGTGTTCGGGTAAATAGATTGAGTGCAGGTCCCGCTCTTCGGCCGCCACGGCCAAGTCGGGTACCGCAATTGAGGTGTCGGTGGCAAACATGGTGATCCCGTAGTGCACGCGGGTACGGTAGCGGGTCTATGGATCTATGTGCGGAACGAGTAGTAATTGTTACCGGAGCGGCTCGCGGGCTGGGGCGGGCTCACGCTCTAGCCTTTGCTGGGCAAGGGGCCAAGGTGGTGGTCAACGATCTCGGAGTCGATCTTGACGGCACCGGCCCCCAAAACGACGCGGCCGATGAACTGGTCGAAGAGATTCGTGGTGACGGCGGTGAAGCGGTCGCCAATGGCGACGACATCGCCGACTACGCAGGAGCAAAGCGTCTGGTGCAGCTCGCCCTAGATACTTTTGGTGGGCTTGATGTGGTGGTAAACAATGCCGGCTTTGTGCGGGACCGGATGTTTGCCAATGCTGCGGAAGATGAATGGGACGCAGTAGTACGAGTCCATCTAAAAGGACACTTCGCCGTTTCCCGTCACGCGGCCGAATTTTGGCGTGACCAAGCAAAAGCCGGAAATTCGCTTAGCGCGCGCATCATAAATACCAGTAGCGGCGCGGGACTGATGGGAAGCGTTGGTCAAGCGGCCTACTCGGCGGCCAAGGCGGCAATCGCCGCGCTCACTTTGGTGCAAGCGGCCGAATTGGGACGCTACGGAGTGACTGCTAACGCTATCGCCCCTTCGGCGCGTACGCGTATGACGGAGGGAGTGTTCACCGAAATGATGGCGCAACCCGAATCAGGTTTTGATGCTATGGACCCAGCCAATGTTTCTCCGCTGGTGGTTTGGTTAGGTAGCGTTGAGTCTCGTGATGTAACTGGTCGAGTGTTTGAAGTTGAAGGCGGATCTATAGGAGTAGCTGACGGTTGGCACCACGGTCCGACACGCGACAAGGGCGATCGGTGGTTGCCGTCCGAAGTTGGTGGCGTAGTGCGCGAATTGATCGCGGCCGCGCCAACTCCTACTCCGGTTTACGGTGCGCAGTAACTAGTTTGGTCAGGTAAGGCGTTCGATGATCATGGCCATTCCTTGGCCCCCACCAACGCACATACTTTCCATGCCGTAACGCCCACCTCGGTCTTCAAGACCGTTGATGAGTGTGGTCATAATGCGAGCGCCGGTCATACCGAACGGGTGACCCAGAGCGATTCCGCCTCCGTTGACGTTGAGTTTGTCCCAGCCAATCCCGAGTTCCGCCGCCGACGGGATTACCTGAGCAGCAAACGCTTCGTTGATCTCAACTAAATCGATTTGATCAATCGTCAGCCCTGCCCGGGCCAGGGTCTGTCGACAAGCGTCTACTGGTCCGAGCCCCATTATCTCGGGGTCAAGGGCCGAAACTCCCGAAGCCACTATTCGGGCCAACGGTGTGATTTTGAGTTCTTTGGCTTTGGTGTCACTCATCACGACAACTGCCGCGGCGCCATCGTTTAGCGGACAAGCATTACCCGCAGTAACAGTTCCGTCGGGGCGAAAAACCGGTTTGAGTTGAGAAAGTTTTTCTACTGTGGTGTCGGGGCGAGGTCCGTCATCTTTAGTAACCACCGTTCCGTCGGCCAAAGTTACCGGCGTGATCTCGCGCTCAAAAAATCCATTGTTTTGCGACGCGACCGCGCGACTTTGTGATTGGGCGGCGAATTCGTCTTGTTCGGCTCGGCCAACTTGTTTGTATTCGGCTACATTTTCGGCGGTTTCCCCCATGGCGATATAGACATCGGGAAAACCCGCGGGCGGCGTCCACGATCCTTGGCCGCCTTCGTGACGAGCGCGAGTACGCGTCCCGGCGTCCGAGAATTTTTCGTTGCGAGTGCCCGGGCCACCGTCAGACATTCCGAGAGCAAAGCGACTAACGGTTTCGCAACCGCCGGCCACGAACACGTCGCCTTCGCCGGCTTTGATTGCGTGTGCAGCCATGCGAATGGTTTGCAGACTCGACGAGCAGTAGCGGTTCACCGTTACTCCGGGCGCGCCGGGAAGGTCGGCGAGTATCGCTACGACCCGTCCGAGGTTGTAACCCGCTTCACCGGCGGGCTGGCCGTTTCCCCAAATGACATCTTCGATCAAGTTCCGATCAAGATCGGGCACGCGCGCCAGTGCGGCCCGAACGACATGGGCCGAGAGGTCGTCGGGTCGACATTCAACGAGGGAGCCCTTGTTGGCTCGGCCAATAGGGGTTCGGGTGGCGGCGACAATGACGGCTTCGGGCACAACAAGACTCCTTGAGACTGACTCGGCTATTTAGTCGAGCGCAATGGATATAACGGATAAAGGTCTAGCAGATTTTGTGTCCCGACGAGACCCGACTTCTACGCCGACTCCGTTATACGTCTTGGGGTGAAAGCGCTCGCCAAATTCCTGCCCAAAAAGGGGGGATTTAGCAATCGGGGTTGAATATCTAAAGGGGTCTGGTACGGACCGGCGGATCGGTCTATTGTCCTAAAGCACAGAATATAAATACAACAGGGGGAAGCGGGAATGAAAAACTTGAGTTCGGTTGGTCCAAGGAGTTCGCGTTCGCGTGGGCGCCTAGCGGTGGTGGCGGTTGCGACTTTCGCGCTATTGGTAACCGGCATCTCGAGTGCCACGGTTGCTAGCGCAGCGAAAAATCCGGCTAAAGCGGGTGGTGGGGGCACACTCAATTTCGGTCTAGAAGCGGAGTCAACCGGCGGGTTTTGCTTGCCGTCAGCGCAATTAGCCGCTTCGGGTATCCAAGTACTTAATGCGGTATACGACACCTTGACTACCGTCAACTCCAAAGGCAAAGTTGTGCCGTTGTTAGCCAAATCAGTAACCCCTAACGCGGAATACACCGAGTGGATTATTGCTCTGCGGCCGGGAGTGACCTTTCACGACGGAACCCCCGTCGATGCGGCCGCAGTGAAGTTAAATATTGATTCCTTTATGGGCAAGAACCCCGCTATTCGGTCGCAGTTGTTTCCGTTTGTACTTAAGAATGTCACTGCGGTTGATGTAGTCGACCCACTCAACCTTAAAGTATCCCTTGCGGTTCCTCAGATCGCGTTTCCCGATTACTTGGGTGGACGACTAGGTATTTCTGCTCCTGCCCAACTTGCGAACCAGACGACTTGTGCTACCAACCTCATCGGTTCGGGGCCTTTTGTTCTTGATGAATGGCGCACTAATGAATCGCTCACGGTGAAGCGCAACTCAAATTATTGGCAAAAAGGTCTGCCTAAGGCTGACGGGATTGTTTTCTACCCGATTTCTGATAGTCAGGCTCGGTTGAACCGGCTAGAGGGTGGCGAACTTGATCTCATGATGACTTCAAGCGCTTTAAGCATTTACGATATGAAGCAAAAATCAAAGCAGGGCGAACTAAAGGTCATTACTTCGGATAAAGGATCTGAAGTGGCTTATCTGATGCTCAACCAATCCAACGCTCCGTTCAATAACAAGATTGCTCGAGAAGCAGTAGCGCTGGCGGGGGACGCTAACAAGGTCAACCAAATTCGCAACCGGGGATTGAACACTTTAGCCACCGGCCCGTTTCCACCTGACAGCCCAGCGCACTTGAAGAAGTTCCCTCGCAAACCTAATTTGGCTAAGGCGAAAAAACTTGTTGCCCAGTATGAATCTGAAACGGGCGAGAAACTGTCTTACGAGTATTTGGCTACTACTGACCCGGAGGGCATTGCTACGGCCGAACTCAATAAAGAACAGTCGGCCAAAGCGGGCATTGATGTCACTATTCGCTCGGTTGATCAGGCAACACTCATCAACGAAGCCCTCGGGGGAAAATTTCAAGCGGTGGGTTGGCGAAATCATGGTCTTTCGGACCCCGACACGCAGTACGTTTGGTGGTACAGCACCTCACCGATCAACTTTGGCAAGATCAAGGACCCCGAGATAGATCGGCTTCTTGACGAAGGGCGCAGCGAAACTGATCCGGCCAAACGAGTTGCGATTTACAAAGATCTCAACCGCCGGTTTAGTTCTGAGATTTACAATCTCTGGAGCTGGTACACGCTGTGGGCCGAGGGGTACCAAAACAACGTGACGGGAATTCAAGGCGTTCCTCTGCCCGATGGTGGTGGCAAGCCGGGAGTATTACAGGGAGGGATAATCCCAGTTACCGGGTTGGCTAAGCGTTAACCCCTAGCGGTTAGTTCTTCGCTAATAGCCCAAAGTCGTCGAGCGGCTTCGTCGTTGCGCGCCGCAACCGAAGGCGTAGAAGTGTGGCACCGAAAGTAATAATCGCCGGTGCCGATATCGGATTCGGACGCGAGATGAATCGAAGTGCGGGCTCCCTTGGCGGGGCTGATGGCAAAGGGACGAATTGGGTACATGGCAATTTCCATAATTCGACTGTTGTCACCGTCAAGCCCAAAGCGGCTACGCACAAAGCCTGGATGGAGAGAGTTGACTTTTACTCCGGGCCACCGCCGAGCGAGCTCGCGAGCAAAGTAGATATTGGCGAGTTTAGATTTTCCGTAAACTTTGAACGCGGAATAAGATTTCTCAGCTTGTAAATCATCAAAGTCAAGTCCGTTTTTAGCAAATTTATGAGCGTGGGAAGAAACTACGACAACTCGAGAGTCCTTAGTGCCGGTCAGAACATTTACTAGTTTTTGGGTTAAGAGAAAGTGGCCTAGATGGTTGACTCCAAAAGTCATTTCAAATCCCTCGGCGGTTTCTTCCCGCTTGGATAGCACCAAGCCAGCGTTATTTATCAGAACATCAAGTTCATCGTTATTATCGGAAAACTCACGAGCAAACTGGGATATTGAAGCGAAACTAGCGAGATCGAGAATCATCAACTCAACCGATTGATTACCCGATTTTTGGCGCACTTGAGTTAAGGCGTCTGCTCCCCGCTTGGGGTCGCGCGCGGTCATGATTACTCGGTCGCCTTGTTGGGCAAGTGCGTGCGCGGTTTCGAGCCCGATTCCGGCGTTGGCGCCGGTGATTATAACGGTGCGAGGTTTGGTCATCAGTTGAATCTATCGGCTAGATAGTCAGTTGGCTACGGTTATGGCTTGCTCGGGGCAGTTGGCTATCGCCGAGTGGGCTTGGTCGACTAAGTCGTCGGCCACCGCGCCACTTGGGTCGATGAGTTCCGCGTGGCCTTGGTCATCGGCGGTAAATACATCGGGGGCCAGGGCGTAACAGCGCCCGTGGCCGGTGCAGGCGCTGAGGTCGATATTTATCTTCATGAGGACGATCTTGAACTCGGCATTGAGATAAATCCTAGTCGCCTATTAAGTTTTTTGCCCCCTTTCCTAACACCAGCCACATGAGTAACATAGCCAGTCTAATGGAATCGAACCGTCTCAAGATCTTTATTCGCGTTTTCGCGGTCGTTGCTATCGCTGGCGTACTCGGGGCGTGCCGGCCACCGGCTAAATCTGCTCCGCCGGCCGCGACCCCACCACCGGCGGGAACAGTGGCGGTAATGGGGGCGAGTGATCTTAATGGTGCTCAACTGGCGGCGTGGTACCGGTCTAAAGGAGTGAGCGCGGGCTACTTAGCGACCGAATCCATCAATGTGCTCGCGCAGTACTACGTCGAAGAAGGTGCCGCCGAAGGCGTGCGGGGAGATTTAGCTTTTGTTCAGGCAGTACTCGAGACGGGCTGGTTTCGTTCGGTTCTAACTCGACAAAATAATTTCGCCGGTATTGGTGCTACTGACGTGGCTCCTACCCCTGCGGCCTTCCCCGATGCTCGCACGGGCGTTCGAGCACAGATCCAACATTTGCGGGCTTACGCCGACCCAACGGCCACGGTGTGTGCGGTTGTTCCGTTGCGCAATCCGTGCGTTGACCCTCGTTTTCACTTAGTGGCCCCAAAAGGCAAGGCGCCTACTTGGAACCAAATGGGTAACGGTAATTGGGCTAGTTCGACTACTTACGCGGTCAACATACTTTCGCTCTACAACCAGGCCCGGGCTTATAACGGCCTCGCCTATTTATAACCCGCAGATAGTTTTTCGAACCTTTAGATTTCTGCCGGTAGTCGCACTACGAAGCGGGCACCACCGAGGGGTGCGTCGCCGATCGTCACGGAACCACCGTGGCGGTCGGCGATTGTTCGCACCATAGCCAACCCAATCCCCATTCCCCCCGCGTCACGACTGCGACCTTCGTCGAGCCGAGTAAAGCGATCAAAAACTCGATCGCGATCGGCTAATGGAATTCCTGGTCCGTCATCGTCAACGATTAGTACGACAAACTCTTGTTCGGTGGTCAAGCTCACCGCTACTTTAGATTTAGCGTGACGACACGCGTTGTCGAGCAAGTTGCGCACGATGCGAGTGCATTGGGCGGGGTTGCCCCGAGCACGCCCCGCCGAAACTTTATGAGTGTCAATAGTGGTGTTTACGATTTCTGAATTTTGGTAACGATCGGCTTCAGTGAGAACAATTTCGTCGATATCTATGACCGCGTCGATATTTTCTCCTTCTTCGGCCCGGGCGAGATCAAGAAGATCGGTAACGGCATTTTCAAGCCGAGCATCTTCAGCCAAAATGCGGTCCGCTACTGCCGACCAATCGGCGTCGGCTCCTCGTCGCTTCGCTACTTCAAGTTGGGCTCGAATAGTGGCAATCGGACTGCGCAATTCGTGGGAAGCGTCAGAGACGAAACGGCGTTGGCGCTGCGAAGATTCTTCGAGCCGGTCAAGCATGGAGTTCATGGTGCGAGCGAGGCGGCCGATCTCGTCGTTAGTTGTGGGCTCGGGCACCCGCTTGTGAATAGTCGACCCAGTAATAGCCGCGGCTTCAGAACGAATTTGCTCTACCGGCCGCAGAGCTCGACCCGTAAGCCACCAAGTCATTAAGCCCATGAGGACAATAAGAAACGGCACTCCTAGGGTTAATGAATCGTTGATGCGATCAGTGGTGGTCGTGACTTCGGCGAGAGAGCGCTCGGCTACGAGAGTGACTGTTCCCGAGGCGAGGGTTAATCGCCGCTGGGCGCGCACTCTCGGGTCGTTGGCCGGAAGGGTGGCGAAAGGAGAGTTGGGGCCGCGATTTAGGTCGTCATTATTGCTTTCGCCCCGTTCTCTTCTTTCAATTCGAATCGACGGTATTCCGCCCGGGCGATTGGGGACATCAACCGAGTTGGGGTCCACTCCTCGTTGGAGTTGCTGGGCTACCGCGTTCAATTGTTCGTTATTAGTTTTTCTTATTTCGTCTTCTAAATTGTTACGCACTCGTTCAACGAGACCGAAAGAAGCGAGTATGAGGGCCACGGCAAAAAGCCCAGTGGCTACGAGGGTTACTCGAAAGCGTACTGAACTAAATCTTTTCATGGGGCGACAAGTCGGTAACCCGTGCCGCGTTCAGTTTGAATTATATGGGTTGAAAAAGGTTGATCGATTTTTTTACGCAGATAACCGATGTAGACCTCAATGACATTAGGGTCGCCCGCAAAGTCGAGCCCCCATACGTGGTCAAGTATTTCTTGTTTACTAGCAACGGCACCGTCGCGTCGCATCAAGTATTCAAAGAGAGAAAATTCGCGTGCCGTCAGACTAACTTCGCTACTTCCGTGGCTGACAGTGTGCGTACCGGGGTCAAGGGCGAGAGGCCCGAAGATAATCTCGGCTGGCCGTGGGGCCGCTCCTCGGCGAAATAATGCTCGCAATCGGGCGAGTAAAACCACAAAAGAAAATGGCTTGGAAAGGAAATCGTCGGCGCCGGTATCGAGGGCTTCGGCTTCGTCGTACTCGCCGTCTTTGGCGGTGAGCATTAAAATTGGTGTCCAGATTTCTTCTGCCCGTAGAGTTCGGCATACTTCGTAGCCGTTCATACCCGGGAGCAAAATGTCGAGCACTATGGCGTCGTACGAACCTTCACGGGCTCGCCAGAGTCCGTCGAGCCCGTCGTGGACTACATCGACGTCGAGCCCGTCGGCCACGAGACCGTCGCGTACGGCTTCGGCTAGACCGATCTCATCTTCGACTACGAGAATACGCACCCTTCTAGTTTGGCCTCAGCAGACCCCGAGCGGGCATTCCCCGCTGAGACCCTTCTCAGGAGGTCGGTAACAACTTCTGGGCGCGACGCGCTCTAATGTGCGGATATGGCTAATAAAAAAATTGCGATTACCGGAATCCCCGCGGCCGACCGCCTCTTGGTGTCATCGCCCCTGGCTTTATTCATCGGAATGTTGCTCGATCAGCAAATACCAATGGAGTGGGCTTTTAGAGGCCCCTACGTACTGCGGGATCGGCTCGGCGGTTTAAACGCCAAAGATATAGCCGAGATGTCGCCGAGTGCTATTGAAAAAGCTTTTAGTACTAAACCGGCTCTGCATCGCTTCCCGGGCTCAATGGCTAAACGTACTCAAGCGTTATGCCAAGCATTGGTTGAGGACTACTCTGGGCGAGCGGCAACGGTGTGGACCACTGCTCGCACGGGGGAAGAACTATTAGCGCGGCTAGAAGCGCTGCCAGGTTTTGGCACCGAAAAGGCCAAAATTTTTATTGCTTTGCTAGGAAAGCGCCTCGGCGTTGCCCCTCCCGGGTGGAAAGCGGTGGCTAAACCATTTTCTGATTCTGAGATGCGCTCGGTGGCGGATATTTATTCGCCCGAAACTCTTGAAGCAGTAAGGGCGTGGAAGAAAGCGCAGAAAGCGCGAGGTAAAAGCAAGGCGGAATAATCGGCTAGAGTGAATGTTGGTGCGAGTGCCGCCGGTACTCGCCGGGTCTTCCTTTTTTAAATCAGACTTACTTTTCTTCGTAAGCGGCTGGTCTAGTAGGCCGACCCACTGTCGCTAATTATTAATCTCAAGCCAAACCCTCATAGGGCTAAGGGATTGATACTAAGGAAGTGAGTTATTAGTGGAAACAACTTTTGCCGCGCTGGGCGTTGCCCCAGGGCTAGTAGACGCGCTTAAACAAGACGGAATTGAAACCCCCTTTGCCATTCAAACCTTGACCCTCCCCGACGCCATCGCCGGTCTAGATATCTGCGGTAAAGCTAAGACTGGATCAGGAAAGACGCTTGCCTTTGGTCTTCCGTTGCTAGGGCGAGTAAGTAAAGCCAAGCCCCATCGCCCAACCGGCCTCATATTGGTGCCGACGCGCGAATTGGCCAACCAAGTTTGCACTGTGCTTGCTCCGCTCGCGTCCGCGGTTGGCCGCTCGGTGACTGCGGTCTACGGCGGAATGGGATTTGAACCCCAGATCGCGGCATTGGTCGGCGGGGTCGACGTAATTGTGGGCACGCCGGGCCGTCTGATTGATTTAATGGAGCGCAAGGAAGTTCAGTTCACCGACATCGAAGGGTTAGTTCTCGACGAAGCCGACCGAATGGCCGACATGGGTTTCATGCCCCAAGTGCAGAAAATTCTTTACGGCTTGTCGGGGGACTACCAAACCATGCTGTTCTCGGCCACTCTCGACGGGGGAGTAAAGCAACTCGTCGCTCGGTATATGCGGGACCCGATTTTCTATGAAGTTGAATCCGACGAACCGACAGTTGACGAAATGGAACACCGGTTTTTGTTTGTGCACGACATGGACAAAGTGAAAGTGGCGGCAGCGATTGCTAATAACTCAAATCGCACGCTGATGTTTTGTAACTACAAGCGTACGGCCGACAAATTGGTACGAGATCTAAGCAAGGAAGGCATAAACGCGGCGGCTATTCACGGTGATCTCAGCCAAGCTGCTCGGGAGCGGTCGCTGGTGGATTTCTCGTCGGGCAAGGTAAAGGTTTTAGTCGCCACCGATGTGGCCGCTCGCGGTATTCATGTCGACGGAGTTGATGTAGTTATCCATTACGAACCTACCGACGACCATAAGGCTTACATTCACCGCTCGGGGCGAACTGCTCGGGCGGGGGAATCGGGAGTGGCGGTTACTTTGATGCTGTGGAACGAAGAAAACGCAATTCGCGGCGTGCAGCGTCGACTCGGTCTGTCTGAACCCATAGTTGAGATGTTTTCTAACGACCCTCGGCTTTTTGATCTACGGGGATGGGATCCGAAGTCGGAATCAGCGACACCAGCCCCTTAATTTTGGGCAATGATTCGCCCCTTATCCCCGCCCGCTGCGTAGGATCGAGATAATGACTTCCAATGCCAATCGCATCTCGCGCCGAGTAGGAGCAATCACCGAATCGGCCACGTTGGCGGTTGATGCTCGGGCTAAAGCGTTAAAGGCCTCCGGCGAACGAGTAATCGGTTTTGGTGCCGGCGAGCCTGATTTCCCCACTCCGCCGGCCATAGTGGCCGCCGCCGTGGCCGCGTGTTCTGATCCCGCTAACCACCGCTACTCGCCTGCGGCGGGTCTACCCGAATTGCGCCAAGCGATTGCGGCCAAGACCGAGCGCGATTCGGGTTTTGTTTGTGACCCCAGTCAAGTAGTAGTTACCAACGGAGGAAAGCAAGCAGTTTTTAATGCTTTTCAAGTTTTGCTCGATCCTGGCGATGAGGTTTTAGTGCCGACTCCGTACTGGACTACTTATCCCGAAGCAATAGCGTTGGCCGACGGCGTGATGGTGCCGGTTATGGCCACTCCGGAAAGTAGTTTTTGTGTAGATGTCGCGGCTCTAGAAGCTGCGTGCACTCCTCGGACTAAAGTTTTACTTTTCGTTTCCCCCAACAACCCAACCGGTACGGTCTATCCTTCCGAAGCGGTCGCTGAAATTGGCCGGTGGGCGCTTGCGCGCGGTCTATGGGTGATCACCGACGAAATATACGAGCACCTTGTCTACGGAGATCACACATTTTCTTCCCTCCCCGTTAGCGTTCCTGAGTTGTCGGATCGGTGCATCATCGTTAATGGTGTAGCCAAGACTTACGCGATGACTGGTTGGCGAGTGGGGTGGATGATTAGCCCGCCCGACGCAACGAAAGCCGCTATAAATCTGCAGTCGCACTCCACTTCTAATGTCGCCAATGTTTCCCAAAAGGCCGCGCTCGCGGCGGTGACGGGTGATTTGACCGCGGTTAACGAGATGCGGGGAGTTTTTTCTCGGCGGGGTCGGCTGATGCACGAAATGCTGGTGGCCATTCCCGGGGTTGAGTGCGTCGCCCCTCAGGGCGCTTTTTATTGCTTCCCCTCGTTTATCTCCTTGCTGGGTAAACCTGTGGCCGGCCGAGTCCCTACCACCACGGTGGAACTATGCGAGATTTTGCTCGAAGAGGCCAAAGTAGCTCTAGTGCCGGGTGAGGCTTTCGGGGCTCCAGGATTCGCGCGGCTGTCGTTCGCTTTGTCGGACGATGATCTGGTGGAGGGAATGACCCGACTGGCGACTGCTTTGGGTTAATACCCCTCAGGGCTAGCGGTGCGGCCGCTACCCTCGGAGTATGGCGTTACGGGTTCTTATTGCAGAAGAAATCGCCCCGAGCGGGATTGACGCGCTGCGAGAAGCCGGCTTCACGGTCGATGAACGCCTCGGCCTTTCGCCCGACGAACTCCTCGATGCGGTAGTGGGGGCGGACGCTTTAGTCATTCGCTCTTCAACTCAAGTAACCGAAGCGGTACTCAACGCGGGGGCTGATCTGGCGGTAGTAGGGCGCGCGGGCATTGGTCTTGACAATGTTGACGTTGAGGCGGCGACTGCACGCGGCGTAATGGTAGTTAATGCTCCGCAGTCAAACGTCATTTCGGCTGCGGAGCACACCGTCGCGCTGCTGCTAGCCCAGGCGCGCAATATTACTCAGGCTAACGCCGACCTAAAAAATGGCGCGTGGAATCGTTCGCACTGGACGGGAGTCGAACTACACGGAAAAACATTGGCGGTCGTAGGGCTGGGCCGAGTCGGCGTTTTGGTCGCTCAGCGTTTATTAGCCTTCGGAATGCAAATTATTGCCTACGACCCTTACGTGAGTGCAGAACGAGCGCGCCAGTTGGGGATTCGTTTGATCGACAATCTCGAAGAAGTCATCCAACACGCTGATTTCTTGACTATCCATTTGCCTAAAACTCCTGAGACGATGGGGCTTTTTGACGCTTCGTTACTGGCGCACGCTAAAGCGAATTTACGCATCGTCAACACCGCTCGAGGCGGAATTGTCGACGAAGCTGCTTTGGCCGCAGCGATTAGTGAAGGCCGAATTGCGGGTGCTGCTATCGATGTATTTGCGACTGAGCCCACTACCGATTCGCCCTTGTTCGCTCTGCCGAGTGTCGTGGTTACTCCGCATTTGGGCGCATCAACCGTAGAAGCACAAGATAAAGCGGGACAAACTATCGCCGAGCAACTGGTTTTAGCTTTACGAGGCGAGTTTGTTCCTTACGCGGTCAATGTGGCGGCCACCCAGGCCAACGCGACCGTGGCGCCGTTTCTCCCTCTGGCTGAGCGTTTAGGGAGATTGTTGGTTGCCTTAGCCGATGGCGATCTTGTTTCGATTGAGGTTGTTTGTGAAGGTGAAATCGGTGATTACGACTGTGGGGTTTTGACTCTAGGGGCGCTAAAAGGTGCGCTAAAAGGGGCCGGAGAAGAAACCGCATCGTTCGTCAATGCGCCCCAGTTGGCCGAAAAGCGTGGACTCGAAGTGACGCAAAGCGCAACCGCTACTGCGGGCGACTTTGTGAACCTGATCACTCTGCGGGGAGTATCAGGGACTAAGACTGGCGGCCAGATCGTGAACGTGTCCGGCACCTTGCTAGGCAAACACGCTGGTGCGCGCATCGTGGGTATCAACTATCACAGCGTCGACCTTCCTCCCGCCGATTACATGTTGGTAGTGCGCAACGACGACACTCCGGGCATGATCGGCACGGTAGGCACGACTTTGGGGGCCGCCGGGGTAAATATCGCGGACATGGACGTGGGCACTAACATCGCCGGCGAGGCCGCCTTGATGGTACTGGCAACCTATGGCTCGGTGCCGGAAGCGGCAGTCAAAGAATTGCGAGCCACTAAGGGCGTTCTTGAAGTTCACGCTATTTCGTTAGCATGATTGGCCGGGCGCGGCTAACAACTATTCCCCCTCAGCGCAATAAAGTGGTACGCTCCACTTGTATGAACTCGAATGGTTACGCCACAGACTTTTTTCTCCTACTTACCTAACGCGAGCACCCTATCGGTGCTCGCTCAACCTCCTCGTGCCGAAACGGCCGGGGAGGTTTTTCGTTGGATCGATTTCATAGCAAACTAGACCTAAAGCAATAAAGAAAGCAGGCGACAATGAGTGACCAGGTGAAAATATTCGACACTACGTTGCGAGACGGCGAGCAGTCGCCGGGTATTTCCCTTGACGTGATCGAAAAACTTGAGATCGCTAACCAGCTCGCGCGTTTAGGGGTTGACGTAATCGAAGCCGGCTTCCCGATCGCTTCGGTAGGCGATTTTGAAGCGGTTCAGGCTATTTCCCAGTCGGTTTCGGGACCCACGATTGCGGCATTGAGTCGAACGGGCTTGGCTGACGTTGACCGGGCTTGGGAGGCAGTAAGTGGAGCAGCATCGGCGCGTATTCACGTGTTCATCGCCACTTCAAAAATCCATATGGAAAAGAAATTGCGTATGACGCCAGAGCAGGTAAAGGCTGAAGCCGAAGCGGGAGTGGCACGCGCTCGTTCGTATACCGCCGATGTGGAGTTTTCCCCTGAAGACGGGTTTCGTTCCGACCCCGACTTTATGTGCGAAGTGTGTCAAGTGGCGGTTGACGCGGGTGCTTCAACGATCAATATCCCCGATACCGTTGGTTTTGGTTTACCCGAGGACTACGGGAATTTAATTAAGTATGTAATCGAGACCGTCAAGGGAGATTTTATGGTGTCGACTCATTGCCATGATGATTTAGGTTTGGCGGTAGCTAATTCTTTAGCCGGAGTAATCAACGGTGCTCGTCAAGTGGAGTGCGCGATCAACGGATTGGGTGAACGAGCCGGTAACGCGGCCCTCGAAGAGGTTGTAATGGCTATTCGCACTCGGTCGGATTATTTTGGTGATTTGACTACTGGTGTGCACACCGAAGAACTCGCGCGTACGAGCCGGGTAGTTTCTCGACTTACTGGTTATCCGGTTCAGTTCAATAAAGCCGTAGTTGGGCGTAACGCTTTTGCCCATGAGGCGGGAATCCATCAGCACGGGGTGCTTAGCGACCCATCGACTTACGAAATTATGGATGCGGGGGAAGTGGGCCAAGAGGCCGCTCAAATCGTTTTGGGCAAACACTCCGGCCGACACGCGTTCGCCGACACTTTGGCCAAGATGGGCCTTGCGGTAAGTGGCGACGCCCTCAACGCGTCTTTCGTTCGTTTCAAAGAGTTGTCTGACCGCAAAGTTCAAATCACTGAAGCCGATCTCGAAGCCATTGTGGCCGATGAGCTCGGAGCCGGAGCAGTGCACCGGTTCACCATTGACGAATTAGAATTGCGCGGAGGAACGCTGGGTAAGTCGTCGGCGCGCGTGGTGCTGGGGCACCCCGACGGAAAAGTGGAGGCTTCGGCCGAGGGCGACGGCATGATTGACGCGGCGATTGAAGCGATTAGTGAGGCCACCGGTATACGCGGTTCGCTAGTTGATTTTCAGGTCAATTCAGTTACCGGGGGTAAAGACGCCTTGGGGGCAGTGGTTCTAGTGGCCGAAGTCGATGGTCGCAAGGTGAGCGGACGCGGAGTTTCTACCGATGTGGCCGAAGCCGCCGCCCGAG
>SHUY01000032.1 GCA_009694435.1 Acidimicrobiia bacterium | reverse complement strand
CTTTCGACGAGCGCGCCGACGACGGATTAGCCGCCTGTTACGCTTTACGCCGCTTCAAACAAATCATTGAAGACCCAGAGGGGTCGGGGTTGACGGTGACAACGATTCCCAGCGGGGTACTAAACGGTGACTCTTCTGAAGTTGAAGCGGCCAACCTCGCTCGCGCCGACTTGCCCGAGCAAATAAACGAGCCTTCTTAACTAACGATAGATAAATGAGCTATTTCTCCGAGCGTCTTGACGCTTTCCCTCGCATAGCCCCCTATCGTATGGCTAAAGATGCGGGCTACTGGCCTTACTACAAGACCGTACAGAGCGCGTCAGAACCGCGGATCAAGATAGCGGGCAAAGAGGCCATTAACTTTGGCTCCAACAACTACCTCAGTCTTTCGTATCACCCCGAGGTGGTCGAGGCCACTATTGCCGCCACGAGAAAATTTGGGTCGGGGGTAACTGGGAGTCGTTTGCTCAACGGGACTCTAGATCTCCACAAAGAACTTGAGTCTGAGCTCGCAGACTTTTACGGGACTGAATCAGCCCTCGTTTTTTCCACTGGTTACGTTTCCAACTTAAGTGCGATTGCGGGGTTTTTGGGTAAAAAAGACTACGCCGTGGCCGACAAAGAAATCCACAACTCTCTTTTGACCGGAATTCAACTTTCGGGCTCAGTCATGAAACGATTCCGTCACAACGACATTGAGCACCTAGAAAAAATCCTCACCTCTCTCCCTGAGCAATCCGGTAAAGGAGTGGTGGTGGACGGGGTTTATTCCATGAGTGGAGACACTGCCCCACTCGCGGAGATGGCAAAGTTGTGTCGGTCAATCCCTAATACTTTCCTGCTCGACGATGAAGCCCACGGACTGGGTGTTCTCGGCGAGCGGGGCCTAGGGGCAGCTGAGCATTACGGCGTTCTTGACGAAATCGATTTATTCACCATCACTTTCTCTAAAACTCTCGGATCTTGTGGTGGAGCGCTAATGGGTCCGGCAGATGCGATAGAACTTTTGACCCTCACTTCCGACACTTTGATTTTCACCGCATCGAATACCCCGGGGTCGGTGGCGGCCGCGCTGGCTGCGTTACGAATTCTCGTAGCGGAACCCGAACGACCCGCTCAGTTGCGCGCCAATGTTTCTCAATTTGTCTCTATGCTTCACGAGCGAAATGTGCCAACTAGCCCAGTAGAGAGCGCCATCATCACTATTCCGCTGAAGCGTTTCGACGAAGTATCGACGGTTTTGTTAGCGGGCGACCTCCTTGACCGCGGAGTTTTCGTCAACCCGGTCTTACCTCCAGCCGTGACTAAAGATGCTGGACTTATTCGTCTCAGTTTGATGGTTGACCATGGGCCCGAAATACTCGAAGAAGCCGCCGACATTATGACCAAAGTCTTGTTAGATCACGAGCAGATTCTTAGTTGAGTTGTGCCACTAAATAATCCTCCCGATCGCAATCCACCAGCGGGTCAGAAAAGCGAAAGGCAGTTATGGCCAGCACAAAAAGCGCGCTAAAAAAATCGGCCGAGGCGCTGCAAAATCATCAGGCTCCTGCATGGTGGCGAGCAGCCAAACTGGGGATTTTTATCCATTGGACTCCGGCGTCAATACCCGCTTTTGCGCCTACGGGCTACAACATGGTCGTGGGTGAAGAAGTAAAAAACCCCCACGGTTTTGCCGAATCGCCCTACAGCGAATGGTACGAAAACTCGCTGCGCTTTCCCGGCAGCACCGTCGCTAATCACCACACCGCAACTTACGGCCAGAAACCTTTTAGCGATTTTGGGCCCGAATGGGAAGCTGGACTAGCCCATTGGGATCCGGTTGAGTGGGCTAGTCGATTTGCGGCTACCGGTGCTCGTTACGTAGTGCTAGTCGCCAAGCATATGGAGGGCTACTGCCTTTGGCCTTCAGCCGTCCCTAACCCCCACCGTCCCAACTGGAATAGTTCTCGAGATGTGGTTGGAGAACTCGCTTCTGCCGTACGTCAAACAGGAATGAAATTTGGTCTTTACTATTCCGGTGGATTCGATGCGACTTGGAACGAGCACCCCATCGGATCGTTTGGTGATGTCCCACTAGCCGTGCCCCGAGGAAGATACCCTGAGTACGCCGCGGCTCAGGTGCGCGAATTAATCGACCGTTATCAACCCAGCGTATTATGGAACGATATTTGTTGGCCTGCACCTCGTGAAGAACTGATCCCGATTCTTGAGTATTACTACCAAGCGGTACCAGACGGAGTCATAAATGATCGCTTCCTCTGTTGGTCGCCATTATGGAAAATGGCGCGTTATAAATTTGTTCGTAAAATTATTAATAACGCGGCCGCTAAGTCAGCAAAAAAAGAGGCCGGTTTAGTGCCACCAAAGCCCGAATTTTTTGACGTGCGTACCCCCGAGTACACCACCTACGATGAGATCCAGAGCGTTCCTTGGGAATGTGTGCGGGGAATGGATCACAGCTTTGGCTACAACCGAGCGTCGCGACCAGAAGATTTTATAACCCGCCAAGATCTCCTATGGTCTTTCTCCGACATAGTGGCCAAAGGAGGGAATCTGCTCATAAACATTGGGCCTCGCGGTGAAGACGCTCAAATCCCGGAGCCCCAAGTTGAACGGTTGGGTTGGCTCCAAGACTTCACTGCTGAAGCAAAAGATGCCCTATTTGACACCCAACCGTGGTCAGTAGCCGAGGGAAGCGACGAATCCGGGCTCGAAATTCGTTATACCGCCAGTCCCGACTCCGTCCACGCGTTGGTGCGCGGGCCGGTAAACCACTTACGGTCGTTGACGTTTACTGGGCTCAAGTCCGAAACTGCCGCCAGTAAGGGAGTGGCCTTGGTGTGCCGAAGCGACAATCACGGCACAACAGTGGAAATCAATACTGATTTATCGCCTGATGTTCCTCTAGAAATTAGTTTTCCCGAAGGAAAACGTTCGCAGGCTTAGGCCCAAGCCGATTCGCCCGCGGCGACTCGAATGCGTTCCCGAGCCACAGGTGCGTGAGTAACGCAGTAAACCTTGCCCCGAGTGCGCGTTGCGCTGCAGGCCGGCATGACACAGACGTTCGATTTAGCCGATGAAGCCGGCCGACGCTTTTTGGCTGTTGCTGGTTTGGTGTTTGATTTCTTATCCATTACCAATCTCTCTCTAAGTGACTCTAAAGGCTACCACAAACACGACCCAATATCTAGTACGGGGGAATATTTTCTAAAACTCCGCAACGGTGCGGTTTTTTCTAGTTCAATTCACCTCAAGGACCTCTTCGAACTCAATACTCTTAGGATCTATTTCTAGCGTTGGGGGCTGAGGGTTCATCTCAAAGAGTGTGTCTACTAGCAAATCTGCCACCGCCGCGTCTCGCACCCACTTGTTGTCAGAGGGAATTACGTACCACGGAGCCCATTCGGTCGAAGTGGCTTTCATCACGTGCTCGTACCAGCGCTCGTACTCATCCCACGATTTACGGGCCACGAGATCTGAGGGCTCAAATTTCCAGTGCTTTTCGGGCTTGTCGACTCGAGTTTTCAGCCGTTTGAGCTGTTCGTCTTTCGAAATATGAAGAAATACTTTCACGACCTTTGTGCCTTCGTCGTTGAGCATTTTCTCAAAATTTCGAACGTGACCAATTCGTTTTTCCAGACGATCGTCGTCAATCACATTGATCACCCGAGCGGTCACCAAATCTTCGTAGTGGGAACGATTGAATATCCCGATATTCCCCCTTCGCGGCAACTGCATAGAGACGCGGCGTAAGTAATCATGAGCATAATCGTCAGAAGTGGGTGCTTTGAATGACCATACCGAACACCCTTGTGGATTGACTCCGGTAAAGACTTGCCGGATCAACCCGTCTTTCCCCGAGGCATCCATGCCCTGAATGACCAATAACACGCTTCTTTCGCCCTCGGCCCCTAAACGGCCTTGCAATTTTTGCATGGCCGAAACCGAGTCAGCCAAAAAAGGTCGGGCGTCGTCGCGGCTATCGAGACCTAAGAGATTGTCAGTTTTGCGCGTCCCTAATCGGGGAGTTTTCCCCGGGATGACCTTTAGTCCTCTAAGTAACTTTGCCATCAACTAGACAGGCTACGCCGTTCGAGGGTGAAATTGGAGTTTTATGCTGTGGTGCCAATAATGGGTGAAGGTGAACGCAAAGATATGTACTCAATGTTTAGGCTCGGAAGGCTCAGGGCTGCTCCGTAGACCACCGCACAAAAATGCGCTACCTCTTGAGTGTCCATAAAGCGTTCTTGGCTTAGCCCTCGGTGAGTCCATTTTTCCATCATTTCGCCCAAAACCTCGGGGTCGAAATTGCTACCGAACTCCGTCGGCTGAGTCGCGCCCACGCTAAGGCAAGAAAATCTGACTTCTGGATGTTCGATTTGCCAAAGTCGAAGTGCATCTTCAACCGCGGCCTTGCTGGAACTATACGTAGCCAAACCAGGGCGAGGGTGGCTGACTATTTCTGATGAAATAACGGCCGCGATTGCATTAGGAGCCATAACTGGAACTGCCGCTCGCAGCGTTTCGTGTAACCCCAAAACATTAGTTTCGAATACTTCCCTCCATTGCTTGGCCGTAGTATCCAATAATGATCCTAGAGTCGCGTAACCCACCGCGAAGTAAACCAGATCCAGTGAACCTAATTCTTCACTGGCTTGGGCAACTACCTTTGCTGGATCACCCTCGGTACTAACGTCACCGACTACGACCGTTCCTCCACCCGCTCGGCTGACGGTTTCCGCTAATTTGTCCGCTCGGCGGGCAACGAGCACCACTTGAGCGTCTTCACGCACCGCCCGTTCTGCAAAAGCTTGACCAATCCCCGCAGAAGCTCCAATGACTAAAACGCGTTTGCCCGCGAGAACTCCGGTCAACGCTTATTTACCCGACTTCTCAATGGTGTCGGGAGTGATACCGGCTCCGGTGAGCATTTTGCGCAACAACACGACCATCTCTGGGTCTATATCTTTATGACGAGGGCGATGAAGGGTCTCGTTGCGCTCCCCTACGGTTATTTTTACGTGGCCGTTGTGCTCTCCATGAACCGTCCCTACCGAGGCCAACAACGATTCGGCCTTGACCCACTCAATGTTGTGATTGGTCGGATGAGAAAATATCTTCTTCAGTGTTTCTCGGTGATGGTTATTTAGGTGGATAGAATCAGTCATCTGAATCCTTTTGACGGCGGCACCTGAACCTTAGAGTTAAATTGTGGTCACTAAAAGTGCAAGCAGCAAAGCCTTAGTGAGGCTTATTTGAGTGATCGGTCCAGTAATTGCAATGATCATGGGTATGATTGAACATGGCAAAAATAAGGATACTAGCAATAGGGTGCGTTTCTTTAGTGTTGCTGTTAGCGAGAACGACTAGTGCCCAAAGCGCTCAAGAAGCAAGCCGCCCCAGTAAATCAAAAATTGATTGCGCCAAAGCCAAAGAGGCTGCCACCGATCTGAGTTTTCAGTACCAAAAATTATTATTCCTAGATTCTTCTAGCGCTTGGGCTACTACTGCTCGAGATCCTCTCGGTGGAACCATCGACGGGATAAAACTACAAGCCGACGCTAAAACTCTTAAAGTTCTCAAGTCAGTCAAGACGACCCAGTTAGGCTTTTCGACAGTAAAAAAGTCGCTAGCCAACATCTCTCAACTGGGAAAACTGGTTGACGCAGCTCTAGCGTCCTCGGCCCCCTACCCTGGGCCCGGCGAAGAGGCCTACAACTTGGCGACTAAAAATGCGCTTGGTGATAGAGCAGTAATCTCTTACGCCCTCGAAAAGCGTGGCTGCTAGTAACCACTCGGCACAGAGACTAAGTAACGGCTGAGAAAACTTTGACTCAAATCCCACTTACGACCGACGAGCGGCGAGAAAAATATCGACAAGAACGCGATAAGCGCATTCGACCTGACGGTAATGATCAATACCAAGAGCCTTTTGGGCGTTTTTCTAATCTGCTTCTTGATCCCTACACCACCGTCGAAGAACGAAAGCCAGTTAGCGACGAAGTAACCGTCGCAATCATTGGTGGCGGTTTTGCCGGCTTGGTCACTGGGGCACGACTGAAGCAGCAAGGGGTCAACGACATCCGCATTATCGACAAAGCGGGCGACGTCGGTGGTGTTTGGTATTGGAATCGCTACCCCGGAGCAATGTGCGATACCGCGGCGATGATTTATCTACCTTTACTAGAAGAGACTGGGACCGTCCCGTCGGCTAAATACGTTCGGGCCCCCGAGATATACGCTCACGCGCAAAAAATTGCTACGACCTTCGGCCTCTACGAGAACGCCTTACTTTCT
The DNA here is from genome assembly GCA_009694435.1 of Acidimicrobiia bacterium. GTDB lineage: Bacteria > Actinomycetota > Acidimicrobiia > IMCC26256 > PALSA-555 > SHUY01. The sequence continues at coordinate 12,728 of SHUY01000032.1, read as the reverse complement.
ACCGGCATCACCCGGGTGGAATGGGACGAAGACGATTCTCGCTGGATGATCACTACTGATCGGGGCGACAAAATACGGGCTCAATTCGTTGCTATGGGAACCGGACCGCTTCATCGTCCCAAACTCCCAGGGATTCCCGGAATTGATTCATTCGCAGGCCATGCTTTCCATACCAGCCGATGGGATTACGAATACACCGGTGGTGACGCGACCGGCGCAGCCATGACCCATCTAGACAATAAGCGAGTAGGAATAATTGGCACTGGAGCAACTGCCGTGCAGTGCGTATCGCCGTTAGCTGCTAGTGCTCACGATCTATTCGTTTTCCAACGCACGCCCTCGTCTATCGACGTACGCAATAATCACGCTATTGACCCTAAGTGGTTTGCAGGGTTGGACTCGGGTTGGCAAAAAAAATGGATGATGAACTTTGCCATTCTGCAGACGGGTGGCTTTGCTGATGAGGACTTGGTCAAAGACGGCTGGACCGATATATCGCAGCGGATTAGGGACCGACTAGTAGACCTCTTGACTGCGGGAAGTGAATTCACCCCCGAGTCTTTTCTTCAGGCCTACGAAGCCAGCGACGACGAGAAAATGGATGAGATACGAGTTCGAGTAGATAAAATCGTCCGCAACCCAAAAACTGCTGAAGCGCTTAAACCCTGGTATCGCCAACTCTGTAAAAGGCCATGTTTTCACGATGAATACCTCCAGGCTTTCAACAAACCCAATGTTCATCTAGTGGATACCAATGGCAAGGGAGTAACTCGCGTTGACGCTCTAGGGGTCTGGGTGGAAGACGAGCATTTCGATCTAGATTGCTTGATTTTTGCTTCGGGATTTGAGGTTGGCACTGATTATGCCCGCAGATCGGGCTTTGAGACTACTGGCCGGAACGGCCTCACTCTGTCTGAACATTGGCACGAAGGAATGCGCACTTTGCACGGAATCCATAGCCATGGTTTTCCTAACTTATTTATTTTGGGTATCACTCAAGGAGCTAATTTGATATCAAATATTCCCCAAAACTTTGTTGAATCTGGGACCACTATCGCCCAAATCATTGCTTCTGCAATAGAAAATAACTATAAAACAGTTGAGGCAAGTGCAGCCGCCCAAGACGCTTGGGTCGCCCGGTTGGAAACTAACACCGGTTCTGTTTTTGGTGATTCCAACTGCACCCCGGGCTACTACAACAACGAAGGCCAGCCCATCGGCGTTCGTGAACGTCGAAACTCTATTGGTTACCCCGAGGGGCCCATTGCGTATTTTGAATACATTGACCAGTGGCGAGAATCGGGTGAGTACGCCGGCCTAGAGTTTATTTAGTGGCACTCTTTTTGGTGTCGGAGGGGGGACTTGAACCCCCACGCCCTTTCGGGCACTAGATCCTTAGTCTAGCGCGTATGCCAATTCCGCCACTCCGACTGAACACGAAATCTTAGTCGCTACTCGAGCGCGCGTTAACTAAATGGCAAGCCACTTGACGGCCGTTAGGATTCATAACCAAGAGCGGTATCTGGGCTGCGCAAATGTCTTCAGCCAGCCAGCACCGGGTGCGGAAAGTGCAGCCACTAGGCGGAGCCGACGAACTTGGAAGATCTCCCGACAAAACAATGCGCTCACGTTTGCGCTCCTTTTGTGGGTTTGGATCAGGTACAGCTGACAGCAGCGCTTTGGTGTAGGGGTGCTGCGGATCAGAATAAATTTGATTGGCCGCCCCAGTTTCGATTACCCGACCTAAATACATCACCGCAATACGATCAGAAATATGGTGAACTACCGCAAGATCGTGAGCGATAAACAAAAACGCCACTCCTAGATTATTCTGCAGTTCAGAGAGCAGATTCAGCACTTGGGCCTGAATAGAAACATCCAGTGCCGATACCGGTTCATCGAGTACTACTAGATCAGGGTTAAGTGCTAACGCCCGGGCAATCCCTATGCGCTGCCGTTGGCCCCCCGAAAATTCGTGGGGGTAACGACCCCCGAAAGCGGGATCAAGCCCGACCATAGTAAGTAATTCAGATATCCGTTTAGCAGCATTACGTTTTTGCCCCTGAACGATTAACGGTTCAGCCAAAATCTCTTGAACTCGCATACGCGGGTCCAGTGAGGAGAACGGATCCTGAAAAACTATTTGTATTCGTTGGCGCATATTGCGCAACGCCCGACCCTGTAAGTTTTGAATCTCTTGACCGTTGAAGCGAATGACTCCGCTAGTGGGGTCGATAAGTCTAAGAATCATTCGCCCTAGCGTCGATTTCCCACAGCCCGACTCCCCTACCACCCCTAGCGTCTCTCCCGCGGAAATCTCTAAGCTCACATCATCGACTGCCCTGATCAGTGCTCCCGGTTGGCCCCGCTTGGGGCCCGATCCAAAATAACTTGTCGGGGCATCAAAATCCTTAGTTAGATTTTCTATTTCAAGCAACGCCATTATTTGTCCACCTTAAGAACAGCCATATCGTGCGCACGAAAACACGCGGCTTGGTGATTTTCTTGGTTACCACTAACCGCTTCCAGCAGTGGACGAGATGATCGGCATACGTCAATAGCAAACTCGCATCGGGGAGCAAGGGCACAGGCTTCACGATCAGATAATAAATTTGGTGGCACCCCCGCAATGGTCGGCAACGGTGCCCGACTGTTGGTATGGAGACTAGGAAGAGCGGCCAAAAGACCGCGAGTGTAGGGATGAATGGGGTTAATTAAAACCTCATCTACCGACCCTTGTTCGATTATTCGTCCGGCGTACATGACCAGCACTCGATCCGCCATGCCCGCCACTACTCCAAGATCATGAGTAATAAGCAAAAGAGCGGCATCGGCATCTTTCTTGGCTGCTTGTAAAACGTCAAGAACCTGCGCTTGGATAGTTACATCAAGAGCCGTAGTCGGTTCGTCAGCGATAAGTAGTTGCGGTCGGTTGGCGATAGCCATAGCAATCATTACTCGTTGTCGCATGCCACCTGAGAACTGATGGGGATAATCGCGCGCCCGCCGGGGAGCGTTGGCGATACCGACTGACTCCATTAGTTCAATAGCACGCGTACGCGCTTCGGCTTTTGCGGTTCCGTGAGTAGTCATAGCCTCTACAATTTGATCTCCTACTCGGAAGGCGGGATTGAGCGACGAAAGCGGATCCTGAAAAATCATTGCTATGTTTCGACCGCGCAGGGTTCGATAATGCCGATCTGGCATATCGGTTAATGTCTGGCTCGCTAATCTGACTACTCCGTTAGTTTGATGACCAGGCGGTGGGATTAAGCCCATAATCGCTAACGCCGAAACACTCTTTCCTGAACCCGACTCACCCACTATCGCCACCGTTTCACCCGCCGCCACCGTGAAACTAATTCCGTTTACCGCGTGAATCGCCCCGGACGAAGTTGCAAATTCAACTGCCAGATCATCAACTACTAGAAGTGGAGTTGGAGTCTCGCTGATTATTGTCATTTGCGCGCTCGAGGGTCTAGGGCGTCTCGTAAACCATCACCAATAAAATTGGCGCACAAAACAATAAGAAAAAGAACTAAACCCGGGAAAAGGATTAAATAAGCCAAATCTGTGCCTACCGTATCTTCCGCGTCCGCTATGAGATTTCCTAAAGAAATAGCCGGTATTTGAACTCCAGCACCCAAAAACGACAGGGTTGCTTCAGTCAGAATAGCGAGCCCGACTTCAAGAGTGGCAAACACCACAATTGGCCCGACAGAGTTGGGTAAAAGGTGGCGTAAAATTATTCTCGGGCCGCCCGCCCCCGCCGCCCGAGCCGCTTCTACGAATTCTCGCTCCCGTAACGACAAGTACTCGCCCCGGACGATGCGAGCCATAGGCATCCAGCCGAGTGCTGCTAACAGCAAAATCATTCCCTCGGTTGAGGTGGCGGGCGGCAAATCGAATAGGCCAAAAAAACTCGGCTCGGGATTTTTGGCGGCTATTAGCAATACCGCTAGAGCCGGCAGCACTAAAAACAGATCCGTGAAGCGCATCAAGAGAGCGTCAATCCAACCGCGATAGAAACCGGCTAGTGATCCTACGGTTACCCCAATAATGGTAGATAACAATGCCACCCCTAAACCCACTTGAAGCGACTGCCCCAGAGCAACCAGTATTCGGCTGAGTTGATCGCGACCTAGTTTGTCGGTACCAAATAAATGCTGGGCGGAAGGAGACTCACGCGCGGATGATAAGACCGAAGCGGTGAGCGGAGGGTTGGGGTCGTAGGGAGAAATAAAATTGGCCCCTAGAGCGGCTAGAGCCAACAAAATGAATATCAGTAAGGCCAAAGTTGCTACTCGGTGATGGAAAAACCGACGAGCAACTGATCGCCACTGCGAACGGACTATAACTAATTCACTCGTCGCTTCGTCAATTAAAGCGGTGCTACCGACCGAACCGGCTATAGCGGCTCCCGACTCACGAATTTGACGATGTTCATCAAAAGAGCTCATGCCACTCGCACCCGAGGATCTAGCACTCCGTAAAGGATGTCGGCAAAAAGGTTAAAAATAATGATAAAAACTCCAGTAACAATCATCCACGGTATTAAAACTGCCGAGTCTCCATTACCTAACGCATTTAAAAACAGCGTTCCCATTCCTGGTCGCGAAAAAACTCGTTCGGTAACGATAAGCCCACCAAACAAGGCTCCGGCATCAATAGCAATGACTGTAACTAGCGCACCTAATGAATTGCGTAGTCCGTGTTTCCAAACCACCCTTCGCCGAGTCAGCCCTTTGGATCGAGCGGTACGAATATAATCAGAATCCAATTCATCAAGCATTGATGATCTTTGGTATCGACTCCACCCGGCCACTAGTTGCACCGAAAGTACTAAAACCGGCAGCGCTAATTCACGAAAACCGTTGATAGCCCCGTGACCGGTAGCGTTAGGGATAGAGAAAAAAATCACTTCATTGGTATTCAATAGCTCTTTTAAGTGAAAAGTCAGATAATTAATACAAATAAGCCCAAACCAGAAAGTCGGCATCGCTATCCCGGCAAACGCCAAACCAGTAAAAAAGTAGTCGCCGGGTGAATAGGCTTTGTTGGCCGAATAAACCCCTACTGAAATTGCCACAACACTAGAAAAAGCGACTCCCCAAAACGCTAACTGAGCAGTTTCCCCCAGGGCGATACCAATTGACTCCGCTACCGACTGGTCGGTTCGTTCACTTGTTCCCCAATCGCCTTGAACGAAGTCACCCATAAAATCGACGTACTGAACTGGGAGTGGTCGGTCAAGACCCAACTGAACTCGAGTCCGCGCTAGGCATTTCAAATCGCGCGACTGTTGACAGCGAGTACGGGCGGGGTCGGCCCCAAACTGGCGTACTAAAACGAAGACTAATAACGAAGCCAGTAGAAGTACTGGGATGGCAGCTAAGATCCTCCGCCCGATATAGCGCGTCACTCCGAGATACTGACCATCAAAACGATTTAGGTTTTATTTCAAATACCAGAGGTTCAGATTGAAAAATGGACCCAAGGTGGGATTGTCTTGCAGCGGTCCACCGATCTGAGCCGTATTCCAGACAAAAATATTGGGTTTTTGGTAGAGCGGAATAGAGACTGCTTCGGCCGCCAGAGCATTTTGCCCCTCTTTGACAGAAACCGTTCTAGCCGTTCTGTCTAGTTCGGAATCAACCGCAGTCCACGGAGTGTCAATGGCCGCGCTCGTAAGCCGAGTCCAGTTATTGCCTACGAAACCGTTTTTCTTAGTAGGTATATTTGCGGAACAGAAAATTCCACACAGCGACGGATCGGGTGTCCCAACCTGAGCGTACAGAGCGGCAGAAAAACGACCCTTAGGTCCATTTATGCCAAACAATACGTCCGCAGATGGATTCTTGATTGTCACCTTAAATCCTGCTTGAGCCAACTGGCTTTGCCATAGCTGCTCAGTGAGTTCTCGGGCCTCATTACCCGCGGTGGTCTGCACATCGAATTCGGCCTTACGACCATTTTTTGCCCAGATTTCGTCACTACCTTTTTTCCAGCCGTCCGCAGTCATTAGTTCATTGACCTTGCTGAGGTTTGCACTAGTTCCATAAATAGAAAATGCGGGTTCGTAGTACTGCGGAAAAGTCGGAACAATGAAACTCTGGAGAACTCGACCTTCATTGACTGAAGGTTTGACGATCTCATCAACAATGGCTTGACGATCAGTCGCATAAATGAGTGATTTTCGTACCGCTAGGCTATCCATCGGAAACGCCTTAGCATTAAGCCAAAACGCTTCAAAAACGCTCCCAAAAGAAACTTCGTACTTAAGTTCGGGGTTTTCTGACAGTTGATCAAGTGCTCCAATTTGTGGTTGAGGGTAAGCGCTAGATACTTGCCCAGATTTAACCGCTTGAATCTCAGAGGCCGACTCAGTAATAAATTGGAAAATTACTGTTCCGATTAGTGGCTTATCTCCCCAGTAATTTTGGTTAGGAACCAAGGTAATGCTTTTAGTTTTTTTCCAACCACTTTTACCGCCCGCGAGTTTCCACGGCCCACCTGAGAACGAGTAGCCATCTTTCATTATTTTGGCTCGGTTTTTACCTTCAAGTAAGTGACTGGGAAGAATAAAGCTAAAACCGCCAAAAAGATCACGCCAACCAGAAAAAGGCTCAGAAAACGTCACCACCGCGGCTTTGGGATCAGTCGTATCGATTGAGGCAATGTCTTCGTAGCCAGTTTTATCGTAGATATCTTTACCGGTAGTAATTTGTTTCCATGTATATTCAAAATCAGTTGAGGTAATGGGCGTGTTGTCACTCCAGACCGCCGCAGCATTTATGTTGTAAGTAATTTTTTGTGGCGGGCCAATCTCTAGTATTGGTTCGCCCGCAAGAACCGAGCTAGGGGTGTAATCGCCCGCAGGGGTTACCGTAAGTGCCTGCGGAAGAGTCTCTATTCCAGCGGCCCATATGCCCCACGAGGAACCCGCGCAACTGCCGATCCAGTCCATGCAACTGGGCTCTTGTTCCGCGGCAATCTTTAGTGTCCCTGGGGTGCTTTGTCCCCTAGCGCTCGCTCCAGCAGTGGTGCTTACCCAGGCCCCGCCGAGCAGAGCTAGTCCTAGGACTAGACAGAAAAAGGAACTTACTCCACTAGAAACTTTCATTCCCCCCCTAATTTTCCTCGGCCCTTTCGAGCCGTTTTGGCTTTATGCCGGCTGCAAACGAATAGCCAAAATGACAGTAACGAAAGCAAAAATTACTGCGGTGATGACGGTAAGGCGATCAAGGTTGCGCTCCACCACAGTCGACCCAGCGGTTGATCCCCCGAGCTGGCCACCACCAAACATGTCCGAGAGACCACCTCCTCGACCCGAGTGCAGCAGTACAAGAAAAATCATAACCAGCGCTGACAAAACAGTTAACCCGATGAGAACTGCATTCATTATCACGACTAAATACTAGTGCCAACAGTTGGTGAAAGTCACGCTCGGTAGGCCACGATGCGGTAGAAATCATCAGGATCGAGTGAGGCTCCTCCGACTAAAGCGCCATCAATTTCTGGCATCGCCATCAAATCGGCAATATTGCCTGGCTTCACGCTCCCGCCGTACTGAATACGAATTACGTCAGCACTAGAACCCACTACATCTCGCAAGACTCTCCGGATCTCCCCGATCGTGGTGTTGGCATCCTCGCTGGTGGCAGTATGCCCAGTCCCTATTGCCCAAATTGGCTCATAAGCCATCACGCAACGCTCGGCATCGACTGATTTGACTCCCGCAAATGCCGCCCGAGTTTGTGCAGCAACGCGCTCATTGGTTCGCCCCTGTTCACGCTCGTCGAGCGTTTCTCCCACACAAATAATTGGATTCATTTCTCCAGCCAAGACAGCTTTAGTTTTTAAATTCACTGTCTCGTCAGTTTCTCCAAAAAATTGGCGGCGTTCAGAGTGTCCGACTATTACATAAGTGACCCCTAATTTGCTAAGCATAGGAACACTGACCTCACCAGTAAACGCTCCGCTTTTTTCCCAGTGACAGTTTTGCGCGCCAAGAAAAACTGGAATTTTGTCCGCTTCGATCAAAGTTCGCAAAGTTCGCAAATCAGTGAACGGAGCGCATACGACTACATCTGGGTCTTCAAAATCAGTTTTCTGTAATCGATACGACAACTTTTGCAGAACCTGAATAGCCACTAGATGATCGTGGTGCATTTTCCAGTTGGCCGCCATAATCGGCCGCCGAGGGGCAATATTTTCAGATTCAGTTAAAATAGCCACTTAAATTTCTCCTCATCAATCGTTGATAAATCACTAAGTGCTGGTGGGTGCATTGCGCAGGGCGACCAACCCAGGCAAGTCACCTTTTTCCAAAAACTCCAATGAAGCTCCTCCACCCGTACTGACATGATCGATTCGCTCGGCTAGACCCATCTGCCGCACCGCCGCGGCACTGTCGCCTCCACCTACCACCGTGCGACCAGCACAACTAGCGACTGCTTCGGCTACGCCTCGAGTTCCACTCGCGAAAAGGGGAATTTCAAAAACCCCCATCGGACCGTTCCATAGAACGGTTTGGGCCTGGGCTATACGATCAGAAAAAGACTGAACCGTATCTGGGCCAATGTCAAACCCACTCATTTCGTTAGGTATTGAGTCGACCGGGAAAATGCCTACCTCAGCATCTTCGCTCATCGTTTGAGCCGCGACCACGTCGGTAGGAATTTCGATTTTCCCGCTCAGCAACAACTCTCGGCATTTATCTACCATGTCTGACTCTACAAGCGAACCTCCAACTTGGCCGCCATTAGCAACCGCAAAAGTGAAAGCCATCGCCCCACCCACTAAAATTAAATCGCACCGTTCAAGCAATGCCTTAATGACACCAAGCTTGTCGCTGACTTTTGACCCTCCGAGTATCGCCACAAAAGGCCGCTTAGGTTTACCTATCATTTCACTTAGTTGCGCTACTTCTTGCTCAAGAAGATAACCTGCCGCGCTCACTAACTCACGCGGCGGACCGACAATTGAGGCGTGGGTGCGGTGAGATGCTCCAAAGGCCTCGTTGACGTATACGTCGGCTAGGGCCGATAAGCCCGCAGAGAACGCTGGTGAATTAGCAGTTTCGCCCGCATCGAATCGGAGATTTTCCAACATTAAAACTGACCCAAGATCGCTTTGCGTTATTTTTTTTTGAATTGCTTCACCAGTTATTCCTGGTAAAACCGTAACCGGAGATTCGAGCAAAGTAGCTAAGCGTTGCGCTACCGGATTAATCGATAGTGGGTCAGACGGGTCGTAGTGATAATCGATCTGTCCTTTGGGGCGGCCAAGATGACCGGCAAGAATTACAACTGCTCCTTGGTCTCGAAGCCACCGAATCGTGGGTAAAACTGTACTTAGACGCAGATCATCAGTTACTTCATTGTTATGCATCGGAACATTGCTATCAACGCGCACCAATACCCGAGTTTTGGTAGTTACAGGGAGATTCTCGAGTTGAGGGAGCAGCACTCCGTTCCCTATTGGCCGACGAAAGCCACAAGATCAACGAGACGATTGGAATAACCCCACTCGTTGTCGTACCAACCCAAAACCTTAACCAAGTGTCCATTGGCCATAGTGTCGAGAGCAGAATAAATGCACGATGCGGGGTCACCGACAATGTCGGCTGAAACTAGTGGCTCCTCGCTGTAGGTCAACACGTTTCGATACCGAGGATCTGCGGCCGCAGATTTGAATGCGGCATTTATTTCTTCTACTGATGCCTCAATCGCGAGCTCAGCCGACAGATCGGTGATTGAACCAGTAGGAGTAGGTACACGAAGTGCGGTGCCATCGAGGCGACCTTTAAGTTCCGGTAGAACTACGCCAATAGCACGCGCCGCCCCGGTGCTGCTCGGGACAATTGACAAGGCCGCGGCGCGCATACGCCGCAAATCAGGTTTTCCCGAACGGGTCGGCTTAGAAAGATCTTGAAGAGACTGATCGCTGGTGTAAGCGTGAACAGTAGTCATAAGGCCCCGCTCGATTCCAAAAGTTTCGTGTAAAACTTTGGCTAACGGTGCCAGACAGTTAGTTGTGCACGAAGCATTAGACAGAACCATGTGCTTTTCGGGGTCAAAAACCTCGTCGTTCACCCCCATGCAGATGGTGGCGTCAGCATCATTGCTAGGAGCAGAAATGATCACGCGTTTAGCTCCACCGTTTAAATGACCAGCCGCTTTGTCGCGAGAAGTGAACACTCCCGTTGATTCAATAACAACATCGACACCATGTTGACCCCAAGGAATTTCACCCGGGTCCATTACTTCAAGTTTGCGGATTTCGTTACCGTCGATCGAAAACCCGTCTGCGGAGGGTTTTACGTCGTGATGAAGTTTTCCACCCACGGAGTCATACTTGAGGAGAAAGGCCATAGTCTCGGCGTCGCCCATTGGATCATTGACCGCGACCAGCTCGACGTCAGAGTCGCCTCGAGCTAACAAGGCTCGACAAAAAGATCTTCCGATGCGGCCAAAACCGTTGATACCGACTTTTACACTCATAGCAATCTTTCTCCGCTTTCCTTAGGGAACAGAAACAATACTTATAACGGGCAGGCTACCGGTCTAATCGCGCTCGATGTCGCGATGGTGGATCTGGGCCGGATATCCCAAAGCGCTTAGTGTTTTAGCGACTTCGCCGGCCAAAACCACACTTCGGTGCCGTCCTCCCGTACAGCCCAATCCGATCGATAAATGCGATTTGCCTTCTCGAGCGTAGGCCGGCAAGACCGTCCCGAGCATTCGCTCTAGTTCAGCCAAAAAATCCTTGGCTTCAATGTGGCGCAAGACCGCTCGCTTTACTTTTGAGCTTTCTCCCGTTAGTGGGCGAAGGCGCTCATCCCAGTACGGATTTGGCAAAAACCGACAATCGAATAGCAAGTCGACACCGAGAGGAACCCCGTGTTTGAAACCGAAAGTCACCAGACTCACATTCAACCCATCGGATCCCGGTTCACCAAAGACCTCTCGGACCCGATTGCGAAGTTCTTGGACATTAGTGCTGCTGGTGTCAATGATTAAATCAGATTGACCTTTTATAGATTCAAGCAAAACCCTCTCGCGCTCTATTCCACTAGCAATCCCGGTTCCTTCCCCTGCGTTAGTTGCATCAGCTAATGGATGCGGGCGGCGACTTGCCTCAAACCGACGGACCAAAACATCGTCTGATGCATCAAGAAAAAGTATCTGAGTACGAACTCCTTGCTCATGAACCACGGCTAGAGCAGCGACGAGGTCATCAACAAATGATCCACTGCGGACGTCGACAACCACTGCGTAGTTCTTAGACCGCTCGCCGCTGCCGGCTAGTTCAGCCACTTTCGATATAAGAGCAGGAGGGAGATTGTCGATCACGAAAAACCCCAAATCCTCTAGCCCATCAGCCGCCGCCGATCGTCCAGCCCCGGACATCCCGGTAACGATGGTTAGATCAACTGCCATAATTCAATCGCCTCGTGTCACTCGTTTAGATCGATGTAGATGAGCGTAGAGCGATCGGCCGACATCATCAGGGAGCCACGCCAGTGACAAAATCTCTTGTTCCGAAACGGCTCTCAAGGCTTTAACCGAGCCAAAGTCGCGCAGGAGGCGACTACGCCGAGAAGGGCCAAGGCCGACAACATCATCAAGTTCTGAGCGAGTAGCGGCCTTGGCTCTTAACTTTCGGTGATAAGTAATAGCAAAACGGTGGGCTTCGTCTCGTACCTGCTGGAGGAGATAAAGGGCTTCAGAGTCTCGGGCAATGCCCAGTGGCTCTGAACGGTCAGGCACATAGACCTCCTCCAGTTTTTTCGCGAGTGAAATGACAGCAATATCGTCAAGGCCTAAATCCTCTAGCACTCGAACCGCAACGTTGAGTTGCCCTTTGCCACCATCGACAACAAGCAAATTGGGCGGATACGAAAACCGTTTCCCCACCCGTGCTCCTTCTTCGCGTTCCTCTAAGTACTTACGAAACCGACGAGTAAGCGCTTCTTCCATCGACGCAAAATCGTCTTGGCTTTCAATACGTAATTTGAAGTGTCGATACTCCGATTTTTTCATCAATCCATCTTCCATTACGACCATGGACGCAACAATCTGAGTTCCTTGCAAGTTAGAAATATCAAAACACTCGATCCGGAGCGGAGACTCTTCCAACCCGATCTCAGATTGTAAGGACGACAACGCTTTTGCTCTGGCATTGTGATCTGATGATCGCTTCAGCCGATGCTGAACGAATGCATTGCGAGCATTATGAGTGACCATCTCCATTAGCTCTCGTTTTGATCCCCTTTGCGGAGCCTTTATCGCAACCGGTTTTCCCCGTTTCTGTGAAAGAAACTCAACCGTTAGATTGTGATCAGAAGGAAGGCAAGGAACGAATATTTCTCTAGGGACATCTACCGGTTGAGCATCACCGTAGAGTTGTTCTAATAGTCTTTGTATTAACGCCTTGGTATCGAGATCTTCAACTTTATCGATCACCACTCCTCTTCTCCCCACTACCCTTCCTCGCCGAACATGGAATAGTTGAACCGATGCTTCCAACTCATCTTCTTCTATTCCGATCATGTCGAAATCTTCTTCTTTTTCGGCCACCATTTGTTGACGCTCTATGACGCTTTTTACTGAGCTCAACTGATCTCGCAAGCGAGCCGCTCGTTCAAACTCCAGTTCGCTAGACGCCTCGATCATCATCAATTCGAGGCGTTCGGTGACTGGATCAGTATCGCCATCAAGAAA
>SHUY01000031.1 GCA_009694435.1 Acidimicrobiia bacterium | reverse complement strand
TGTGAAAAAACCTATGTTTTCGATTTCGGCCGCATCATCTCTACTGGGTCACCCGCTGAAGTTCAGGCAAACTCACAAGTCAGATCGGCTTATTTGGGGAGTTCTGAAGGTACTCCTGTCGCTCAAATCCGGTCCCAATCAACTATCCAATTGGGGTCTAATACCCCAAGTGATCAAGATTTAATTCCGGCATTGAGTCTTAAGAAAGTTGATGCTGCTTACGGTCTAATCAATGTCCTCAGCGGGGTGGATCTTGAAGTAAAAAGCGGCCAAGTATTTGCGTTGCTAGGCCCTAACGGTGCGGGCAAGTCGACCACTTTGAAAGTAGCGAGCGGTCAACTAAAGCCAACTGCGGGTCAATTCGAAATAGACGGTATTTCTGCTACTTCTCGAAGTGCTGACTGGTTGGCTCGTAATGGGATCTGTTTGATCCCTGAAGGTAGGGGGGTGTTTCCTAATTTAACAATCATAGAAAATCTTAAGATGGCAACTTTTACCGGAACGCCTTACGGAGAAATAGTCGAGAAAGCTTTTGCTCGTTTTCCGAGACTCAAAGAGCGAAGCAAACAAGTGGCTGGAACTTTATCGGGCGGCGAGCAGCAAATGCTGGCCATGGCGCGAGCGCTGGCTACCAACCCCAAAGTATTACTGTTGGATGAGTTGTCGATGGGACTCGCCCCACTAATAGTTGAAGAACTCTACGAAATAGTCAGAGGAATAGCCGACGACAATGTTTCAATTTTAATTGTCGAACAGTTTGCTCACGAGATACTCACTGTTGCCGACACTGCGGCCATTATGTTGCACGGCCGTATCGAGTTTACTGGTTCGCCCGAAGAAGTAGGTACCGCGCTTGAGCAGGCCTATCTAGGTGGGTCGGTTAATGGGGGTACTAATTCTCCGTAAACACCTGAACGTTCGCGAAGGATAAAGAATCCTGCGCAGGTTAGACACACGCCTGCACCAATGCCCAGTGCCAAAGGAGCCCCAGCCGCACTGGCCACGGCTCCCATCCAGATTCCCCCGAAAGGAATAAGGCCGGCCCACGCCACCGCGAACAGGCCCATTATCCGACCCCGTTTTTCGTCATCAGAAATATGTTGCAGCAAAGTGTTCAATGAAGTGGTGACTGAGAAGTAACAAAATCCCATTATCGCAATTAAAAATAGCGATAAATCCCAGGTAGTGGAAAACGCGAACATGATTCCCGTCACCCCAAACCCCGCAACCCATCTGCTGGCGGTACCCAGAGTGGGGGTAGTGCGACGAAAACCAGTAGCCAAAGCTCCTACCACCGCCCCTACTCCAGAAGCGATTACGAGGATAGTGAAGTCATCGCGAGGATGACCGAGTACGTCAGTGGCGAAAACTGGCAACAAAGCAACGTGAGCCGCGCCAAAAATTGAAAATATTCCCATTAGTACTAGTGCAGCTACTGCCGGTGGTCGACTTCGAGCGTAAATTAGTCCTTGTTTCCAGCGGTGCCAAGTCGATCCAGTTTCGCTGGTGCTGAGGTGAGAACTCAAATGAATAGGCAACAAAGTGAGCAACATCAACAGGTTGCTAATAGCGTAAATAATGAACGCCCACCCTGGCCCCCAGAGAACAAGAATTGGTACGGCTAAGCCGGGTCCACCGATGCGGGCCAAGTTGTTGCCGGCACTCTGGATTGAGATAGCGCTGGTTAAGTCGCTCGCGGGCACTGAGTTGGCCGTAGCGGCTTGTTGGGCAGGAGCCATGAAAGCAAACATGGTTCCCATGAAAAAGCCAAATGCCACTAACACCTCGGGCGATTCAAGATTGGCAAACACCACTAGCCCAAGAGCTGTGGCAATGAGGCCTACTGCCCCTCTAGTTATAATTAACATTTTTTTTCTGTCAACTCGATCGGCAATTACTCCTGCTATTGGCGCAAATAAAAGCATCGGGATAAAAGTAGTAAAAAACAAAATTCCTAGCCATAAAGAAGAAGTATGGGTAATTCGAGACATTTCTGATTGCAAAGAAATATGCGATATCCAAAACCCAATATCGCCAATAGCGTAAGCCGCGAAAAGAAGTCGAAATTCGTGGTTATTAAAAGCCCTAAAGGGTCTACGCCGCTCTCGTCCGATTAGGGGTTCGTGAGGTATCGACTCTCCAATACTTGGTCCAGGCAACCCTGCTTCATCTTCAGCCAGTGGAGGCATCAATCCGTCAGACATGACCGCGGTTATTCAAACACCAGATGCTTTAATCACGGAGAGTACGTGCCGTCGTCTCGTCGCGACCATCCAGCAGCGGCGTGGCTGCCACCATCAACGTGAAGAATCGTTCCCGTTACAAATCGTGATAAGTCAGAGGCAAGAAAAATAATAGGACCAGAAGCATCGTCAATATTTCCCCAACCTAACGGGATTTTTCGGTCGTAGGCTTCGCGCGCTCCCTGAGTGGCCGCGTCGCCCAAACTCTCATCTCCAGGAGTAGGTATTGCATCTGGGGCGAGAGCATTAACTCTTATCCCTTGCGGAGCGAGTTCTAGAGCCAGCGTTTTAGTAAGGCTTTCTACCGCCGCTTTCATTGCTGCGTATATTCCAAATCCCGGGGCTGCTCGTGACGCCTCTATCGAAGTTACGTTAATAATCGTTGATCCCGCAGGCATAAGCGATGTAAATTCGCGAACGAAGTGAGTAACGCTAGAAAAGTTTTCGTCTACCAATGCCTGTTGACCTTTAGCATTGGTATCCAAGAATGATGAATAAAATCCACCTCCGGCGTTATTCACCAGAATGTCTACTCTCGAATACTGGGCAGCAATTTTTTTGCTCCAGTCGGCCACACTGAGTCCATCCCTGACATCGAGTACTTCACTTTCGCCCCGCCGACCGCAGGCTTTTATCGCCGCCAGAGTTTCACTCATATCCTGGCGATCGCATATGGCCAAGTCGGCTCCAAACGCCGCCAGCGCCACCGCGGCCGCGGCACCAATGCCTTGAGCCGCTCCGGTCACTAAGGCTATTTTGCCGGTCAGGTCGGTGCTGGTAGGAGTGGTCACAGAACTTTTACTCTACGCTGGAGGGGCATGTTCATTTGTGTGAATCTTAAAATCCATCCTCCTCAGGTCACGCTAGAAGATCCGGCTGATACCAAGCACTTCCATGTATCAGTGTTGGGGTCCGCAAGCACCCAGCAAGACCCAGCCAGTTTGGTCTACGCCGCTCTCGTGGATGCGGCCGCGGGTCGCCTTGAGGGCGAGCACGCCTGGATTGCCGTAGATGCCGTACGGCGATTAGCCGTGGGTAAGGTTGGGCCAAAATGGCAAGACGATCTAACGGCCATGATTGGCTACGCGCAAGCCAACAATTTTTACGATGAACCCGGCAATGCTTTGCGAGCCCACGTGGAGTGGGAATGAGTTTTATCGAGAACCCGGAACTCCGCCGGGCCTTTACCGATTTTTTTACTAAGGAATCACCCGTTGAGAAATTGCGAGCCACCGAAAACTCCGACAACCCAATAGTTGGTTTTGATAGCGATCTATGGAAAAAAGTTCGAACACTAGGGATTCCTGGATTAGCGATTGAAGGGGCTTCGTTATCAGACCTTGCGGTTATCGCTGAATGTGCGGGCCGTCAACTAGCTCCAGTGCCCATAGTCGAATCATTTGTAGCGTTACGACTTATTAATCGTGTAGATAAAAGTCAGATTATAAAAAAAATGATTTCGGGCGAATCTATTGTCACTATT
Organism: Acidimicrobiia bacterium; assembly: GCA_009694435.1. Classification (GTDB taxonomy): domain Bacteria; phylum Actinomycetota; class Acidimicrobiia; order IMCC26256; family PALSA-555; genus SHUY01. Next base: position 15,502 of record SHUY01000031.1, on the reverse strand, counting down.
TCACTAGGCCCAGTAAAAAATATGTCGGCTTCTCTTGTTCCTGCTGGGCTAATTAGTGATGCAGTTGTTGCCTTGTCGGGTGATGATCTTATTATTGCAAAATCTGAATCCAAATACGTTGCCACGGTTGCTCCTTCTTCGATGGGGCAAGTCTCTTTCGTTGATCACGAGGTATTAGAAAATGGCGTAATCGCGCAGTCGGCTTTCGGTGAAGCACTCAGCGACTGGCGCATATTGCGGGCCTCGGCTTTGGTGGGTTTAGGAAACGGTGCTTTAGCCCTAGGAATTGAATACGTTCAGTCGCGTAAACAGTTCGATGTCCCCGTAGGTTCTTTTCAAGCCGTTCAGCATCAGCTGGCTGACTTAGCCACCGATCACCAGGGTGCATCCTTGTTGGTGACCGCCGCCGCGACCGAAACTGATGTCTCGCGTCGGGCGTTGTTGGCTCGAATGGCTTACTGGTTCGCCGGACGAAGTGCTCGAGCGATAACAAAAACAGTCCTGCATTTTCACGGCGGCTACGGTTTTATGCTCGAATACGACCCCCAATTATTTTTTCGCTTGGCTACCGCATGGAGCATTGAACTTGGCGATCCAGCTAGCGAGCTAAATTTCCTCGCCGACGAATTAGACCTGACCGGATGGGTATTACCTGATCTCCACCCCTCATCTTTTCGTTTGGAGGTAAGAAAGTTCTTAGCGGCTAATTGCCCGCCAGAGGTTGTCGAAAAAGCGCATTTGTCGGGGACTATGCATAACTGGGAACTTCATCGCGCGTTGGCTCACCAAGGTCTGCTCGCGGCAGATTGGCCAGTAGAGATGGGTGGGCAAAATCGTAATCCCGGAGAAATGTTTGAACTCGGCGAAGAACTGGCTCGAGTAGGTGCCCCGATAGATGGGTGGGGGATATCTAATTTGGTAGCCCATACTTTGAATCGGGTTGGTACTGAGGCGCAAAAAAAAGAAATAATTCCGTCTATTTTACGGGGTGAGGTTCTGTGTGCCTTGGGTTACAGCGAACCGGATGCTGGATCTGACGTAGCCGCAACGATCACTTTCGCTCAATCATGTGGCGACGACTGGATAATTAATGGGCAAAAAGTGTTCACGACTTTGGCGCACGAATCTAATTATATTTTTCTTCTAACTCGCACTAACAGAGAGTTGTCTAAACACCGTGGCTTAACAATGTTTTTAGTCCCCACCAATACTCCCGGACTCGAAGTAGTGCCTATAGAAACTCTGGGTGGCGAGCGTACGAATATGACTTTTTATTCCGATGTTCGAATCCACGATTCGTGTCGCGTCGGAGAAATCAATGGGGGCTGGGATGTAATGGGAGTGGCACTCGCTTATGAACGCAACCCTACGATGGTGGGGGAATTAGGCCTCCTTTGTGCGCAGTTCGCCGCTTGGGCCCGTGAATCGGGAGCCCTTGAGCGCCCCGCGGTACGGGCTCGCTTGGCGTCGGCTGTAGTCGACTATCAAGTGGGCCGACTTTTTGGCGGGCAACTAACTGCCAAAGTAGCCCAAGGAGAATTGCCCTACCTCGAAGGCTCAATGGCGAAATTGTTTGCCTCTGAGGCCTTAGTTCGGGCTGCGTCAGACTTTGTTGATGCAACTGGTGCTAGTGGACAATTAGCCCTCGGAGCTCTGGGCGCTCCCGGCGGAGGATGGATTGAACACGCCCATCGTCATGCTCAAGTGACTACTATCCATGCGGGAACCAGCGAAATTCAACGCAGCATTATCGCCGAACGAGGGCTAGGACTTCCTCGTAGCCGGGGTAATTAAATTTCTGACCTAGCGAGTTAGATGAGGTGCCACATCTCGATTAAATGCATCCATTTGGTCAAGTAACTCTTCTAACGAACGGCTACGGAATCGAATCTGGAGATGATTAACTCCCATAGCACCAAATTCATTCAGTCGTTCCGCGATGTAGTCCGGTTCTCCCGCAAGAGTTTTTTCGCCCACATCCCATTCGGGTTTTCCTAGGTAAAGAAATTCGGTAATGGTACCGAGGTCAATCGGGTCATCGCCGCGGGTTCGTTTGCGGTGTTCTAATAAAAAAGCAATCTGGGCCGGCATGTCGGCTCGGGGCGTTCCCTGAGGTAGCCATCCGTCACCTCGTTCCGCGGCTCGTCGTAGCGCGGGTTTTGATGATCCTCCTACCCAAATCGGCAGCGTTGACTGCACGGGCCTTGGCCCCATGGCGGCGTCTTTGATGGGCCCCCATTGTTCAGTGGTTATATCGGGGTATTCGTTAGCAAATGCTTCGCGCACTACATCTATACCTGCATCAGTAGTTGGACCTCGGTTAGTGAAATCAAATCCCAGTAAATCAAATTCACCCTCAAGGTGACCAGCGCCCACGCCAAGTATGGCTCGGCCGTTTGATAATGCATCTAGGGTCATAAACGACTTAGCCGTTTGCAGCGGATGGCGGTAGCTCAATATGTAAACATGAGAAAGCAGACGTACATTTTTAGTCATTCCGGCGATCCAACCCAGCGTGGCGACAGTGTCATACCAAGTGGCGCCCATAAAATCATCCAGAGGTTTAGTCACGGCAAGGTGATCGCATACCCCAACATAAAAAAATCCCGTTTCGTCAGCCTTTTTAGCAATTTCCCCTAGCTCTTTTGCCCCAGCGTTAGTTTCCCACTCTTCGACAAAAGTTTTAGATTTAGCTTGCACCTGTAGTTGCATGCCGTAAACTAATTTTCCTTCTGGAACTATCGTCATCAGGTTTCCTCTGTAGTTAGAGCGTCTTTTATGAGGTTAAAAGCAACTTCTTGGGCGTCGCGAGCACTAGGCAATACGACTTCCATGTTGAAAAATCCATGGAACATTCCTGGTGCTCTATAAATCGTTGTTTCAACTCCAGCTTCTATCAGTAGTTTCCCGTAGTGTTCGCCTTCGTCACGCAGCGGATCCATCTCGGCGGTGACAATACCTGCGGGGGCCAGGCCAGAGAGAGACGAAGCCAGGTGGGGCGAAACGTGAGGGTTTTCACCTTCTGCTTCGCTCGGCAGGTATTGATTTCTGTACCACTCCATTTGCCCTTTAGTCAAAAAATACCCCGTAGAGTTTTCAGTTTTTGATGGGTAATCGTTTCTAGTCGTAGAATTATCAATTACCGGGTAGATGAGTAACTGGTAAGCCAATTCTATTTCTCCTTCGTCGCGCGCTTTTTGCGCAACTACCGCAGCGAGATTTCCTCCCGCACTGTCGCCGGCAACGACAACGCGCGTAACATCAATACCGAGTTCATCGGCGTTCCCCCCTACCCATTGGGTAGCGGCCCAAGCATCATCAACCGCCGCCGGAAATTGATTTTCGGGTGCAAGGCGATAGTCGACCGATATCACTATTGCGTTTAGCGCATTAGCAAATCGACGACAAATACCGTCGTGAGAATCGAGGTCACAGATAACCCAACCCCCCCCATGGAAATAGACCACTCCTATACGCCCAGAAATAGACTCAGAACTCAACTTGGGCTGGTAGATGCGAACTGGAATCGGCCCGTTAGGTCCATTAATAGTTCGATCTTGAACTGATCCGACCTCCTCTTGGGAAGGAAGGTTGAGCGCTTTCATTTGTTCGCGGGCGGCAAAGGCGGAATCTACTTCGTCGACTTTTGGGAAAACCTGGTCGAGCATTTCGATTAGAGCGGCGGCGTCGGGCGCTATGGGCATGAGCGCCACGATACCCGTCGATGAGGGTGGCGGGGGCTGGGCTCCGGTAGTCTTTGCCAATAATGGCCGGTAAATCTGATTTTCTGTCCAATCCGCAAACCATTCTTGACCTTGTCGACAATGCGGCCCAAGAGTTTGGCGATTTTCTCGCCGTTGTGGACGAAGAAGTTCGACTTACTTTTTTAGATCTGGCTAGGGAAACCCAGTCGTCGGCGCGCGCCGCAATAGCCGCCGGATTAGAGCCCGGCGATCGGGCAGCCATCTGGGCGCCCAACATCTACGAATGGATTATCGCCGCTTTGGGGGTGTTGGCAGTCGGTGGAGTAGTGGTGCCAATAAATACAAGATTTAAAGGAGCCGAGGCTGCTTACATTCTTGAAAAATCACGAGCCCGTATTTTGTTTACGGTCACTAATTTTCTTGACACTGACTACGTTTCTACTTTACGCGCCGAGCAGGCAGAATTATTAAGCCTTGAAAAGATAATTATTCTTCGGGGGAAAGTTGGGGAAACGGCTGCGGAGTCAGCGATCGAGAGTTGGGCCGATTACTTTAAATGTGGAGAATCAGTCTCTATAGAACAAGCCGAGGCGCGCAAGTCTGCCGTTCAACCCGAAAATATTTCCGACATAATTTTCACTTCGGGCACAACTGGTAACCCCAAAGGGGTAGTGGTAACCCATGGTCAGTCAGTCCAAGTTTACGAGGCGTGGACCGAGGTGGTTGGCCTACGAGCGGGAGATCGGTATCTAATCGTTAATCCCTTTTTCCACACTTTTGGTTACAAAGCTGGGTGGATGTCATGCATTTTGCGAGGGGCCACGATTATTCCTATGCGAATGTTTGACATAGATGCAGTACTAAAAATAATTACTCAGGAAAAAGTCTCAGTTCTTCCTGGTCCACCCACTTTGTTGCAAGGGATACTCGACGCCCCCAATCGAGACAAGGCCGACTTGTCCTCTCTTCGCCTTACTGTCACCGGAGCTGCAGCAGTTCCCGTGACTTTAATTGAGCGTTTACGTAACGAAATGAATTTCGAAACAATAATTACTGGTTACGGTCTTACCGAAAGTACGGGAACTGTGGCGATGTGTCGTTATGACGACGATCCTGAAACTATTGCTAATTTTTGTGGCAAAGCTATTCCTGGTACTGAACTTATGATTATCGACGATGACGGAATAAAGTTGCCACCCAACGAACCGGGTGAAGTTGTGGTGCGGGGGTACAACGTTATGCAGGGTTACTTTGAACAACCCGAAGAAACTGCTGCGGCGATTGACGCCGAAGGATGGCTGCACACTGGAGATATTGGCATTCTCGACCCCCGCGGCTATCTAAAAATAACTGATCGAAAAAAAGACATGTTTATCGTCGGTGGGTTTAATGCTTATCCTGCGGAGATAGAAAACCTGATGGCCCGCCATCCTGATATTGCCCAAGTGGCGGTAGTGGGGGAGCCCGATGATCGCCTGGGTGAGGTGGGGGTGGCGTTTGTGGTACGTCGAGCCAATTCTGATCCCCAAGTTACGCCGGAGGCGATAGTCCAATGGGCGCGCACAGAGATGGCGAATTACAAGGCACCCCGGAGAGTCGTATTCGTCGATGCGCTACCCCTGAACGCCAGTGGGAAGGTTCTGAAATTTACTCTGCGAGAGTGGGCCAAAAATCCCTGACCGCTTAGGCGGCGGTATGGATGTTGGCACTAATATCAACAACACAGACCGATAAAACAAGATTCGAAAATTAATCATTCCCTTTAACGCAAGGAGGTAAATCCGATGCTTGATCTTCTGCTCAAGGGAGGTTTGGTGGTTGATGGCACCGGTTCACCGGCAAAGTTGTCTGACGTAGGTATCCTCGATGGTCGTATTGTCGCAATAGGCGAGATCGACGAAAGTGCGTCCGAAGTAATTGACGCGAGTGATTTGGTGGTGACTCCGGGCTTCGTTGACCCTCACACTCATTATGATGCTCAACTTTTTTGGGACCCTGCGGCCGCGTCGTCTTCTAAGCACGGAGTTACCAGCGTTATGGCCGGAAATTGTGGTTTTACGCTCGCTCCTATTGCCGCGAAGGACGCTGATTACACCCGCCGCATGATGGCTAAAGTCGAAGGAATGCCGCTCGCCGCTCTCGAGTCGGGAGTTCCGTGGAATTGGTCAACGTTTGGCGAATATCTTGATCGGCTCGACGGAAATATTGGTGTTAACGCGGGGTTCCTAGTCGGTCATTGTGCACTAAGGCGCAACGTTATGGGCGATGAAGCGGTTGGTAACGAAGCCTCACCCAGTCAACTCGCGGAGATGATCAGTAAATTAAATGATTCCATCAAAGCCGGAGGAATGGGTTTTTCAACCACTCTTTCGTTTACTCACTCTGACGGTGATGGTGAGCCGGTGGCGTCTCGATGGGCGAGTCGTGACGAAATTCTTGCTCTTTGTCGCGCGGTTTCTGCCCACGAGGGGACGACACTCGAGTACGTGACCGACGGCTGTTTACGAGGCTTTAGCGATGATGAAATAGATCTAATGGCCGAGATGAGTTTGGCGGCTCGACGACCTCTTAATTGGAACGTCCTTACTATCGATTCGGCCGAGCCCGAGCGCTACCGAGAGCAACTATCCGCACTTGAGCATGCGGCTAGTCGCGGGGGGCGTTCAGTCGCACTCACTATGCCCATTCTCGTTGAAATGAATATGAGTTTTGGAACCCACTGTGCGCTATTTATGCTGCCTGATTGGTCAGAAGTAATGAGCCTGCCGGTGCCGCAACGGATTGAGAAATTGCGTGATCCACAAGTGCGAGCCCACTTACTGGCCCGTTCGCAATCATCCGATGCGGGTGTGTTCTCGCGTTTAGCTGATTGGGGTCGTTACCAAATTGGCGATGTTTACACGCCCGAGAACCTTGTCTTTAAAGGTCGGCAAGTTTCCGAAATTGCCGCCGAGCGGGGTGAATCTGATTTCGACACGCTGTTAGACATTGTGATTGCTGACGATCTGCGTACGATCCTTTGGCCCTTACCCACTGACGACGATCAAGCGTCGTGGGAATTACGAGCCGAAGCATGGGAACGCGACGACGTATTGCTAGGTGGTTCAGATGCCGGAGCCCATCTAGATCGCATGTGCGGTGCTTCGTACACCACAAAGTTCATTGGCGATTGCTTGCGGGGCAAAAAACTTGTATCGCTTGAGCGCGGCGTGCAAATGCTGACCCAAGAACCAGCCGAACTCTTTGGCCTCCGTGATCGAGGAGTGATAGCCGAAGGCAACTGGGCCGATTTAGTGATATTTGATCCCGCCACTATTGATGCGGGCGACGCATCGCTAGTAGAAGATCTTCCCGGCGGAACGGGGCGGCTAAACGCTGAATCTATTGGGGTTAAGCGAGTAATCGTGAACGGTCGTTCCGTAGTTATCGATGATGAACTGACCGGCGACCTTCCGGGAGTTGTGTTGCGTTCGGGACGCGACACCAAGACGGTGCCAATCCCTGCTGATGCGTAATCAATTATCAGATAAATATTAGTGATTATGAGGATCAGATGAAGGAATACAAACTCATTATCGGCGGTGAGCGAGTAGCCGGATCTGGTGGCACCTACGAAGTAATAAATCCCGCCACCGAAGAAGTTGTTGGCGAAGCTCCTGAAGCAAGTTCGGCTGATGCCCATGCGGCGGCTCAAGCAGCACGCGACGCGGCACCCGCATGGCGGCGTACTTCACCAGAAAACCGGGCTAATTTATTAATGGCTTTGGCCGTCGAGATAAAAAAGCGCAGTGATGATCTTTTGCCGTTGATTATGGCTGAGACGGGGGCCACACTAAAAGTGGGGACTGCTCTCCAGATACCTCAAGCTGTTTCTCGTTTTGAACGCTACGCCCGCGGTGCTTTGCTCGATATCAGCATCTCTTTACCACCATCAATTATGCCGACTACTCCATTGGCTGCCGGCGGTGTTATTGGCGGTGTGGGGTTGCGGCAGCCGGTTGGCGTGGTGGCCTGTATCTCTCCGTATAACTTTCCACTAGTAAATATGGCCGGTAAAGTCGGTCCGGCTTTGGCCACGGGCAACACGGTGGTCATGAAACCAGCTCCGCAGGATCCTTTAGCTATTATTGAGTTTGCTGAAATTTGTGAAGCTGTAGGTTTTCCAGCTGGAGTCGTGAACGTAATTACTAGTTCGACTCCTGACAGTGGTGCCGCATTAGTTGATTCAAAAAATATCGACATGATTAGTTTCACGGGCTCAACCGAGGTTGGAGTAAAGATTTTTGCCGCGGGTGGGAAAACTATGAAGCGGTTGTTGTTGGAATTGGGTGGTAAAGGTGCAGCAATCGTTAGACAAGACGCCGATCTCGCCAAGGCGATCGCAGGGCTAATGAGCGTCTGGGGATTTCACTCTGGACAAATCTGCACCGCCCCTACTCGGGCCATAGTTCATCGCTCGGTTTACGAAGCCCTTGTTGCTGGCCTAGCCAGTGCCGCCCCCCAACTAAAAGTTGGCCCTCCTGATATGGCCGACACGGTAGTGGGACCAGTTATTAGTGGTGCTCAGCGCGATCGGATCGAGCAACGCATTGCTAGTGGAATAGAAGCGGGCGCCGATTTAGTTGTCGACGGGCGTTCTCCTGAGGGAGTAGATAAAGGTTTTTATGTTGGCCCAACTTTGCTAGCTAATTGTAATAATCAGATGGAAGTAGTGCGAGAAGAAATCTTCGGTCCAGTAATTGTGGTTGTTCCTTACGACGATGATGATGAAGCTATTGCTATTGCCAACGATTCTGACTACGGACTTTATGACTACGTATTTTCTGAAGATACTGCTGCCGCTTACGCTATGGCTCAACAACTAGAGGCTGGTCACGTGGGCATTAATACTGCCCAAAGGAATCATGAGGCACCCTTTGGTGGCTTCAAGATGAGCGGCGTGGGCCGTGATGGTGGTGATTTCGGTCTTTACGCCTATACCGAAATGCAAAGCATCGTTTGGCCCGGATAAGTAAAAAATTCAAGGGGATGCATCAATGAAAGCACTGGTTTACGACGGTAACGAAGCTCGGGTTCGTGATGATGTTGAGGTGCGCCCACCAGGACCTACTGAGGTTCGAGTGCGAGTGGTCTCGGCGGGATTGTGTCACAGCGATCTAAGCGTTCTTGATGGCACAATTCCTTGGCCTCCGCCGGTAGTGCTTGGTCACGAAGGCGCAGGAGTAGTCGACGCGGTTGGTGAAGCAGTCAAACACGTAGCTCCCGGCGACCATGTAGTCCTTCATACTTTGGCTTATTGTGGGACTTGCAAGTGGTGCATTATCGGTAAACCCGCATGGTGTCGCAAAAGTATTAGTAATGCCAGTCAACCGTTCACGGTTGCCGGTGAAGCGGCGTGGAATTTTGCCGCCGCCTCATTTTTCTCGGAGTACACCGTGGTGCAGGGCGTGCAGTGCGTAAAAATTGACCCTGAAATTGATCTGAGTACTGCCTGCCTTATCGGCTGTGGGGTCCTAACCGGAATTGGTTCAGTATGGAATTGCACTGACTTAGGGCTAGGTGACACTTGCGCGGTATTTGGAATTGGCGGCGTTGGTCTTAATGTTATCCAGGCCGCGCGAATAAAGGGCGCGAGTCGCATATTCGCCATTGATACCCAGCCTGAAAAAGAAGCACCGGCTCGCGGGTTTGGTGCTACTGATTTCATTTTGGCCGGTGAAGGAGTTGATGTCGTTTCCCTAATTCGTGCTGAGTTACCTACTGAGATTGCCAATGTTGTGGGTTCTTTTGGTGAAGGGGGAGTCAATTACTCGTTCGACTGTGTTGGTCATCCGGCTATTTTAAATAGTGCGCTCGAAATGCTTGACTGGGGAGGGACTGCAGTTGCGGTAGGCGTACCGGCACCCACTGAAACCGTGCCCGCACGTATTACTAACTTCACCCACGTTGAACGAACCCTTAAGGGGTCGCGCGCGGGTTCTCATCGTCCTCATTTTGATATTCCATTAATCGTAGAAGGTTATAAAAATGGGTCTATAAAACTAGATGAGCTAGTCAGCGCTAAGTATCCTCTTGACGACTGGGAAAGCGCAGTGAAAGACCTTCACGACGGAAAACTTTTGCGTGGGGTTTTAACGATTACCGAGCCTTAGAGGGTCAAGGACACTTTTTAATCCCTATAACTGACAGGAATGCATTATGGCGCTACCAGAGGAAGTTAAAGAACTCGCTCTCCGAGTTCGAAACTGGGGCCGCTGGGGTGATCAAGACGAAATCGGAACAATAAATTTTATAACCGCAGCGGTAGTGGCTAAAGCTGCCCAAGAAATTCAAACCGGCAAGAGAGTCTCTTTGGCTATTCCTCTTGATAGTGCTGGTCCCCAGATTGGGCTAATTCCAGGCCGAGTCAATCCAGTACTAGAGATGACCATGGTTGATGTTCCTTTTACGGGCGACCCCGCGGATTTTTGTTCTAGTGATGACCGAGTAACTATGGGGCTTCAGGCGGGAACCCACTGGGACGCCTTGGCTCATGTCAGCTACGAGGGCCACCTTTACAATGGGGTTCCTTCCAACACGATTACTAAATCTGGCGCTCTACGGATGGGGATAGACCGAGTTGAATATTTAGTCGGTCGCGGGGTGCTTCTCGATATTGCTAAAACTAAAGGAGTTGATCGTATCGATGGTGGGTATGCACTGACTCCGCAGGATCTAGATGAGGCGTGTGAATTTGGAAATGTAAAATTATGCTCGGGTGACGTAGTGCTTATTCGTACTGGTCATATCCAGCACTTTTTAGCGGGCGACCGAGAGAGTTACGGGATGTCAGCCGCCGGACCTTCACTCCAGACGGTGGAGTGGTTCTACGAACACGAAATTGCTGCCGTAGCAATTGATAACGCTATTGGTGAGGTATTCCCCAGTGAGCGAGATGACGCAATGTTGCCGGTGCATATGATCCATCTAGTCGATATGGGCCTTACTCAGGGCCAGAACTGGAATCTTGAAGAGCTGAGTTCTGACTGTGCCACTGATGGTAAGTACTCGTTTTTCCTTGACGCATCACCGCTACCGTTTACGGGTGCAGTTGGAAGCCCAGTCAATCCGATCGCGATTAAGTAGCGCGCTGTGACTCGAGTTGTAGTTGTTACCGGAGCTGGTTCGGGGATAGGTCGAGCAACGGCCCTAGAGTTTGCTCGCCAAGGTGATCAGGTGGCCTGCCTAGATTTGAATGTCGAGTCGGCGCAAGAAACTGTGGCGATGATCAACCGGGAGTCTTTGGCACCCGAAGCGACAAAAAGCAAAGCGTGGCAACTCGATGTTGCTAATACCGATGAAGTCACGCAAGTTATTGGCCAAGTAGTTCAAAATCTCGGCCCTATTCAGGTTTGCTGCAATGTGGCCGGTATCGGCAAGTTTGCTCGTAGCGAAACTCAGCCGGTAGCCGAGTTTCGAAAAATTTTAGAAGTTAATTTGGTTGGCGCATTTGCTGTATCGCAGGCTTGCTTGCCATCACTATTAGAAACTCAAGGTTGTATCGTTAACGTATCTTCAAGCGCGGGTTTACTTGGCCAGCCGTATAACGCCGCTTACTCGGCATCTAAAGGCGGTGTTTCCCTTATGACTCGCTCAATGGCAGTTGAGTACGTTAGGCGTGGAGTACGAGTCAACGCCGTAGCTCCCGCAGGAATTGATACTCCTATAACCGACAATTTTGATTTCCTCGAAGGTACTCACCCGCGCGAGTACGCCAAAATGATGCCCCCATCGGGCAAGATGGGAACCCCCGAGCAGGTAGCCTCATTGATCGCCTACTTGGCCTCGCCGGCTGCGGCCTATATATCGGGAACTATTGTGCCAATAGACATGACCGTAACTGCTTAACCCATTACCTAACGGGAGAATAGATATGACTCAAGAAAATCTCGATGCGACCAATAACCCGACTCCGTTTGGTAAAGGGGTAAAGCAGCGCGACCTGATCAAAATGACGCCAGAGGAGATCGAGGCGTTCCTCTTTGAATGGCACACGATGAATATCGCCACAATCAATCACGACAACACAATCCATCTTGTTGCTATGTGGTACGGCTTTATCGAAGGGTGCCCTGCTCTAGAAACTAAAGCTAAGAGTCAAAAAGTGAATAACTTACGTCGAAACCCCCAGATCACCTGTTTGATCGAAGAAGGAGATAGTTACGATCAACTACGAGGTGTCGAGATGGTGGGCCACGCGGAGATAGTGGAAGACCCAGACCGAATTTTTGCTCTTGGGGTAAGTGTTTTTGAACGCACTTCTGGTGCTCCGTACACCGAAGAAATGCGACCCGCAGTTGAAATGATGATCAATAAGCGAGTAGCGATAAAAATTCACATTGACAAATACGTATCGTGGGACCACCGCAAACTTGGTCTCCCTTCGATGGGCTAATCAATAGTTACGGTATCGGTGTCGCGACCACTGCGAAGCAATGTCCCGCCATTTTCTCCCGTCAGTTCGTTGCGCCTTACAATTTCAACTCCGTTGGCTAGAACGTGCTCTACTCCTACAGCTTCGCCGTAGAGCCGGCCGGCACCCGCGGGTAAATCTTTACGCCAACTAATGGGCCCGGGGCCTACTTGGTCTTCGTCAAAAATCATCAAATCAGCCCACCAGCCTTGTTGTACCCGACCCCGGTCACGCAATCCGTAGATCCGCGCGGGTTGGTCGGTTAAGTAGTGGATGGCTTCTTCTAAAGGTAGAAGATTTCGCTCTCGGCACGCTTGCAACATTGAAGTAGAGAAGTTGAAAGTGGAAAGCATGTCTAGATGAGCACCGGCGTCTGATGCCCCAATAACACTTCTAGGGTCTCGCCAAATGTCTCGGCGGAGTTCCCAAGTTTCTTGGTCATCTCCGGGGAGGGGTGGCATAAATACTGTTTGCAAGTCATCGGCTATCGAAATTTCACAAAATGCGTCAAAAGGTTCTTGATCGCGTTCGGCGGCAATGTCACCAACCATGCGGCCGGCGAGGCCAATATTTGCTGGGCTGAATGTTTCGATGATGGTCATGTGTTCCCAGCGAGCAATGCCTCGCATTACCCCCGCTTCGGGTGACATCGCACCATCGTAAAGTCTTTTCCGTTCCGCCGGTTGGCGGAGCAGGGCTATTTTTTCATCAACCCCCAACGCCATGGGCTTGCTCCAGCCCGGTAGAGCGTCAAAAAGAAAACCGGCTTTTAGCGTCAAGTGAGTGCGCATTACATCGGGAAGGGTGAGGGCGAGAACTTTTCCACCCCGTTCGGCCGCGTAGTCACTAGCTCTGAGCATGTTCCACGCGGCGTCAGCTCGCTGGGCGGAAGGTATTAGCACGTTCCAGTTGAGTGGTCGATTAGCGGCTCGCGACATATTGGCCATTAATGCCATATGGTTTTCGTCAAAACTACCGACTGCAGGAATGAACTCTAAAGTGGTCCCTGGGTATTCACCGGTGACTTCGGCTAACGCGATCATTTCTTCAAAAGTTGCGGAACGAGATGGAACTGGATCACCGTTACCATCGTTGTGGGTTGCGGCATGAGAGGATGAGAATCCCAATCCGCCGGCCGATAAAGATTCACCCAAAATTCTCCGCATGGCGTCAATCTGTTCAGGGCTTGCCGCGTTTCCTACCGCATCTTGACCCATAGCAACTCTACGAATTGCACAATGACCAACTAGAAATCCAGCGTTAATCGCGAGAGTGTTATCAATGTGATCAAGATATTCACCAAACGATCGCCAGTCGTAAGAAACTCCAGCCAAAAGCGACTCCAACGGCATTCCCTCAACTCGAGATAACATGCGAGTTAAATAGTCAACTTCACTCGGCTCAATTGGGGCGATGGTGAATCCGCAGTTTCCACCGATGACTGTGGTCACTCCGTGGAAGGGTGAAGGGGTTACCGCAGGGTCCCATAGGACTTGAGCGTCATAGTGGGTGTGAATATCGACTACTCCTGGTGCTACTACTAAACCGTCGGCATCAATTACCCGAGTAGCAGATTCATCGACCGCTCCGATAGTGGCAATACGACCATCACGAATCCCGATGTCAGATTGTCGACGGCTTGCTCCGGTGCCGTCAATAACGTCGGCCCCTCTAATAATCAGGTCCAGCATGTTTGCCTCCCGTCGGTTGATCGCACTTAGATCGCGATGCGCCGACAGAGTAGCGTGATTTGCGAATTGATGGAGCCGGCTATCTGGGGTTCCGCTAAAGCCGATAGGGGGAAAGCATGGGAGCGATCGTGGTTACCGGCTCCGCCGGTGGAATCGGTGGAGCGATTCGATTGCGCGTAGAAGCGGCTGGTCATGAGGTTGTGGGGGTTGATGTAGCCGAAAGTGAAGTAATCGCTGATCTTTCTAGTGCCAGTGGGCGAATCGACGCCATTGCTCGCATTAGCGCTCAAGTTCCGGTAATCGATGGTTTAGTAGTGGCCGCGGGCATCGGAGGTAGCACGGGTGTGCCTTCGGCCAAAGTCGCCCGAATTAATTATTTTGGTGCCGTTGACCTTCTCAACGGATTGGCGGGGGCGCTGATGAGCGGTTCCTTGCGCTCAGCAGTGGTAATTGGGTCCAACTCCGCTGGTGCCGTCCCCGTTACTGATTTTGAATTAGGCGAGTTGTGTCTTGCCGGTGAAGAAGACAAAGCCGCCAGTTTGGCCGATACTCTCGACGGAGAGTTGGTCTACGCCTATACGAAATTGGCGCTTATTCGTAAAGCCCGCCGCTTGGCGGTGGAGTGGGCTCCTAACGCTCGGATCAACGTAGTGGCTCCTGGACCAGTTTTAACCCCGCTTACCCAAGCCGCTTTGAATCACCCCACTACCGGTGATGCCATTCGGGCTTTTCCGGTTCCGCTTGATCGCTGGGGAGAAAAAAGCGAAATTGCTGAATCGGTTTGGTTTCTCTTGTCGGAACAATCGGCATGGACTACCGGCTCGGTACTCTTTGTCGACGGCGGCACTGATGCTCTGCTCAATCCCGACCGTTTGTAGTGATTTACGGTAGTTTCGTAGTGATTAGGAGTTCGATATGCAGCTAAGCGCAACCGACGAAGATCGGCACCTCCCTGGTACTGACATATTTTGGGGGGAGTCGTGGTACCACGATTTCGCCGCGGCCGACGGAAGTTACGGTGGTTATCTGCGTCTTGGCCTCTACCCCAATCAAAAAGTGGCGTGGAGTTGGGTCTACCTAGTCCGCAAAGCGCGGCCGCTTGTAGTTGTGCGGGATCACGCCGCTTTGTGTCCTAGGAGTGACGAACTTCTCTCAACTAGTTCACTCCCCGGCACCGCGCATGCAGGTTCATCGGCTTGGGGGCCAGAAAAACCGCTGCACAGTTATCGAATCACGGCAACTGGTAATGGCGTTGAACTTGCTAATCCGGCCGACGCGTTTTCATTGGTTAACGACGAGCCCGAGTCGGGTCCACCCGCCGATGTAGAACTTGA
This sequence comes from Acidimicrobiia bacterium, assembly GCA_009694435.1. Taxonomy (GTDB): domain Bacteria; phylum Actinomycetota; class Acidimicrobiia; order IMCC26256; family PALSA-555; genus SHUY01. The sequence continues at coordinate 321 of SHUY01000031.1, read as the reverse complement.
TCTCACCTGGACGGGTGTAACCCCACCTTACGCCTACACCGTTACCACTCGATTCGAACAGTCGGCGTGGGTAAGTGGAACTATTCGCATCAACGACGAATCGTTTGAAGTTCACTGCCCGGGCCAACGAGACCATTCGTGGGGTGCGCGCGATTGGTGGTCCTTTGGTTGGGTTTGGTGCTCTGGGCGATTAAACGACGGCACCTGGTGGCACTGCGCTCGTTCGATTATTCCCAAAGTAGATATTTTCCAAGCCGGTTACGTTATCTCCCCCGATATGACCTTGACGCCGGTGGAAAGTGTTGGGGTCGAATATTCGCT
>SHUY01000030.1 GCA_009694435.1 Acidimicrobiia bacterium | reverse complement strand
GGCCTAGTAAAAGTCGCAAAAGAGTCGACTTACCCGAGCCGTTAGGTCCGACCAACGCCACGAATTCGCCCGCGCCCACGGCAAACGAAACGCGGTCAACCACCGTTTCTGAGCCGTACGAAAAACTCGCGGCGGCAGCGCTCAATATTGGTGGTGGTGGGGCAGGGGTCAAAATAACTCCAAGAACGATTCTCGCTCTACTTTAGAGGCAACTTGCAATGGGTATTAAGTAGGAATAAGATTCATTCTTATAATAGTCGCTAGTCCAATCTAGGCGCAGGCTTAGAGGATAAAGGAGTTTCAGTGAACGCTTTACGCTCTTGGTCCAGTCAGTTGGTCGGTGTTGTGTTAGCAGGTCTTCTGGTTGCCGTTCTCACCCCAACCGCCGCTCACGCGGGTCGGAGCGATCACTCGAACAGCAAGAAAAAGGTCACCGTAGCCGCCGCCTTTTTCCCGCTGGCCTCGGCTGTTGCCCAAGTGGGTGGACCGCTGGTCAAGGTGGCCAACCTCACTCCGGCTGGAGTTGAGCCTCACGATCTTGAGTTGAATACCCAACAAGCCGAGACGGTGCTCGACGCCGATCTCGCGGTTGTAGTGGGTAACGGCTTTCAGCCCGCGGTAGAAGACATTGCCGCCGATCGCGACGGCCCTACCCTCAATGTTCTAAGAGCCCTTCCGATCAACGCGGGCGATAAAAAAGTTGAAGAAGGTGACACCACCGCTCTCGACCCCCACGTGTGGCTCGACCCAGTTTTATACCAGTCAGTAGTCAACGAAGTTGCTTCCGCCCTAGCCAAAGTCGACCCTGACCACGCGTCCAAATACTCCGCTAATGCTGCGATCTATAACGCCAAACTCGCGACCCTCAACACTGAATACGAGACCGGGCTCGCGAACTGTTCGCGCCAATTGTTAGTAACTGCCCACGAGGCATTTGGTTGGCTGACCCAGCGCTACGGACTGACCCAAGAAGGAATCGCTGGTCTTTCCCCGGACTCCGAACCTAACCCGCAGCGCCTAGCCGACCTCACCGACTTGGTCGAGAAAAAGGGCGTCACCACCATCTACACCGAAGACTTGGTTTCCCCCAAGGTCGCCCGCACACTGGCCCGCGAAGCCGGTGGGCTCAAGACCGCCACCCTTAACCCCCTCGAAGGCCTAACCGCCAAACAGATCAAGGCGGGGGCGACTTACATCAGCGAGATGCAAGACAACCTCCAGGCAATCCAAAAGGGCTTGGGCTGCTCGGCTTAGCGTCGGCAAGGGCAATACCACTACTATTGGCCTCTATGCGTAACGAAATTCATCCCGATTACCACCCCGTAGTCTTCGTCGATTCGAGCGCGGAGTTCTCGATCCTCACTCGCTCCACGATGTCGAGTAACGAAACCATTGAGTGGGAAGACGGCAACACTTACCCGTTGGTGCGGGTCGAGCTCTCCAGCGCGAGCCACCCGTTCTACACCGGCAAGATGAAGATCGTTGACACCGCGGGCCGGGTCGAGCGTTTCGAGCGCCGCTACGGCAAAAAGAAGTAGCGTCAGCCAGCTTTACAAATCCCACTCATCTGGGCGCTTGTCGCCTTCTTTCTTTTTGGCTTTTCCTACCTTGATCGCCGGTGCCGGGTGGTCGGCCTTTTCGCTCTTAGAAACCCAACGAGTTTCTCCTACTTCACAAGTCTGAACAACTTTCCATTAAAGCGTTCCAGTTTTCTTAGGGGCGGTAAATTCAATTTCGCCAATTTTCCCCGTAGTATTTGCGTCGAGCGGACCCCCGGTGAAGGTAACGACTCGCCCAGTTACTTCGCCGGTCCAGCCGATTGCTCCTTGGGGAGTTACTTTGGTCGCCCCTTTAGGGATTTGGAACGCCAGTTTGGTAGTAGGTGACTCGTCACAACCGTGTTCAATTCCAAACGCAATCGTATTAGTCGATCCCGGTTTTACTGACGATGGGTAGGGCTCAATGTGGGCGCCCGCAAGGACGGCGAAGGTAAAAGTGGCAACCACACCAATCAGTGCTACGGGAATCACTCTTTTAGTTACTCGCAGCAAGTCTCCTGGGCTATCTTTTTTGACTTTTTTTGCCCTCGGCTAAGCCTAAGCGCGCCAGCCAGCGTAAGCCCCAGCCCCAGCCCCAAAGCGAAAATGACTGTTAGCCGAGCAACTAAGGGGGAAAAGATTGACGGGATTTGCGATTTACTGAGCACGGTGATGTCGGCCAGTCCTGCGCCGAGAGTCAAAAATAATCCCGCTACTAACACGATAGGTGCGGCCGCAGTAGCACCTCGGCGCTTTACCCAGACGAGCGCTACTAGCGCGATGGCGATGCCGCCCAGTCCGTAAATGCTTGCTCCTAGTTTTGAGCCGAAGTTAGCCGTGGTGGCATTCCACGCTCCCACCACATGAATAATTTCTCCCAACGCGGCTAGTCCCAGCGCCGCCATAACAACTTCGTCGGCCCCTCGAGTGCGACTAGCCCCGGCCACGATGGCCGCGAGTATCAGTGCACCGACTAGCCCCGGCAGTATCGACGAACCCGGCACCCAGCGCACGGCGCCGAGGGCGACGTAGTTCTCTTTTCCCCGCCGGAGTTCGATGCGAATATTTTGTACGACCTGTTCTCGCCCCGGCTCGGCTCGCACTTTGGGTGGCTCTTGGCTCCCCATCCAGTGGGCGCGATGATCGTGCCAGCGCACCCAGTTGTTGCTACTGATTTTTATCCATTCGGGCGGTTTGCTTGCGTCGGCGTAACTCGGTATCGCGCCTTGAGCGTTGCGGGTGCGGTTGGCGTAGGTCGCGGGCGAGAGTCGGTTACGAAATACGCCGGTCGGCCCAATCCTTAAATAGGGTTCGCCTTCGTAGCCCAGTACGGTAAACGATTTTTCTCCGGTGTTGGTTAGTTCTAGTTGCGCCCCCAGATCGACTGGCTCGAGCCGCACGCCCTTGAGCGCGGGGGATAGGGGCGCAAGAACGGTTTGATAGTTAGACGGCTGCGCTCCACCCACTCCGTGCGCACTGGCTGCGGGTGCGAAAACAAAGCCGCAGATTGTTGCTAGCGAAAACACCCCTAAAAAAATCTTGGCGGTTCGGTTTGCCCTGTTACTCGTTGGGTGGGTTTTGTTCACGACCCCGACGCTATCGTGGCCGAAATCCCATACCCCAGTTGGTCGCGCTAATAGTTAGGTGATCAATCTTTTGCGGCGATGAGTTCCTAGTATCTAGGGGTGAATCAATCTCAGCGCTTCGGGCTCCGCCGGGGTCGCGGGGTACTGGCCTTATTGGCCGTCGTTTTAGGTGCGGTTGTACTTTGGGCGAGTCCCGCCTCGGCCCACGCCAGCCTGGTTGAGGCAACTCCCGCTCCCGGATCGGTACTTACCGACTCCCCCGCGGCGATCGAACTCCAGTTCACCGAGTCGGTTGAGACCAATAGTGGCGCGATTCGAGTTTACAACACTGACGCCAACCGAGTTGATAACGCCGGCGCCAGTGTCACCGGCAACACCGTACGCATGGCGTTACCTTCACTCCCTGATGGTTCGTATATAACCACCTGGAGAGTTATCTCGGGCGACTCGCACCCAATTCGAGGTGCGTTCACCTTTCAAGTCGGCGAGTCGGTCGACCAAAGCGCCACGAGCCGAAAAGTTCTCAATCTGGCCGACCGGTTGTTGGATTCACGCGGCGGCGGCACCACTGTCGGGGCTGTCTACGGAGTAACACGCGCGCTTATTTTTATCGGTCTCGCGCTACTTATCGGGGGAGTAGCCTTCGTCGTTCTTATTGACCGAGCGGCGCGCACCTCATCGCGCATCCATCGAATTGTGGGCTTAGGATTTTTCCTTACCGTCCTCGGCGCGGTGGTAGGGCTGTGGGTTTACGGCCCGTACTCCGCCGGTTTGTCGGGCGGGGGAAGTTTTTCTTTACTCAACGAAACCCTGGGCACTCGCTTTGGCCAAGTGGGCGTGGCCCGGCTTGCGCTACTGGCCGTCGCCGGGGTACTGGCGTACTGGTTGTTTGCCCGTCCGGCGGTTCCGCGCGTTTGGTATTGGCTCGCCGGCGTCGTAGGTATCGCACTTGCGGCCACCCCCGGGGTGGCCGGCCACGCCAGCACCGGAGACTGGGTTCCAATAGCTCTCGTTACCGACACTTTCCATGTGTCGGCTATGGCCCTTTGGATTGGTGGATTGGTGGCCTTAGCCGCAGTAACGCTCACCGCATTCGTGCGCACTACTGTGCCCGACCCCCCACTAGTACTCAAGCGATTTTCAAAAATGGCGATGACCTGCGTGGGGGTATTGATAGTTACCGGCGCGTTCCAAACTTGGCGACAAGTGGGGAGCCTCGACCAACTGCGCAGCACTGACTACGGCCGTATTTTGATCGTAAAACTTTTACTTTTTGTGGTGATGCTCGTGCTCGCGGCCTTTGCTCGGGAGACAGTTTTCCGACTCACTTGGCGAGAGTCCGACGAACCCGAGCCCGACGAACCCGACGCCGACCCTATAGAAATAGACTTGGCCAAAGAAGCAATCGGTCTGCGTCGCGCGCTGGCGGTAGAAATTATTTTTGCGGTCATGGTTTTAATAACCACCGCAGTATTGGTCAACGCGGCACCCGCTCGTACCGAAGCTGCGGGCGGAACCGCCGCAGTAGGGGTCACGCTAAAAAATTCTGAGGTAGCAGTTGATATCACCGCAACTCCAGGAGTGTCGGGCCGCAATGATATCCACGTCAACACGTTCACTCCCGCGGGCTCACCGCGCGCGGTGCTGGAGATAAAGGTCACGTTTTTGTTCCCGTCTCGCAGCATTGCTGCGGTTGACGTTCCCTTGCGCCGACTCGGACCCGGGCATTATTACTCTCCGGGGTTTGATGTTCCCTTGGCCGGCACTTGGCGAGTAGAGGCCACACCCCAACTCTCAGAATTCGAAGAGCCCACGCTCGCCGGTCAGATTAAGTTCGGTTGATGGATTCATTTAACCTAGGAGAACAATGAGCGACCCCCGTCTGGCCAACTCCTTGTTCACCGTTCTGACTTTGCTGGCTAACGCTTTTGTCGTGTTGGCTTTAGTGGCCGCCCTAGTCGCCCTAGTCTCGGCCTCGGCCCGCCAGTCGTTGCGGGGAGTGCTCACCAAAACTGCGCCTTTCGCAACTCGCGCCGCGGCGGCCGTGGCGGTTGTGACCACTTTGGGCAGCCTGTACTACTCACAAGTTATCGGCTGGTTGCCTTGCGAACTTTGTTGGTATCAGCGCATTTGCATGTTTCCGCTCTCGGCCATTTTGGTCGTCGGAGTAATACGGCGGGACAAAGGTGTCGCCTGGTACGCCTTGCCCTTCTTGGTGGCTGGTATCCCGCTCGCGCTCTATCACTGGCTAGTTGAGCGAGTACCTTCGTTAGCGGAAGGGAGTTCCTGCTCGGCGTTTGTTCCTTGCAGTATTCCTTATTTCCAGGAACTCGGATACATCACTCTGTCGTTTATGGATATGAGTGCTTTTATTCTGATTGCCGTGCTCTTGATTATCGGACGGTACCGTGGAGTCAAGGAGGAAAGTTCGTGAATCGATCTAGTCATTTTTTTGTTCGTTCGCCCGTAGCGCGGTTGCTGTTGGCTTCCGTTTTAGGAGCAACCCTATTGGGGTTAGCGGCCCCCCCCGCCTTGGCGGCTGACTCCTCTACTCGTTCGGCTAACGAAACCACCGGCAAAGTCAAGGTGAGCGGTACCCCACTGCCCACCTCGGACAACGTCGGCCAAGCCAACGACCCCGCCATCGGAAAACTTGCGCCGGTGCTAACGGGCAAAAATTTCTCGGGCAAAAAGGTAGTCATCGGCGGCCCCGGTCAGCCCCGCATGGTTATTTTTCTTTCTCACTCCTGTCCGCACTGCCAAGCCGAAGTACCGGTAATAGTTAAGTTATCTAAGCAGGGGAAACTCGACGGGGTTGAAATCGATACCGTAACTACGAACACCAGTAAAAGTTTGCCTAACTACCCGCCGTCGAAATGGCTTAAGCGCGAGAATTGGCCGCACCCAACAATCTTGGCCGACGATTCCCAACTGCGAGGGTTCAGCGCTTATGGCGGTCAAGCGTTTCCTTACTTTGTGTTCCTTGATTCAACCGGCACCGTAGTGGGGCGCGCGGAAGGAGAATTGTCCGCTTCCTCTATTGCTGGCGCAGCAAAAAAACTTGCCGCCCTGGGCTAACTCTTGGCGCAATTACGACATCGACCGAGGAGGTCGACGCGGTGCTGTTCGGTTGTGAATCCAGTAGCGCGATCGATCTGATCGATGGCCGCGTGGAGAGACGCTTCAACTCCGTCCATAGCGGGAACGTCTTCCACGTTTCCGCACACTGTGCACACCACGTGATGATGATGGTTGCCGGTTAGTTCGTCGGCTAATTCAAAGCGCGCGTGTTCGTCGGTGGTGACTATGCGCTGTACCACTCCGGCCCGTTCCAAAATTTGCAGGTTGCGGTAGACGCTGCTCTGGGCCAGAGCCGGCTTGAGTTCGAGGATTTGCGGGATCGTTAGCGGCCGTCCGGCTGCGGCCAATGCCTCTACGAGCGCAGCCCGCTTTCCCGTAAATCGCTGGTTTTTACCCCGAAGTCGGTCCTCGGCCGGCTGGGTGAGATCGGTTCTCATGCAATTGAGTGTACCGTCAGCGCCGTGGAAGCCACCGAGCAGTTCGAAGAATTCGTAACCCGCCCCGACGGAGAAATCCCGTTGGATTTAGCCGCGTTAAGCATCGCCGCCCACGATCACCGGGTCGCCGAAGCCTCGGTGTTGACCCGGCTCGACGAGTTGGCTCAACCTGCTCCCGTAAATGCGGCCGCGTTGGCCCAGCAATTATTCGGCTCGGGAAAATTTTTGGGCGACCAAGATAATTATTCCGATGTTCGTAATTCGTTTCTCGATGTAGTCATTGACCGGGGGCTTGGGATACCAATCACTCTGAGTATTTTGATGATGGAGGTGGGCCGGCGGGCCGGTATTGAACTAGTAGGCATTGGCCTGCCCGGCCATTTTTTAGTCGGTGATAGCGCAGGTAATTTTTATGATCCGTTTTCTGGCGGTCGCGCTCTTGATGTTGAGGGGGTAAAGCAAAAGTTTGCCGCCGTTCGCAGTGGGGCAAAGTTTTCTTCTGAGTATCTCGCGCCCGTGTCTACCCGAGCAATATTGGCTCGCGTGCTGGCTAATCTTATTTCTGCCTATTTAGCCGCCGGTTCGGCCCCGTCGGTGCTGTGGGTTGTGCGCCTGCGCTTACTAATCCCGGGGCTAAGCGTTTCCGAACGGGTTGCGGCGGCCAGTATGTTGTCCGATCTTGGGAGGTTCTCCGAAGCCGCTGCGGTACTAGAAAATTTGGCCGAAGAAGTAAGCGTGGTCGAAGCCGATCGTTTAACCCAAAGGGCCCACAGTTACCGAGCTCGGGGCAACTGACCTCCTAACAAACTTTTTGACCTAGAAGTAGCCTGACTAGATGAGCCCGTCCGACCACAACGAACCGCTCTCGACTTACCCATCGATCCCAGTCTTGGCTTGGCTTGAACTGTTTTATGACCTCGTTTTCGTCGCCGCAGTACTGGTGTTTAGTTCCACTGTTTCTCATCTCGACGATTGGGGGGACATCGGGCGAGTGGTAGTTAGTTTCATTGCGATCTGGTGCATCTGGGTTTCGACCACGATGTTCACCAACCGATTTAAGATCCACGATTTCACTCAGCGGGCGCTGGTGCTCACCCAGATGGTGCTCATCGCGGTCTTTTCGGTGGAAATAAGCGAAGGCCTTGTTCGTGATTTTGCTTTGCGGTCGCTAACTTACGCGGGGCTAGTGACCACAGTCGCGCTCATGTATTGGCGGGTCTCGCGTCAAAAAAGCGATCTAGCTTCCTACGCGCGTAACTACTCAATCTACGCGCTGGTCGCCGCTTTGATTTTTATTGTCTCGGGTTTCACTCCGAATGGAATTCGAGAAACTATTTGGATTATCGGATTATTAACGATCATCGCTCCTACAATTATGCAATCTAATTATTTCGGCCGGTTTGCTCCCCTCGACGAACGCCATGTAGTTGAGCGTTTTGGTGCTCTTACCATAATTATGTGTGGTGAGAATTTTATTAAGGTCGCGACATCAGTCGGAAACTCCGCCGACACCACTATCGACTTAACCGCTCTAGTTCTTCAGTTCATTTTGATATTTGCGATCTGGGCAAGTTATTTTGAAGACGTCCCCGACTCTGGAATCGCCCCCGGCCGGTTTGCTTACTGGGTCAATCTGCACCTCTTGCTGCAGATGAGCATCGCCGGCATTGCCATTGGAGTGGCCACACTGGTTTCGGTCGATCCCCTTGGCCGAGCCCCCGCCGAAGCCATTTTGTCCATCGGGTTTTTACTTGCCCTGCTTTATTTGGCGCTAGCGTTTTTAGGAGTATGCACTCGGCGTTATCCCACCGGCCCACTTTTTTACTTGCGAAGCGCGACCGCCGCAACGGTGGCGATACTCACTTTTATCGTTTGGGTCGTGCCCGAGATCAATGTGATTTCTGGGCTGACAACTCTCGTCGCCGTCGCCGTTGCCCATGCATTTTTAGCCAATCGCTTACGCCGAAGCACTAAGGTAAAAATTTATTCGTCTTGATCACTAGGTATGCTGGTTTAGACAGCAAAGGAGTGAGGATGGTCGCACGCTGGTTTACCGTCGGTTTGCTCGGGTTTGTCGTAGGTGCCGCAGCGATACTTCTCTTCGACTCCAACGACACCACTCGACCCGTCTCTTTTGCGTCGGCTATTACCCCGTCCGAATCGGGGCACGCGGGTCATTCTGCTCCTGTAGTTGAGAACGGTCAGGTTATTACTGGAGTCAAAGCCCAAGACATCGCCGCGGAGGATTTACCCGATCAACCACTCGATCAGGCGTCCCGTGAATTGCTTGCGTCTCAGTTAGTGGCTGCTCGACAAGCCGCGGCTCGCTATCCGACCGTGGCCGATGTGGTGGACGCGGGCTGGAAACTAGCGGGCGGGTTTTCTCCCCTTTCGGGCGCACACTATGTAAGTGGGCCCGCTCCGCTCACTGGCGCGACGGGGATCGACGCCGGTCATCCCGACACTTACATCTACGACGGCACCAGCCCAAACGCTCACATCGTTGGACTCATGTATAACTCGATGAGCGTGGCCGCGCCCGAGGGATTTGCCGGCCCTAATGACCACTGGCATCGCCACAGCAATGTGTGTATCCGTTTTAGTGCCGGAGCGATCGAAGTTCCTTTTCCGGCCGACGCCGAGGTGACGGCCAAGCAATGCGCAGGTCAAGGTGGGCGACTCATGCCCATCACCACTTGGATGGTTCACGCGTGGGTGGTGCCGGGCTGGGAGAGCCCTGATGGGGTGTTTTCTCACAATCACGGGAATCTAAGGTGCGCCGACGGCACCATTACTACCGACAAGATCGGTTTTTGTCTCGGGGTCTGATTAAGTGGCCTACGCTTTATGTTTATGGAAACTCCCGAAGCCACTCCCACCCCTAGTCAACCTGAGCCCGCGACCGAGGTCGATCCCGATCTCGTAGCGCTCAAGGCACTGGAAGAACAAATGGCCGAACTCGAACGAGACATAGAGCGCATAGATCGTTCACCGTCGCCTTAGCCGTCGTGCCCACGGTACGAGTTTTATTTTTCGCTCACGCGCGTGACGCTACCGGATGTTCGCAAGTTGAGTTGAAAGCCGACACCCTTGCCGGTGCACTTGACCAATCGTGTGCAACCTACCCCGCCCTCGCCGCCGTACTGGCCAACTCGCGAGTTTGGATCAACGGCGACGAACCGCTAACGGGTATGACTACCGACCTAAACGAAAACGATGAAATTGCTGTATTGCCTCCCGTGAGCGGTGGTGGGCAATAATCGACTTTGGGCTTATGCGCCAAGGCCGGTAAGATGTAAACCTGATGTCGGTTCGCCGGGTTGCCATGTTGAGTGTGCACACCTCTCCCCTCGATCAGCCCGGTTCGGGCGACGGCGGGGGGATGAATGTTTATGTCGCCTCGTTAGCTTCTGCTCTTACTCGCGCCGGAGTGGAGTGCGATGTGCTCACCCGAGCCGAAGGGGTTCACTCCCCCGGAGTAGTTGAAATTGAGCCCGGAGTGCGGGTGGTTCATCTCGCCGCCGGCGGCCAAGAGGCGATGCCCAAGTACGCCCTCCCCGAAGTGCTGGGCGAATTTACTGACGCCGCTAACAATTACATCGGCGGCCGTTCGTTCGATGCCCTACACGCGCACTACTGGCTTTCGGGGGCGGTGGGCCACCAACTTAAGCACGACCTTGGTCTTCCGCTCGTTGCTACTTTCCACACTTTGGCCGCGACCAAGGCGGCCGCGGGTATAAACGACGACCCCATCACTCGAGTGGGCACTGAGCGCGAGATAGTGGCCTGCGCGGATCGCATTATCGCCTCGGCTCCCGACGAAGCCGAAGAGTTGCTCACCACTTACGGTGCTCGCACCGACAAGGTAGAAGTGATTCCCCCGGGGGTTGACCACGAGTTGTTTTCGCCCGGCGATCGCCACCGCAATCGTCAACGCCTTGGCCTTGATGTCGGCCTACCGATCCTTTTATTCGTCGGCCGCATTCAACCGCTCAAGGGAGTCGACCGGGCCTTGCGGGCGTTGGCCGAACTTCCCGACCCTCGGGCGCTATTAGTTGTGGTCGGTGGCCCTAGCGGGGCCGACGGCGAAGACGAAATGTCTCGGCTCAAGGCCCTCGCTCAGCAACTCGGGATAGTCGATCGGGTGCGGTGGGTCAGCCCCCAGCCCCACGGTGCGCTTGCGAGTTGGTATCGGGCCGCCGATGTGTGTTTGGTGCCTTCGCGCACCGAGTCGTTTGGCCTGGTGGCACTGGAGGCCGCGGCGTGTGGCCTTCCGGTCGTGGCCACCGATGTCGGGGGTCTGCAATCGCTGGTAGACGACGGCGAGACGGGCTTTTTGGTCGACGCTCACGGTGGTGAAGAGTTCGCCGTTCCCATCGCGCAACTAATGGCCGACCCCGCTTTGGCCGCCGAAATCGGCGCTCGAGCCGCCGCTCGTTCTGGTCGTTACGCCTGGAGCATGACCGCGGCCCGCTTGCGGCGAATTTATGCCGACGTCGGTGCTTACGAGCCAGTGTTTTGTCGCTAGTCGACGACAACGATCCCCGCGCGCTCGCTGAGCAACTGACTCGCGCCCACGAACTAATCCGCACTCATCTCGAAGAGGTGGTGGCCCACCAACCGCAAATCCAAACGGTGGAGTACGACGCCGAAATCCCGCGCTGGTATGTGCGCTTCGGCTGCGACAGTCGCGACGCGGCCACGATTTATTTTGATCTGCATCAGCGCTCGCTTCACTACGAACTTTATTTCTTGCCCGACTCCGGCCGCAATCAACTTGAGCTCTACCACTTCTTGCTCAGTCGCAATCACAACCTCTACGGCGCGAGTTTTTCACTCGGCCCCGACGGCGATACCTACCTAACCGGTCGAATCGCGCTCGAACACTTGAGCGCGCGCGAACTCGATCGCATTATCGGGGTACTTTATGAGATAACCGAGCAGTGGTTTTCTCTCATCGTGCAGATGGCCTATCGTCTCGCCGATAATTCGGACTCTTAACCCAGCCGCCCTAAGGGTTTTAGCCGGTATACTCAAAACTATGCAGTTGGCCGTTCTTGGTGGTGGGCGAATGGGCGAAGCCCTAGCGGCCGGGCTGCTCGACGCCGGTTTTGCCGCCGACACCATAACGGTGGCCGAAATTTCCGCGCCCCGTCGGGCTGAACTGGCGGATCTGATTTCTGGAGTGCGCATTGTCGCCGACGCTGCGAGCGCCGTCGCGGGGGCCGAGGTAGTGGTCGCGGCGGTGAAGCCAAAACTGGTGGCGGAAACCCTCACTAGCGCGGCCGACTCACTCGGTCCCGACACACTCGTAATTTCTATCGCCGCCGGAGTTCGTATCGCCACGCTCGAAGCGGCCGCTCCTGGCCGACCGGTAGTGCGGGCCATGCCCAACACGCCCGCGCTTATTGGCTTGGCCGCCACCGCCATATCGGGGGGAAGCCACGCCACCGAAGAACACCTTGGCCGCGCGGAAACGGTTTTACGGGCCTTGGGTTTAGTGGTGCGGGTACCCGAAGATCAACTCGATGCGGTGACCGGGCTTTCGGGTTCGGGCCCGGCCTACGTTTTCTTGCTCGCCGAAGCCATGATCGCCGCGGGCGTGCGCGCCGGCTTGCCCGCCGATGTGGCCGACGCCCTCGTGCGCCAAACCTTGCTCGGAGCCAGCACTTTGTTGAGCGCCGGTGAAGACCCCGCGCGGTTGCGGGCCCAAGTGACTTCTCCCGGGGGTGTCACCGAGGCGGCCATTGCTGTACTCACCGAGAAAGATTTCGCCGCCCTCATCGCCGAAACCATCGCCGTCGCCGAAGCCCGCTCGGCCGAAATGGGTTCCGACCCCGCGTCCTAGTTTTCGCTCGGAGATAACCCCGCCTGCCCCTTTAACCCCTACCGGGCTAAAACTCCCCATCCGTATGGGTTTCCCCTCGGCCACCGCCGGCCCCTTGGCCACCGTAAAGCCCGCTAGACAACTCTGGCCCCCAGGCTCTACGCTCATAGGCTCAGCGGAGGGGAAAGAGGGGTGGTCTGCCATGGCGCAGTCCTTTACTAAGGGTCGTTTTTTGACGGTTCAAGAAGTATCAGAGATTTTGCGGGTCTCGTCGATGACGGTCTACCGCTTGATCAAAGGGGGCGAACTCCAGGCCGTGCGCGTGGGTCGTTCGTTCCGAGTGCGCGACATTGATGTTGACGCTTACCTTGCTTCACGCTTCACCCAAGCCGGATAATTTGCGGCGTTCGTTCGCCCTCATCTCTAGCTTCTAGCGCGCACAAGTGCCTCGACCGATAGCGTTTTTATCTGACTACGGCCTCGCCGACGAGTTCGTCGGGGTGTGCCACTCAATCTGGGTGGCCCAAGCCCCGGGGGTAGCAATTATCGATCTCACTCACGAGATCCCCGCCCACGATGTGCGCGCCGGAGCGCTGGCGCTGGTGCGTTCGGTTCAGTACCTACCCGACGAAGCGGTAGTAGTCGCGGTGGTCGATCCGGGTGTGGGCACTGATCGTCGTTTAGTCGGCGTACAAGTGGGGGCAGTCACTTTGCTCGGGCCGGACAACGGGCTCCTCGCTCCCGCAGCGGCCATGTTGGGGGGCGCCGACCTTGTGGTCGACATCACTAACGCCGATTGCCAAATCCCCGCCCCCGGCCCCACCTTCGCCGGGCGCGACATCCTCGCTCCCGTGGCCGCGCTCGTGGCTATGGGTACCCCGCTCACCGCTCTGGGCGAACGGGTTGATCTCGCCAGTCTGATTCCGGGTCTGCTCGGGGTTCCGGTGGTGCGCGACGACGGCGTGATCGACGCCCAAGTGTGGTGGATCGATCGCTTCGGCAACTGCCAACTCAACCTCGGGGCCGAAGAACTCATCGAGTGCGGCGTCGCGCCCGGCGGGCTAGTGGAGATTCACCTCGGCGGCCGGGCTAAATCGGCTCGCTGGGTAACCACCTACGCCGAGGCCAAACCCTCAGAACTCGTTGTCCTGATTGACTCCTACGGCCTAGCCGCTTTAGCTCTCGATCGGGCCTCGGCCGCCAATGAATATTCTCTCGCGCCCGGGGCCGCAGTGGTGCTGGTTCCGCCCGGAGTGACTCCCGAAGGCATTGGTCAATGAGACCCAAGATAACTATCGCCATCGTGGTGTTGTTGGTGATGATCTTGGCCGCCTCGGCCGCGCAGTTTGCCTTTCGTCTCGGCCCTTAGTCGGCCCAACTCGCGCTTTCGTCGGCCAACTCACTAGTCGAGCCAACTTCTGGGCGCGTGCGGCCTTCGGCGATTAAGAACCCGGCGTAAATAATTGCGATGCCAATAGTGAGGGTGAGGGCAAACGCTTCGTCGTGGCCCACCAATCCTTGAAGTAACCCTCCGCTCGACAAAACCACCACCCCAATTGTGATGAGCACATTGGCCCCCACCATTCGCCCCGCATGAGGGTTGGTGCGATCTTGGGCGAAACGAAATATTGACACTATCGATCCCGCTATCACCACAATCGCCCCGACTCCGCTACCAATCGCGGCCAACACTCTTGGGAGCGCGCCAAAGACATCGCTCCCAATCGGTATTTCTGTACCGCTCACTGCGATCATGGGCGCGCTGAGCATCACCCCGACGGATAAGCCCGAGAAAAAGATCACTGCGGTGCGTACTCGGCGAGTGGTAGTAGGCGAAAGCAAAAGCGCGACCGTCCCCAAGGCCAACCACGGAACGGTAAGCACGGCTCCGGCGAGGAAGAACACTCTAAAGGTGCCCTTGTCCCAGCCGGTAGACACGCCCACTGCCAACGCCCCCGAGGCCACGGCAAACAGGGCGAGCGAGATCGTCCACGCCCCGAGGTGGGGAGAGCGTTTGCGGGTCCAGCGCACGAAGGTGGCTTCGGCGAATAGCGTGGCGATGGCCGTCGCTAGAAATGCCAACCCCGCCACCATTGTTTCAGGCTATCGCCCTCTTGACTTTTTTCTCTGCGACCGGCCTTGGCCCGTCAAGCCATTCGGTTCGCTTACTAATGCGCCGGTAGGCTGACATTCGTGGCCGGCGAACGCAACGATCTCACTGGGTATCCCGTCAACTTGTTGATCGCGGGGCGCCGCTGTGTGGTCGTAGGTGCGGGGCGCATCGCCGCTCGCAAGATCGAGTCCTTGTTAGACGCGGGGGGCGATGTGCATGTGATCTCGCCCGAAGTCGTCGACGAAATTGCTGATTGGGCTAAAGAAGGTCGCCTGCAACTTTCTCAGCGAGAGTTCACTCCGTCTGATCTTGACGACGCTTGGCTCGCCACCACCGCCACCAGCACCGCCGCGGTCAATCGCGCGGTGGCCCAAGCGGGCGAGGCCCGGCGGGTTTGGGTCAATGCGGCCGACGACCCCGCTCATTGCACATTCACGCTTATGTCGGTAGTGCGCCAAGGCGACATCGTGGTCACCGTCGGCACCGGTGGTCGCAGCCCGGCTTTGGCCACTTTCCTCAAATCTCATGTGGCCAACGAAATGGGCCCCGAGTGGGCCGATCTACTCGAGTTGTTATCCGAGGCCCGAGAAACTCTGCGGGCGGGGGGCACTTCGAGCGAAGACGTCGATTGGCGTCAAGCGCTCGACTCGGGAATGATTGACCTAGTAAGGGCCGGCCAGATCGATGAAGCCAAGGAGCTGTTGGAGCGATGTCTCTCGTCGTCGTCGGACTAAACCACCGCACCGCCGCGGTCGATCTGCTCGAGCAGATAACGGTGGCCCAGTCGGCGCTGCCCAAGGCGCTCGATGATCTAATCAGCCGCCCCCACTTGGCCGAGGTGGTTTTGCTCTCTACCTGCAATCGCACCGAGATTTATGCCCGCACCACTCGCTTCCACGACGGCATCGACGATGTGCGCCACTTCTTGGCCGAGCACTCGGGGCTCGACGTCGACGAGTTGGGCGATCAGCTCTACACCTTCCACGACGACGCCGCGGTGGCTCACCTCTTTGCGGTGGCATCGGGGCTCGATTCGATGATCATCGGCGAGGGCCAGATCTTGGGCCAAGTTCGCACCGCGTGGCTCAGTGCCGAAGAAACCGGCGCGGCCGGATCGTTGGTCTCTCGAGTTTTTCGCCAGGCCATCGAGGTCGGAAAACGAGCCCGGACCGAAACCGCCATTGCCCGTCACGCCGTTTCGGTATCTTCGGCCGCGGTTCAAGTGGCCGGCGAGCGGCTCGGTTCGCTCGAAGGTCGGCGAGTGTTGCTCATCGGTGCCGGAGAAGTGAGCGAGGGCATGGCGGTGGCGCTTTCGGGCGCGGGCGTGGCCGAAATCGTGGTCGCCAATCGCAGTCAGGCCCGAGGTCGTGAGTTGGCTCAACGCTTCGGTGGTACCTCAGTGGCCCTCGACCAAGTGCTCGACGCCCTCGTTACCTGCGATGTTCTCCTCACCTCGACCGACGCACCGGGCACGCTCATAGAGCGCGCGGGCATGGAAGAAGTAATCCAGCGGCGCGACGGGCGGGCCCTACTCGTCGTCGATGTAGCCGTACCCCGCGACGTCGACCCCGGGGTGGGTCAGGTGTTCGGAGTAACGCTGCTCGACATTGACGACCTCAAGGCCATCGGCGAGCAGTCGCTCGAAACCCGCCGGGGCGAAGTGGGCGGTGTGCGGATCATCATCGACGAAGAGTTAGAGCGCTTTCGGGTAGAAACTTTGGCCCGCGAAGTCGCCCCCACTATTTCGGCTCTGCGCGATCGGGCCGAAGAGATTCGCACCGCCGAAATTGCTCGCGCCCAAAGTCGCCTTTGTGCTCTCGACCCTGAGGCCGCCGCTCTCGTCGACCAGATCACCAACCGCGTGGTCAATAAATTGTTGCACGAGCCGACCATGCGACTAAAAAACGCGAGTGGTACCGACCAAGGCGATCTCTACTCCGACGCTCTCGTGGCTCTCTTCGCCCTCGACGAAGATTTCACCTCATCGCCCGAGTGATGTCCGGGCCGCTGCGAGTCGCGACCCGAGGGAGCGCTCTCGCTCGGTGGCAAGCCGAACGGGTGGTGGCTCGGCTCCAAGATTCTTTAAGTGACCGAGGGGCGGAGTTGGTGATCATCGAAACCACCGGCGACCAACGCGCCGACGAACCCCTCCACGCCATCGGCGGCACCGGAGTTTTCGTCAAAGAAGTACAAGCCGCAGTGCTCGCCGGCCAGGCCGACGTGGCCGTGCATTCGGCTAAAGACCTTCCCGCACAAAGCTTTCCCGGCCTCGTTCTAGCCGCCATTCCCGAGCGGGCCGATCCTCGTGACGCCCTCGTGGGGTCAACCCTGGCCGATTTACCTACCGGCGCCGTCGTCGCCACCGGCTCGGTGCGCCGGCGCGCCCAACTCGCCCATCTCCGTCCCGATCTCGGTTTCGCCGAATTGCGGGGCAACATCCACACTCGACTCGAGCGGGCTGCGGGCTTCGCCGCCATCGTGGTAGCCGCCGCCGCCCTCGACCGGCTCGATTTATCGAGCCGCATCGCCGAACGTCTCGACCCCGCGGTGATGGTGCCCCAAGTCTCGCAGGGCGCGCTGGCGGTGGAGTGCCGAGTCGACGACCAAGCCACGATCGCGCAACTACAAACCATCAACGACCCCACGGCTGAGCGGGCGGTGGTAGCCGAGCGGGCTTTTCTCGCCGAACTCGGTAGCGGTTGTTCACTCCCCATCGGTGCTTACGCACAAATCGAAGGCGCCGATGTAGTGATCACTGGCATTTTGTCTTCCTACGACGGGCGCGTGGTGTATCGCGAGACTGTGCGCGACGAACGCGCGGTCGTCGCCGGCCAAACTCTCGCCGGTGCGCTTAGTCAGTTCGCCGGAGTGCTCGCATGACCGTCTGGTTGGTCGGCGCCGGCCCCGGCGACCCCGGCTTGCTCACCCGTCGCGGGGCTGAAGTATTGGCCCGAGCCGAAGTAGTGGTCCACGACCGACTGGCGAACCCGATTCTGCTCGAGTTGGCCCCCGCCCACGCGGTGCGCATCTCGGTCGGCAAAGCCCCGGGCTACGTCGAGATGACCCAAGAACAAATCAACGCGGTGCTCGTCGAGCACGGCCTCACCGGCGCTCGAGTAGTACGGCTAAAAGGCGGGGATCCCTTTGTTTTCGGGCGCGGTGGCGAAGAAGCCGAGGCGCTGGCAAACGCAGGAGTCACTTTCGAAATCGTGCCCGGTATCACCAGCGCCATCGCCGCCGCCGCTTACGCCGGAGTCCCCGTTACTCATCGCGGCGTTTCGACCCATTTCACCGTGGTCACCGGCCACGAAGATCCGACCAAAGGCCACACCGATGTCGACTGGGAGGCGCTGGGCGCGGTTGGGGGCACCATCGTGATTCTGATGGGCGCGGCTCGTCTACCCGACATCGCCGCGCGCCTCTTGCGCGGCGGGCGCTCTCCTTCGACTCCGGTCATCGCCGTGCGCAGCGGAACTTTGCCCACCCAACACAGCGTGCGCATGACCCTCGGCGATTTACGCGCGGTGAAAGCTCCGTCGGCCATCATCGTGGGCGATGTTGCCGCCCTCGACTTCGGTTGGTTTGAGCACCGCCCGTTATTTGGTCGTCGTATCGTGGTCACGCGTGCGCGTGAGCAAGCCAGCGAGATGACCGTCCGGCTCACCGAGTTGGGCGCGACGGTGATTGAGATACCGGCTATTACCATTGAGCCCGTCGCGGTGACCGTACCGGACTTGGCCGATTATCAGTGGGTGGTCTTTACCTCCACCAACGCAGTGGTGGGATTTTGGGAAAGCGGGCTCACCCCGGCCGGGCTTGACGCGCGCGCCCTGGGGGGAGTGCGGGTGGCGGCCATCGGCCCAGGCACCGCGGCCGCATTAGCCAGTCGCGGGGTAGTGCCCGATTTAGTTCCCGAGCGTTTTGTGGCCGAAGCCCTCGTAGACGCCTTCCCGATCCCGGGCCGAGTCGGTGTTCTCGGGGGCGCCCGAGTGCTAATCGCCCGGGCCGAAGTCGCCCCCGACGTCCTCCCCGAAGGCTTATCCAATAAGGGTTATCACGCCGATGTGCTGCCCACCTACCGCACCGTGCCGGTGGAGTTGTCGCCTGCTACCGCCGCCGATTTACGCACCCACGGAGCCGACGCCATCACCTTTACCTCGTCGTCCACCGTGACCAACTTCTTGTCTAGTTTCGGCGCCCTGACCGACTTTGCCGCTCCGGCGCCGAAAGTGATTTCGATCGGTCCAATCACTTCGGCCACCGCAGTCGAACAGGGTTTGAGCGTTAGCGCCGAAGCGAGCGAGTCGACTATCGAAGGTCTAGTCGCCGCTCTGGTATCGGCCCTAACCCCGCTTCCGCTTTAGAGTATTCCGCAGTCGAACTCGTTCCAAGTAGGGCCCGCCACCGTGGCTTTGTTGCCCAAGTTGTCGGTTAGAACAACGGTGGTGGTGCCGAAGTTACTCCGGGTGGCAAAAGTTGCTACGTAGTTATTGCCGGTTCGCACCGTCGGGAAGCCGTTGACGGTAACGCTACGAACTCCGGCGGGGTCGCTAACCTGATGCACCGTAATTGCAAGAACCCACCAAGGGTTACCGAACTCGTTCGGGCCCGCACCGGGGGGAAGGGGGTCGCGGTGAGTAACGCAATCAAGCAAGTCGATATGGAAAGGGTAGGGGCCAACTAAGTCGACATTGGCTGCTCTAGGTGATGCTACGGGGCCCAGGCCTAGACAGGCTGCGGTCAGACACCGGTCGTTCGCCCCTGGTCGAGGAGCAGAGGGCGAGCCAAGCTCACCCGGAAGTCCGTTAGGTCGATCAATGGCTACGTCTGGAGACCAGTTGCCG
>SHUY01000029.1 GCA_009694435.1 Acidimicrobiia bacterium | reverse complement strand
CTATTGCTTCAGGAGGAGTACCAATCCAAGCGACGCCGATATCGGTAACGCGGCGAGCGAAATCTGCGTTCTCCGAAAAAAATCCGTAGCCGGGGTGTACCGCATCAGATTTAGATTCTTGAATAATCTCTAAAATGCGGTCGCTCTGAAGATAACTTTCGGCCACAGTTTTGCCGCCGAGGGCAAAAGCCATGTCGGCGTAGCGCACGTGTTGAGCATTCTGGTCAAGGTCGGAGTAGACCGCTACGGTTTCAATGCCCAATTCGCGACAAGTCCGCATGACGCGGATAGCGATTTCGCCTCGGTTGGCTATCAATACTCGTTGGAACACGGGACCTCTTTGCTCGGCCATCTTTTGGAAGCATTCACTTCGGTGACGTCGTATCCTACGACCTATGGAGACCGACTCGGCTATTGATCGCTCGGATCGCTGGGACATACGCCATTTCCCCACCATCGACTCCACTAATCGCTGGGTACTAGACGAGGCTCGGGCCGGAGCTCCCTCCGGATTGGTGGCGTCAGCTGATCATCAGTCGGCCGGTCGAGGTCGTCTCGGACGAGCATGGGTGGCACCACCGGGCACCTCGTTGCTGGTCTCAGTGCTACTTCGCCTTGAGATCGAACTCGAAAAAGTAAATACCGTGGCGATGGCGACGTCGCTGGCTTTGCTGGAAGGGTTGCCGAGTGAACTTAGTTCTCGATCTGGATTGAAGTGGCCCAACGATGTCGTGGTGGGGGATCGAAAATTGGCGGGAGTCCTTGCCGAATCAATTTTGCCACCGGGCGATAAGAGCAATAGTCCAGAGATCGCCGTCGTGGTCGGGGTGGGCTGCAACTTAGAGCAAAAAGAATTCCCCGCCGAAGTTTCTGCCATCGCCACTTCGTGCGCGCTAGAACTAGAAAAAACTATTACGCGAGATGATTTGCTTAACTCGTTTCTTTCTCGATTGGCGTTCTGGAGTGATGAAATAAGTTCTGGGAATCATTGGTCAGTGATTTCGGCCTACCGAGCTCGACTGGTCACATTAGGTACATCGGTTCGAGTGGACCTTGGCAACGAAACATTTGAAGGAGTTGCTACTGATATAGATAGTAGCGGCCGTTTACTAGTCACTAAAATAAACGGAGAACATGTCGTGGTATCAGTCGGCGATGTGGTTCATTTGCGCAGTTTTTAATTACGCTAATCATGGTATTTGTTATTATATTTACGGATCACATTCGCGGCGGCGCAAGTCAGTGTAAGCCTCTGAGAGATGTTTCACGATGTGGCTGGCTGAGTTAGGAATAATAACGTCGTCAATCTGAGCAATAGCTTGGACCTCTCTAGTTGTTGAAGTAAGAAATGCTTCGCTAACTTCTGAAACCACAGAAAAAGAAAGGTCTTGTTCGCTAGTTGCAATTCCTAGATTTTTTGCTAAAAGCAGTACTAAATCACGGGTTACTCCCGCTAGACATCCGCTGCTAAGGGGGGGAGTAACCAGCACTTCGTCTTTAACAAAAAAGATATTTGACCCCGTGGCTTCACAAATATTTCCGCGAGTGTTAAGAAAAATTGCTTCACCCGCTCCCATCAGGCGGGCGTAGTTGAGCGCTCGGACATTTTCCGCGTAGGAGATCGTTTTTAATCCCGTTGTCGCACCGTATTCATTGCGACGCCACGGCACCACTACGCATTTTTCTGCGTCAGCCCAATCGGGAATGGTGCCTATCGCCACGATCACAGTTTCGGGTGCGTCGGTTCGTTCTGATCCCAATGGGCCAGGGCCACCGGTGATGGTTACGCGTAGCCGAGCGTGGTCGAGGTCGTTACTGGCGATAACTTTGTTAGCCGCTTTGAGCAGTTCAAAAGATGCAGGAACGGCTAGTCCTAGTCCGGCGGCAGAAGTAAGTAGCCGTTCGTAGTGTCTCCGCCAAGCAAAAGGGACTCGGTCATAAACGCAGATCGTCTCGAACACTCCGTCACCGACGAGAATTCCGTGGTCAAGCGGAGACACGACGGCTTTTTCTGGCTTAGATAATTTTCCGTTAACCCAAATCACAGTCATCGCTATTTACGTTAGACGGCAATACCTACGTCGCGTGCACCTACCGCACTAAGGATGCGAGCAGCCTTTAGTTCGGTTTCTTGCCACTCAGAATCTGGATCCGAGTCGGCCACGATCCCTCCCCCCACGCCCAGAGTGGTTCGCTTGCCAGCAGCAACAAAAGTTCGAATCGCGACCGAAAGGTCACCGGCGTGGCGTTGAGTATCAACCCATCCAATAGCTCCACAGTAGATTCCTCTACGCACGGGTTCGAGATCTTCGATGATCTGTAGAACTCCAGGTTTTGGCGCTCCGGTAACTGAGGCCGGAGGAAAAGTTGCTCGGAGTAGATCACCTGGACGCACTTCTTTACTACTCGTCCCCTGAACAGTGCTCACTAGGTGCCAGAGGCCGGGGTGTTCTTCTACTGAACAAAGATCAGGAACGTGAATCGATCCAAAATCACAGACTCGGCCTAAGTCGTTGCGGGCAAGGTCAACGATCATGACGTTCTCCGCTCGATCTTTAGCGCTCGCACCCAAACTGTGAGCATCTCGACCAGTTCCTTTTATGGGGCGAGTCTTGACGGTAGTTTTTGAATCTTCGGTGCTCCAAGTTAAAAAACTCTCTGGTGAAGCACTGACGACTGAAATGGTTTCGTCACCGTTGGGCAGAATTAGCAATGAAGAATGGGGAGCAGGGTTGGCTGCTGATAAAGCTCGATAAAGCGAACGAGGGTCTATGACTTGATCCCAAGAGAGTTGGCGAGAAAGATTTACTTGGTAACACTCACCCAAGTCGATCAAATTAAGAATTTTTCGCACTCCCTCAGTGAATTCTTCGCTATTAAGACTTGAAGAGCTAGACACCAGATCGGGAACTTCAGGTTCTAGTGGTGCGTCAGTTATAAGTTTTTCTAGTCGGGCTACTGCTTTGTTAGAACCTTCAAAGTGGCTGCGGACTCCATTGCTTACCCACCGAGCATCGTAGCGAGCAAGAATAAGATCAGGAACAGAACTTTGGGACAAGTTAGATTGTAAAGTATCGGCGCTGAAACTATCTCGATTATTAACCCACTCAATGCTGCGACCAAGGTCGTAAGAGAAAAATCCTGCCCACCAACCAGGAGTTAACGCGTCGAATTGTTGTAGTGCATCAGCGCCATTGGCTCGTACTATTTCTACGGGTTCGGCGGCAACTGTGGTGGTTGCTCCCGAGCGGATCACGACGGGGTACGCCGCGCTAGTTGGTGGCGAAATCGATCCACCGAGTGCTGGGACTTTTAGTTCCGCCATAAGGCCACGGTAGGGCCTCAGCGCTAGTCGGTGCTGATTTGGCTGTAAGCCATTCTGGGGGAGGCCTGAGGTCAGTCCCTATTGGCCGGCCAGTAAGATCTAGGTCTCGTGGCTTCTACTAACTCGCCTCTGCGCGCCTTTCCGTTCCGCCTCGCGGTGGCTTTGGCGGTGACCACCTCGCTCATGGTCGTAGGGATAGTCGGGGTAAACCTGGCTATTGATTCCAAACTTTCGGTCATAAAGCGAGTTGATGTGGCGGTAGCGGCCGCGCCACCTGAGGGAGCCAATTATCTTCTCGTTGGCTCTGACACTCGATCGTTCGTGCAAGACTCAACGGCAGCAGAGGCGTTTGGCACGGGCTCTGATGTTGGTGGACAACGTTCAGACACGATGATGGTGATCCACGTTGAGCCAGGCTCACAACAGACTTTGGCCGTCTCGTTTCCCCGCGATCTATGGGTAGACATCCCCGGAGTAGGGAACTCAAAAATTAATACCGCCTTCAACGATGGGCCAGATAAGACTATCGAAACGCTAAAAGCAAATTACGGAATCGACATTAATCACTACATAGAAGTTGACTTTGAAAGTTTTCGCGGAATAGTTAATGCTATCGGGAGCGTGCCAATTTATTTCCCTTATCCGGCCCGTGATGAGTTAACGGGGTTATCGATTATCGCGGGTGGCTGTGTTCGTCTTGATGGTTACAACGCCCTAGCCTACGTGCGTAGCCGCTTTTTGGAGTATTACAACGTAGAAACTAACCGTTGGTATTCTGCCGATGCAGTTCCAGATATAAACCGCATTGCCCGTCAGCAAGATTTTTTACGCCGGCTAGCGGGTATTGCTGTGCAAAGGGGGCTAAATAATCCTCTAACTGCTAACGAAATTGCTGACCAAGCACTCAAAAATCTTACGGTTGATTCGTCATTAAGCAAAGGTGACATCTTCGATTTAATCGATGCTTTTCGCACTATCAACCCTAATGATCAGAGTGCACTCGATTTTCAGACTTTGCCTTGGAGTTCTGGCACTGAACAGGGCCAGTCGGTGTTAATTCCCAAGCAGCCTGAAGCGGATGAAATGATCGCTAAGTTGAAAGAATTCGGAAATGCTCCACCGCCAGCCACGGAGACGGTTGATCCGAGCACCATAAAGGTCAAAGTTCTTAATGCTTCCCAGAAGGAAGGGCTTGCTTCCGCCACTCTTAAAGAGCTAGTTAAATTTGGGTTCAAAGATGGTGGTACGGGCAACGACGACCGGGGGACGATCGCGCTTACTGAAATTCGCTTCCGGCCCGGATCTGAGTCTAAAGCCAAGACGCTATTTTCCTATGTCGATCCACGCGCCCGGCTGGTTAAGGATTCGAGCCTTAAGGGTTCTGATGTCGAATTGGTGCTAGGGACAGGATTTAAAAAGTTGGTCAAGCCAATTTCGACCAGCGTTCCGGTAACGGGTGGGACTACAGATCTCGCTACTGAAACCCCTGCTCCGATTAGCAACGAAAGCAAACTGGGCCCGCCGGCTTTGCGTACTCGCCCGTGTTGATTGTCGTAGTAATTGAGTTTTAGATCTAATGGTGACTGAGTACAAACCCGCATGGGCGGCGGTAGTCGTAAATTTTGATGCTGGTCGGTGCCTAGTTGACTGTGTGGCGACCCTATTGTTAGATACCAGCGCCGGAGTCTTTGAGATCATTGTTGTTGATAATTCCTCAACCGATGATTCGATAAGTCAACTTCGTCAAACTTGGCCTGATGTAAAAGTCATTTTATCAGACCGCAATCTCGGCTATTCCGGAGCGGCCAATCTTGGGATTAGGGCAACTCGAGCCGATGTAGTTGTGGTGTGTAATCCTGATTTAGAGATCAAGGCTGGAACCGCCGCCGTCATGCTCAAACGGTTTAGTGCGGAACCCGATTTGGGTGCTTTAGGCCCCGCAGTATTTTCTACTTCTGGGGATCACTATCCATCGGCGCGACAAGTTCCCCAACTTCGCGATGTAGTTGGGCACGGCACGCTGGGATTGGTGATGCCCAAGAATCGATTTACTCGGCGCTATCAAGAACTTGACTTCGACCCCAATAAAGCTCGTGATGTGGATTGGGTTTCGGGCGCGATGATTTGGCTCCGCCGGAGCGCGCTTGATCAGGTTGGTGGCTTTGACGATGGCTATTTTATGTACGTAGAAGACGTCGATTTATGTTGGCGGCTTGGTCGGGCGGGTTGGCGGGTTGCCTACGAACCGAGTGGGTCAGTGATTCATCTAGGTGCCGTTAGCACCCAGCGTCATCCTTATCGCATGATCGTGGCTCATCATCGTTCGCTTTGGCGATTTGCCGTCAAACGCTGGACGGGGGTCAAAAAGATTCTTCTTATTCCCGCGGCGATTTACCTATCTTTTCGAGCATTGACACTCATTGGGTTTAAAGCCTTATCCTTGCGGCGAATGTCTCGACCGCTCAAGAAGTAATCTGTTTACTTATGGCCAAGTCTAAATACACCCGAGCACGAATTCGCGCCGCCGGTAGGCAAGGAAAGCGCCGTGGTGGCGGTCGCTGGTTCGCAGCCGCCATGTCGCTCATCGTGTTGTTCGGGGTAGTGGGAATCGTTTTAGTTCGTGGGGGGTCAGACTCATCGGGCGTGTCTCCGCAACCAGGAAATCCAACTACCGGAGCACCGGGTGATCATTGGCACACCGCTCTAGCCGCCAACATCTGCGGTGAATGGATATCGCCACCGGCCGAGTTCGAAAACTCGGCGGAAAATATCAATGTGCGAATCGGAATCCACACTCATGGTGATGGTTTCATCCACACTCATCCGTTTACTTCATCCGAAGGTGGAACTAACGCTACCTTTGGTCGCTTTCTTTCTTACGGGGGGTGGAGCGCGTCAGAAGATTCTTTATCGCTCTGGGAAGGAACGGACGCTGATCCCGGAAAAACTGATTTTTCTAATGGCGACAAGTGCCCACCCGGTACTTTGTACGCGGGACAGGCGGGGGTAGTTAAGTATTCAGTTAATTGTAAAAATCAATTCCGCAATCCATCCGACGTTCGTCTTACCGACGGCGAAGTAATCGCTATTGGTTTTGTGCCTAAATCAGCTGACTTGGGAGTTCCACCTAACGCAACTGATACTCCGGCTAATGATGGCGGCAATCCTAAGGCCATCAATACCTCCGGTTGTCGTACTGCTGGGCCGGGGGCATCGGAGGCGGCCACTACCACCACGCTTCCGGTGAAGCCGTAACCTTTACAGGCTTTTAGTCCGTGCAAGCAATTATTTTGGTGGGCGGCGAGGGAACTCGACTCCGGCCGTTAACTACTACAACGCCTAAACCGCTGTTACCGATTGTGGAAGTAGCGTTCCTCGAGCGCCAACTCGACTGGCTTGCTAGTTACGGGATTAAAGACGTAGTTCTGTCTTTAGGGTATCTTCCCGATGCTTTTTTCGCCCATTTTCCTAATAATCGTTTTGGTGATATTAATTTGCGCTATGTCGTAGAGTCATCTCCACTGGGTACGGCTGGTGCAATCCGGTTTGCAGTTGACGAGTTAGGAATACAACAGCGATGCGTTGTGTGTAACGGTGATGTACTAACTTCACTTAATCTCGCAGAGATGGAAAACTTTCATGTAGAACACAAAGCCGACGCGACCATAAGCCTTACGTGGGTTGACGATCCTTCAGCGTTTGGGGTAGTAGACACTTCTTCTGACGGGCGAGTGGTGGAGTTCATTGAGAAACCTAACCGAGAACAAGCTTCTACTCAGTGGATTAACTCGGGGACTTACATATTAGAGCCCGCAGCGTTTTCGGCTATTCCTGCGGGTGTTCCGGTGTCGATCGAGCGGGAAACTTTTCCGACTCTGCTTGCTGCTGCCGCGCCGCTTTACGCTTTAGCAACAAAAGGTTACTGGCTTGATATCGGAACTCCGGAGAAATATCGCCAGGCCCACTTTGACGTTCTTGAAGGTGCCATGGGAAAACCTCCGGTAATGGGCGCTCAAGAAGTTGAACTCTGCTGTTGGCAAAATGGGTCGGCATCGGTTGACCCCACGGCTAAAGTTTCGCCCCCTTCTTTCCTCGGCGCAGAGGTGGGTATCTCGGCCCGAGTGGTAATTGATGGTTCCACCATCGGAACAAAATCTTCGCTAGGACCCGACACCCAAGTTGTTCGGTCAGTCCTTCATGACCAAGTAACCGTGGGCACAAGCGTGAATATCTCTGATTCCATCATTGGATCTGGGGTAATAATCGGAGACGGGGCTTCGGTTATCGACGATTCAATAATTGGTGCGGGGGCCAAAATAGCGCCGGGAGCGACGATAAAGGGCGCACGGTTGGCACCTGGTTCTCGGGCAGACTAATAGATATGCGAGTACTAGTAACTGGCGGTGCTGGGTTCATCGGGTCGACTCTGGTCGATCGACTGCTGGCCGAAGGTCACGATGTCGATGTCGCCGACGATCTTTCTTCCGGGTCTCTCGCTAATTTGACCGAAGCTCGAGCTCAACGTAATCAACGGTGTACTTTTCACCGTATTGACGTTCGGACCACGGCGATTTGTGAGTTGATCGCCCACCAAAAACCAGAAATTATTTATAATCTGGCCGCTCAGCCCAGCGTTGTAGTTTCTATTGATAACCCCGTTCTTGATGCTGAAGTCAACATCATCGGATCACTAAATGTTATGACGGGCGCTCTAGCGGCGGGAACTCAGAAAGTTATTTTTGCTGGTTCGGGAGGAACTCTTTATGGAGTCCCTGAGTCGGTGCCTACTAGAGAAGGTCACCCCCAGCACCCACTGTCGCCTTACGGGGTAGCTAAAAAAGCAGTTGGCGATTATTTGTATTACTTTCGAGAAATTCAAGGTTTAGAGTACAGCGTATTGGCGTTGGCCAATGTCTATGGACCGCGGCAAGATCCTCATGGCGAGGCTGGGGTAATAGCAATTTTTTCCAACAAATTATTAGCCGGGGAACGCCCCACTATTTTTGGCGACGGAGAACAAACGCGAGATTTTATTTTTGTTGACGACGTGTGCGATGCCTTTGTTCGGGCGGGACAAAAAGGTGGTGGTCTTATTATGAATATTGGAACGGGAGTAGAAACCTCAGTACAACAGCTTTTTGACACCATGGCTTCGGTGGCAGGGTTTTCTGATCCCGCCCGCTACGCTGCGCAACGGCCAGGAGAACTTCGGCGTTCTGTCCTCGATCCTGGTCGGGCTGATATCCATTTAGGTTGGAAACCATGGACTGATTTAGAAACTGGACTTCGGCGCACGATTGATTGGTTCAGGTCGCGCTAGCGCGTCAGTAAAAAGTTCTAAATTCGTCTAACGAAATTTCTGGCCGTTCTCTAGGAATATATTCAGCGTCGGGGTTGCCCACGAGAATAAGCGCTTGGGGGGTCCAAGTTTCTGGTAGTGATAAAGATTTCCGCGCTTGTTCAGAACAAAATATGGGCGCCGCCACCCAGCACGTGGCTAGTCCTAATTCGGTCGCGCTGAGCATCAAATTTTCTATGGCTGCACCCAATGACAACTGTGCCATTGACCACTCGGCGTCTTGGCGGACTTTGTCGGGGTAGCGATCTAGTCCGGAGTGGGTTAGACACCCCAGCAGGGCTGCCGGAGCGGCATTAATGCGCGCCATTGATTTGGCTACTAACTCCAGTACCTTTTCCTCGGGAACGCCATCGTTTTGCATGTCGCGACTCCAGCTGTCTCCCATTGATTCACTCAGCGATTGTTTTGCTGAATCACTTTCAAGAACGGCCCAACGCCAGGGCTGGGAGTGGTGAGGGGCGGGGGCGATGAGAGCAGCAGAAATTAGAACGTCAAGAGTGCTTCGGTCTATTGGTGTAGTTGAAAAAGAGCGAACCGATCTACGGGCGCGCAAAAATTCGGGAACGTTCATCGGAAGAGGTCTTCACCGGCTGGTCGTATCAGGTCGCGTGCTCGACCTTCGCCTAGCCAACTTTTATCAACTCCACGAACTATGGCGACTGGGACTGAAGTTGATTTCCCCATAACTAGTTCTCCCGCTCCCGCAATTTCGTCGGCAATAGCGACTTCGGTGACCGTTAGTTCTCGGCCGTTAGCGTCCAACTCACCCCGTAGATCAATTATTGCCGCGATACCCGCCACGCCGATTGCCACATCGGTTACACCTGCCCGCCAAGGCCGGCCAAAAGTATCGGAGATTATTACGGCGACCTCCACTCCTTGGCGAGACCGCATTGCGCTGCGCACGCGTTGAGCTGAACGGTCTGAATCAATAGGCAATAAGGCGGCATAGCCACTAGGAACATTTGAGAAATCTATTCCTGCATTCGCACAAACGAAACCATGGGCAGTTTCGCTGATGACTAGCTCACCTCGAGTTCGCAATATTCGAATCGACTCTGATTCGATAAGACGCCGGCGGCCTTGAATGTCTTGATGGTCTATTTTTACCAGTCGGTTTTCTGCTTTGGAAACAATCTTTTGGGTGATCACCAAGCAGTCACCCGTCTCGATTGGCGTGCCTTGTGTATTGGCCGCACCGTTTATTATTTTGGCGAGGTCAGCGTCTGGTTCTATAGAGCCAATCCCGAAAATTGGAATAATGCTTAAGGTCACGTTCGGGCAGCCACCGTCTCGCGTGCTAAAGCGGCTGCTATTCGAGAATTGCTCATCATGGTGTCAGATATTACGGCTCGCACACCAAGGGAATTGACTCGACCGGCTAAGTCAGCATCACGCGAATCGATTACGAGTGTTCCACAAAAATCTTGGTAGGTAGCCGCCACGCCGACGCAGGAGACCTCTATCCCTAACGCATCCATTAGACGATCAGCAGGGCCACGAACGGTTCTCCCGGCAATAATGGGACTGACTCCAACTACATGGTCACGTCGATCTATTAGAACCTCTCGTATTTTTGGCACCGCCAATATTGGGCTAATCGAAATGATCGGGTTACTCGGGCAGATAATGATTGTTTCGGCTTGGCTTAGAGCCTCAATTACTCCCGGTGCTGCTTGCGCCATTTCGGCATTTTCAAATCGGACTGACTCAACTACGGGCGTACTTTGGTTTTTGACAAACCACTCTTGAAGACTTTGCTCTTCGTGATTATCGGCGATCGTAATTCGAGTGGCGACACGATCGTTAGTCATAGGAATCAAGTTGATTTCTAATCCCCATGCTTTCGCTATTTCAGACGTAACTTCACTCAGTGTGGCCCCTGCGTTCAATCGTTCAGTTCGGTATAAATGAGTAGCAAGGTCTCGATCACCTAATCGGAACCACGTCGGAGAGCCGAATCGGTCTAGCCCTTCCATAACTCGGAAAGTTTCGTCGGCTAATCCCCAACCCGTCTCATGGTTGTGGTTTCCACTTAGGTGATAAGTCACACTGTCAAGATCGGGGCAGACCCACAGCCCGTGAAACTTGTCGTCGTCCCCAGTGTTAACAATGGCCGTTACTTCGGTGGCGGGTACTACATCAAGCAGTCCAGAAAGAAAGCGGGCTGCTCCAACACCACCAGCTAATGCAGCAAGCATGTCGGCCACATTAGCGTTGGTGGCTCGCATTGGGATGAGCGGGAAGGAGTTTATTAAGTAGAGGCGTAAGATTACTAAAACCTATAAATAATAAGGACATAAATGAGATGGACCATCGGGGTCGCTCAAATATTGGGGGTACACCGGTATGATTATTCTCGCTCATGAGTACATCTGAGGGCCTTGGGGGCTCTGACCCGATTTTGGGCGATCTGGGCTCATCGGCGCCGGAGAGTATTTTTGCCTCGTCCGAAGTCCCTCCGGTAGTGGCGGTGCTCGTAACCACCGATCCGGGTCCAGATTTCGAAGCCGTCCTGAGCGCTCTAGGCGCTCAGGATTATCCCGCGCTTACGGTTTTAGTAGTCGATGCGGGATCAGAGTTCGACCTCACTCCTCGAGTTGGGGCCAGATTGCCAACGGCAATCGTTCGACGACTGGGCGGCAAAGCAAGAACCGCCGAAGCCGTTAACGAAGCAATCGGGGCAGTAGACGGAGCCAGTTTTTACCTCGTAGTCAGCGACGATGTTGTTCTTGATCCTTCCGCTCTACGGATAATGGTGGAAGAGGCTTATCGGTCTAATGCCGGCATCGTCGGACCGAAGCTGGTTAACCCTGGGAAAGATGGCGAGCCTAATACTTTGCTTGAAGTTGGTCGGTCTATAGACCGTTTTGGTGGCTCTCATACCGGAATAGAGCCAAACGAAATTGATCAAGAACAGCACGATAACGTTCGCGATGTTTTTTTCGTATCCAGCTCTGTTTTTTTAGTAAGGGCTGATTTATTTTCTGCTCTTCACGGACTCGATCCAGAAACGTCACCGGGCTCTGAAGACTTAGATCTTTGCTGGCGTTCATGGTTGATTGGTGCTCGGGTCGTTATTGCTCCAGATGCTGTCGGGGTAGTTGAGCAATCCCCCCAAACAATTAAGGGGGAAGGGGAGAAAGAAAAATCAACCAAAGCGAACCGTAATGAATTGCGATCACTAGCACGAGCCCGTTTACGGGTGGTGATGACTTGTTATTCACGGCTAACACTTTTATGGTTGATCCCTTTAGGCCTTTTTGGCAGTTCGATTCAGGCGTTAGTTCTTTTGCCTACTGCAAACCGGCATGTAGCGGCTGCAGAGTTTCGTTCGTGGTGGTGGAGCCTCATTCATTTTCGCCGTTTGCGAGTTGCCCGTAAAAGCGTTCAAAGGTCACGGGTAATTAAAGACTCAGACTTACACGAGTTACAAGTAGGTCTTCGTTCTCGATTTGATTCGTTTGTTGAACACAATCAAGCCGATGAACGCCTTGAGTCGGTGGGCGATAGAGTCGGAAGTTTTTTTGATCAGGTAAGCGATGGGTTACGAACGCCCGCCGTCATGGCGCTTATCTCATTGTTGGTTATATTTATTTTTGGTTCTCGAGACCTGCTCACCCAAGGCGTCCCTGCGGTTGGATCGTTTTCCCCGTGGCCAGGAATTCAGGCGATGTTGGCTGAGTTCTCTTCATCTTGGCGACATACGGGGCTTGGATCAGGCGCTTTTGCGTCGCCAGTTTTAGTTGTCACTTCAACAATTACTGCCGTTCTTTTTGGTGCCAGTGGGTTAGCGCAAACGTTGGTTGTCGTCGGTAGTGCGCTGTTGGGTGCATTTGGTGTTTATCGGTTGATGCGCATCGTGGCCGCTGGTGTTCCCGCGGCTATTACCGCTGCGATTGTGTACGCCATTATTCCAGTTTGGCGAAATGGAGTAGCGGGCGGTCGCTTGGGGGCGTTAGTTCTTTATTCGCTCTTACCCTTTATGGTCGTTCTGCTAATACGGGCGGGCGGATTTGACGCGTTGACAAAAAGGTCGCGACGGCCATTGCTTGGGCTTGTTCTAGTTACTGCGTTGGCCACCGCTTGGTACCCACCCGCAGGTTTGGCGGGCCTACTGGTTGCGATGAGTTTTTTAATCTCCGCTATTTTTGTTGGGGGTTTCCGAGCGTCTGTACGCGCTTTAATGGCAGCCATAGTTTCGGTATTGGCCGCCGCGTTGTTGTTGATTCCGTGGACATTCAACTTCGCCGGTATTGGAAAAACCGACAAATCTTTTTTGGGTTTTAGTCATCAAGGAGAGATTGATCTGCTAGATGTTCTTCGATTCAAAACTGGGCCGGCCGGTGCGGGTATCGCTAGTTGGGGGATACTGCTGGCCGCGCTACTCGCGTTGTTGGTTGCCCGCGGTCCACGCTTGGCGTGGGCTACTCGAGCATGGTTTCTCGCGGTGGTTGGATTTTCAGTCGCTTGGCTTCCAAGTATTCTCGGAATGAAAATGACCACGGTGATCCCCGAAGCTGGATTAATTTTGGCCGCCCTCGGAATAGCCACCGCCGTCGGTGTGAGTATTGATTCGCTGGTAGGCGATTATCGAGATTTGGGTAATCGGCTTTCTCGCCCGGTGGCGCGCGTCGCGGTGCTGACTATCGTTATTTTGGGTGTCAGTCTGGGCAGCCTTGGTTTCTTGGCTGATTCAGTGAGTGGTCGGTGGGGCGCCCCCGATAAATCGTGGGCGGACACTCTCGCCTTTACTAAAGATTCACCTCCGGCGGGTCAATTCAGAATTCTTTGGGTAGGTGATCCGGAAGTTTTACCGTTTGAACCATTTTTGTCGGGCGATGATTTTGGGTGGACAATGACCCGTAATGGGCCGGGCGATTTCCGCCAGTACTTACGAGCACCCGAGACTCCTACTGATCGAGTCGTAACGCGGGCAATCAATGCGGCTGTTTCTAGCGACACTGCTCGCTTGGGCCACCTGTTGGCGCCATCAGGTATTCGTTATGTCGCTTTACCCTCTATCAACGGTCCCGGTGGCACCGCCGGAAAACCTCAGCCCGCTCTTACCGCCGCGCTCGCTAATCAACTCGACTTGGCTCGTCTTCGTACTGAAAATGGACTCATACTTTATGAAAACCAAAGTTGGTTTCCCGCTACCGCCATTATTCCTGAAGCGTATTCCTCTGAGGTCCCGTTAGACGCTAAGGCACCTTTGCGCTCAGCAGTGGGAAGCGACGTGGAGCAAGCTCAACCACTCAACGGTGAACGGCCGGTTCCGGCGGGAACAGTTTTTCTTAGCGAAGCGTTCGACTCCCAGTGGCAGGCTCAGGCTAACGGGGAAACACTTGATCACGAAAAAGCATTTTCTGAATTCAATGGCTGGGTAAACAAGTCACGCACTTCGGTAGCTATTAGCCATAAAGGTCAAACTCAGAGGTATTTATTAATTGCCGCTGAGGCCTTTCTTTGGTTGCTGGCTATCGGGTGGTGGTTTAGAAGTCGGGACAAACGTTCGCACTCCGAACCCAATCAACCAACCCTTCGACTAGAACGATCTAAACGTTTTGCGGCCTCTCCGGCCGATGATGATCTTGAAGGCTTTTGGGGAGAATCATGAGTTCGCCTGACCCCGATCCGATGACTTCAAAACCGGCCACCTCCGGCACACGTATCCGTCGTTGGCCAGTATTGATTGCGGCCGTACTTGTCGCCGTCGGAGCGATTGCCGTCAGCCAAGTGAAACCAGAAAAGTCGGTTCCGTTCTCGTCTGGCCCAATTTCATCAAGCGCCGCAGCGATTGCTGCTCCCCGGGCTTTATCTACCGCATGGTATTGCGCGGAGGGAAGTTCTGATCTTGAGGGCCGGGCATCAGAAACTGTCATTATCGGAAATCTAGAAAAACGCCCAGTTTCAGCAACTGTTTCGGTCATGACTGGTAACAAGGCAACCGATATAACTCGACAATTAAAAATTGCTGCCTACGGACAAAAACGCATTGAAGTTGCCGATCTAGTCGAAGCGACCAATGTGGGAGTGGTAGTTGAGATTTTTGATGGACGAGCAGTAGTGGAACACGAAATTGTTAGCGGAAACGATTTCGCGGTTGGTGCTTGTGCGACTAGAGCAGATTCTCGATGGTATTTCGCCGATATTTCTACTGATCGATCGGCTCAAAGTTGGCTTACGCTGTTTAACCCCTTTGGTGATGATGCAATAGTGGACGTCAAGTTTCTTACTGAATCGGGAATTGATATTCCTGATAGCACGCAGGCGCTGTCGGTTCCTCGCCGAACCCAAGTATCTATTCCAATTCACGAAACAATTCGGCGGCAAAGTCAAGTTGCGGCGGTGGTGCAAGCCCGCACTGGCCGAGTGGTGAGTGAGATTTCTCAATACTTTGATGGCACTGATACCCGAAGCGGTGTGGCCTTATCTTTAGGGGCTAATAAAACTGAACCTCGTTGGGTATTCCCGGTTGGCGACGGCCAATCTGGTTCAACTCAGTCAATTTCACTAGCCAACTTTGGGTCCGCGCGAGCTCAGGTTGAGTTAAAGATTCTGCTTGGGGGAACATCTTCTTTGTCCACTGATCGAGTGGATGTCCCGTCCAAATCGGTGGTCCGAGTTGACATTGGGGGCCAAGCTCCTGCGGGACTCCCTTATTCAGTAGAAGTGCGTTCGGACTTAAAAACAAAAATTGTTGCCGAAGCATTCGCAACGTGGGCCGCTCCAGCACCCATTACCGGCGTGGCCAGTGTTCTCGGATCACCCGAAGCGGCCAATAAGTGGGCCTTCGCTGTAGGGCGAATCAGCGATGCGAATATCTCTAACATCGAAGTGCTTAACGTGACTTCCCGAGCGATCACGGTACAGCTTTACGCCTACGTAGAAGGAGATCCTGACAGCCCGCGTAGCGCTCCGGCCAGTGCGTTGGGTCCGAACGAACGAGCAGTTTTTAATTTGACTGAACTAGGGATAGGTCCAGATCAGGTTTTAGTTATTAGTGCTGACGGACCGGTAGTGGTGGGGCGAAGCGTTAGTGGGCCCGGAGTCTCGATAGCCCCCGGAGTGCCTTTCGCTAAATCTATTCGCCGTATCCGCTGAATCGAGGCCCCGGCTCGTGTTGACACAAATAATCGTTGGGCTGTTAGTCGCTGGTGTAGCGATTGGTGTTGCCTTAGTCCTTAAACGCCGCTCTCCGGAAGGGCCACCTCGAGATGCGTTTCCTGTTCCTCGTCAACTGGACCGTAATGATTTCAATAGCCCCAGTACGCCTTGGCTAGTTGCTTATTTTTCGTCGCTGACCTGTGATTCGTGTGTTGACTTGAGCCCCAAAGTCGCCGCGCTTGCTTCTGACTTAGTTGCGGTTGACGAAATTAGTTACGAACGACAGCGCGACTTGCATACTCGCTACGAAATCGCTGGTCTACCGATGATTTTGATTGCTGACTCTGTCGGAGTAGTGGCTCGAGCCTTTGTAGGCTCTATTTCCGCATCAGACCTATGGGCTTCCTTGGCGGAGTGCCGAGAGCCAGGCTCGACTCCTGATCCCGATCTCGGAATCGTGCGTTAGCGGCGAATATTTTTATCGCTATTTAAGTTTATTTTTTGCCGGTTGCGGTTTAGCGGCCGACTTGCGAGGTTTAGCAGCACCATTAGTAGATGGTGGCTTTACTTCAGTCACCGTTCCGTCGGCATGCTGAATTTTTCGGTAACCACCGGCCCGGCGACCCATGGCCTGGTCGACCAAGCGGGCCACAGCTTCTCCGTCAAGAGTTTCTTGGGCGAGCAGCCCTTCGGCTACTGCGTTAAGTCCTTTTCGGTGCGAACGCAGTATTTTTCGGGCCCGAACTTCTTCTTCCCGCAAAATACGTTCAACCTCTTCATCGATAACTCGAGCAGTTTCATCGGAGTAATCGCGAGTGTGGACCAAGTCTTCACCGAGGAATACCGCTCCTTGTGCTCCCCACGCCATTGGCCCAATGCGTTTGGACATTCCCCACTCTCGAACCATTCGGCGAGCCAATTCAGTAATACGAACGAGGTCGTTTTGGGCTCCCGTGGATACGTGGCCAAAAACAATCTCTTCGGCGATGCGGCCACCAAGAGCAACAACAATCGAATCAGTTACGTACTCGCGTTTGTGAATATGTTTTTCCTCTTCCGGAAGTTGCTGAGTTACTCCGAGGGCCATGCCGCTGGGCAAAATTGTTACTTTGTGAACTGGATCAGAATGATCAAGCACGTAAGCCAATACCGCGTGCCCAGCTTCGTGATAAGCGATGACTTCTTTTTCTTCGTCGCTTATCGCCATGGAGTCGCGTTTTAGGCCCATCAGAATCCGGTCTCGCGCGTCTTCAAAGTCTTCGGCCTCGGCTACATCGACTTCTCGACGTACGGCGTTCAAAACCGCTTCGTTAACCAAATTAGAAAGATCGGCTCCTGCCATTCCGGGCGTTCCTCGGGCAAGAACATTTACATCAACCGAGTCAGATATTTTTTTGTCAATCATATGAACGCGTAAGATCTGTGCTCGCTCTTCTTGAGTCGGAAGGGGAACGATTATCTGGCGATCGAAGCGGCCAGGGCGTAGTAACGCTCCGTCAAGAACATCAGGCCGGTTAGTGGCCGCCATGATGACGATCCCCTCAGTGGCTTCGAAGCCATCCATTTCGGCCAAGAGCTGGTTAAGCGTTTGTTCACGCTCGTCGTGGCCACCGCCTAAGCCCGCGCCGCGCTTGCGACCGATGGAGTCAATCTCATCGACAAAAATAATGGCGGGGGCTTGTTTGCGAGCGGTTTGAAAAAGGTCTCTCACTCGAGCAGCGCCGACCCCTACGAACATTTCCATAAAGTCTGAACCAGTCACCGAAATAAATGGCACCCCAGCTTCGCCCGCTACTGCTCGGGCGATAAGAGTTTTTCCGGTCCCGGGTGGGCCAACTAGCAAAATCCCTTTAGGGATCCGTGCGCCGATGGCTTCAAACTTGGCTGGGAATTTTAAGAAGTTTACGACTTCGGCTATCTCGGCTTTCACTATTCCGTAGCCCGCAACATCATCGAAGGTGGTCGCGGGATTTTCTGTATTGTACAACTTGGCTCGGCTTTTGCCGATACCCATAACTGCACCCATTTGCCCCTGAGCGCGACGGCTCATCCACACAAAGAAACCAATTATCAATATTGCTGGCAAGAGCAGGGGTATCAGATCAAGAAAAAAGTTTGACCCGGCTCGCTTGTATTCAAGAACCACATTGTATTTTTTCAGAAGTTTTAGATCAGAATCGGGAAGGTCATTAGTGGGGCCTTCTGACGAAAACTCAACTGCTTTTTTGTCTTCAACTTTAAAGCTCCCTGACAGTGAACCTGTCTCTGGGTCGTATTCAACTTTTTTAACTTGCTCTTTCTCTACTCGATTTATGAAATTCGAGTAGGTAATCGACTTTGTTCCATCAGCACCAAAAGAAAATAAGTTAGTGAGAAAGAAAACCCCTACCAATAAGGCGATCAGTATCCACGGAAGCGACTTGGACCACGGCGAGGGAGAACCCTTGTCGGGCGGGTTATTCGAAGATCCTTGACCTAGCGGGGGACTCATTAAATCTCCTAAACGGGGTGGGCACAGTATTGCGCCTTCTTAGGTAATGGTACGACTTAGAGCACCTTCATGAGCCCTCGGGTGAGTCCCGGCGACCTTTTCGGTTTCCGGTGATTGGCCGGCAAGCCCCACTACCGTTACTAGATGCTATCGCCCTTCGCTAAATTACCCTCGTTGTCCCCAGTTCGGTGGGGTATTCCTGACGCCGTACTGGTCTGGATAATTGGCTTCTTCGCAGCGCTGGCCGGACTTTTGTTGATGATTGCGGTGGCTTCCACCACCGGCAAGGTGCCCGCTAGCGGTATTCCTCGCGATTTTGAGATACCGAACTTATTAATGGGCATCACTTCTCAGAATTTGGCAATTATTGGTGCCCTCGCGGCGATTGCTCGAGTTAAGGGTCGGGGGTCTTTGCGGCTCGATTTTGGTTTTGCTATTCGTGTTCGTGACATTGGCTGGATTGCTATTGGGGTACTTATCTCCGTGGCCGCGGGTCTCGTGCTGCTCCCAATTACTGAACTCGCAAACCTGAAAGGATCTTCGCAAGAAGTAGTGAAACAATTTGAGCGGGCTCAAGGCCTCGAGATACCTTTATTCATTATTGGTGTGGTCGTCCTTGCTCCGATAGCGGAAGAACTTCTGTTTCGCGGCATTCTTTTACGCAGTTTTATGCGCCGAACTAGTGCGGGCTGGGCAGTAATGGTCTCGGCATTAGTTTTTGCCCTAGTTCATGTGGCTGGAGATCCGGGTACTTACTACTACTTACCAGCATTTATGGCGCTGGGTTTGGTAAGCGGGTATAGAGCAGTCCGTACTGGCTCGTTATCACAATCAATTAGCCTTCATATCGGTTTTAACTTATTGGCCTCGCTACTAATCATCTCGGGCTAGTCGCGTATAGCGGCCTGCTAATGATTAGTTATCACTCTCTGACAGACTGTAAATCGTGGTTGATGTAGACAACGAAAAAAAACCAAATACTGAGCTGGCTACCGGTGCTTATCCTAAGGCTAATAATTGGTTTCAACTCGAAAATGTAGTTGCTATTTTTGTTGTCGTTGCTTGCATTATTTTTATTCTTGTTCAGCTAAGTCCCGAATTAATCTTTCGTAATACCACTGCTACGGGGGGCGATACGGCTGCCCATGTCTGGTGGCCGGCATATTTACGCGATCACCTTTTACCGTGGCGGCTTTCAGGCTGGTCACCCGACTTTTACGGTGGGTTCCCCGCCGGCCAGTTTTACTTTCCCGTCCCTGCCTTAACTATCGTCGGGCTCGATTTAGTACTTCCGTACAACATTGCTTTTAAATTCGGAACAGTTTTAGGCGCTCTGCTCTTGCCGATTAGTGCGTTTAGTTTTGCCAAGGGACTTCGGTTCATTAATCCAACTCCAGCCATCTTTGCTTTGGGGGCAACCGCGTTTCTGTTTTTTGTTGGCGACACTGGGTCGACGACTTTGGCGGAGTCGATATCTTTTAATCAACACATAGCGGGCGGTTCTTTGCCCAGCCTTTTGGCCGGCGAGTACTCGTACACTTTGGCCCTTGCTTGCGCCCTTGGATTCATGGGTGCTTTTGCCCACGCCTTAAGAACTGGTCGCCTCATGGCGTTAGCGGCTTTCTTGTTTGCTTTAACCGTAATGAGTCATCTCATTGTGGCCATATTCGCAGTAAGCGGAGCGATAGTTATTTGGTTGGCTTTTCGTCCAGTTAAATGGTTTGGTCGGGCCGCGGCGATCGGCGTAGTGGGTTTATTGCTAACTGCGGT
>SHUY01000028.1 GCA_009694435.1 Acidimicrobiia bacterium | reverse complement strand
CTAAAGCTCCGCTAACGGTGGTAGCGGCTAATGGGACTGGGGCAACCACTCGCCCTTGTTGCTCTAACGCCAAAGTCAGTTCGAGCAAACCTAAGTCACTACCCCCGTACGCCTCGGGAATAGCAAGCCCAAGAATATTGGAGTCGGCCAGTGCTGACCAAAGGTCGCGATCGATACGGTCATCACTTGCCTCTATTTTTTTTACCTGTTCGACTGAGGATAAGGATGAAAAAATCTGCTCGGCCAGTTCTCGTACTGCCTCTTGCTCTTCGTTTAATTCGAAATTCACAACTTCACCGGACGAAAAGCAGGGAGAGTTAGGTCGGGATCAAGATCTTGCCACTCAAGAATCACCGGCATATCTATTTTGAATTCGCTGGCCTCCGCTCCCGTTAAGTCAGCTACTAAACGGGTTCCTTCTTCTAACGCGATAAGTCCAACTGGCAGTGGATAGTCAAACGAAGGGACTTGGGGGTAATGAATTACGACAAAACTATAAATAGTTCCCTTTCCACTCGCCTCAACCGCACCGTGTTCATAAGATCCACACTTATCACACCGAGGCCGGGGGGGATGACGCAAAACACCGCAGTCACTGCACTTTTGAATAACCAAACGGTGCTCTTTAGCCGCTTCAAACCAAAACTGATTGTCACGATTAAGGGCGGGGCGAGGGCGCAAAGGGCGAGGGGGCGATTCTTCTTCGGTCGAAACGCTCCGCCCCGTTCCGGGTTTGAATTTCAGAATACGGAAAAGCATGCGGCCCACTGGCTCGCCCTCTAACGTTTCGTACTCAACTCGAGTCGTCAAGAAATGCCCCGTTCCGAGCGCAGTTTGTTTTTCATCAGAAATCGAATCAATGATGGTCCGGGTACGCAAGTGATCACCCAAATGGAGCATGCGGTCGTATTCCTGTTCACAGTTTGTTGCCACTACCGAAGTGAATCCGGCCCCATCAAGGACATTCATCAAATCGTCTTGCGGAGAACCGCCCGATTCGGGACGATGTTTCAAACCTCTCATCACCCAGGCTTGCAACATTACCGGTGGAGCAATTCGTTCACCGTGAATCGACTCTGCCGCTAATTGAGCATCTACATAAACAGGATTCTCGTCCCCCATCGCCTCAACCCAGTGCCGGATCATGGCTTGATTTACTTCGTCGTGACCGTCTTGCGTCCCAGCTTCAAGACCAACAAATTTTTGGATTTGGTCGTAAAAGTCGATACTCATCGTGGGGCCCTGGCCATACCGAGACCTGAAGTAGCGACTATCTCGCGCAGCACCTCAACCACACCGCCACCAAAAGTATTGATTTGTGCCGCGCGCGCTGCGTGTTCGAGTTCACCGTGCAACGCTGCCCCCGAAGAACCGGCATTTATGTAACCGCCAAATCCCAAGATTTCTAGGAGCAGCCGATACACCTCAACTTGAGTTTCAACGCCAAAGATTTTAGAGGCGGACGCATCTGCCCCACTGAGAGTGTCGGCGGCCACTGCGGCGGTAAGTCGCCAATTCAAGAGTTTCATAGCTTGGCAAAGGGCGTGCGCGTGGGCCAAGTTTCTCTGCACCCACGACACTTCAATCATGGGTTTCCCATTGCCCGAATCAGTTACTCGACAATAATCGAGTACATCGTCGAAAATGCGATAAGTAAGACCAGCAAGAGCGGCTAAGCCGACTCTCTCGTGGTTTAACTGAGTGGTGATTAGTTTCCAGCCGGCGTTTACTCCACTAACAATATTTTCTGCCGGAACTCTAACATCATCATAAAAAGTTGTCGTAGTAACAATGTCGCCAACTGTAACTATGGGAGTCCAAGAAAATCCTGGCGAGTCGGTAGGAACAATAATGATGCTTATTCCTTTATGCTTCGCGACATCGGCATCAGTCCGGCAAGCCAACCATATGTAGTCAGCTTGGTTAGCGCCACTGGTGTAAATTTTATTGCCATTAATAACCCATTCGTCACCATTGGCTGAAGACGACAGCACCGCCTTGGTGCGCAAGGAAGCCAAGTCTGTGCCCGCACTGGGTTCGGTGTAGCCAATAGCAAAATTAATTTCGCCCCGCAATATTTTGGGTAGGTACTCTTGTTTTTGGGCTTCACTACCAAAATTGATAAGAGTGGGGCCAACCGTGTTGATAGTGACAAACGGAAATGGTGCCGCCGCTCGTTGGACTTCGTCAAAAAATATGAACTGATCGGTAGCGTCGCGTCCCTGTCCGCCGTATTGAACTGGCCAACCGATTCCTAACCAGCCATCGGATCCCATTTTTTTGACTAACTCTCTAAAAACTGGACTGCCTTCTCCCGCGGCACCCAGGTCAGCCCTAATTTTTGGGGTCAACAAACTGGCAAAATACTCCCGTAATTCCTTCCGGAGGGCCCGCTGCTCAGCGGTTTCATCGAGAAACATAGAACCGGTTCTAAAGTAGCCGTCTCCGACCCCTCGGCGCCACCTACGCTTCCCTTATGTCTTCTCACGCCATAGGGCCCTTAGTCCCCGCCGACGAGGCTCTCTGCCACCAGATCCCCGACACTTTCGCCACCGTTACCACCAGCGATTTCGCTTGGACCGAAAAAATCTGTGCCATGGCCGCCGCTCGTGACGGGTCGCTCCAGCTCGGCTTTGGGCTGGGGAAATACATCAATCGCAATGTCATGGATGCCTACGCGGGGGTTTCTCGCGGAACCGAGCAAATTACCGTACGGGGCAGCCGGCGATTATCACCGGAACCCGACACCTTGACCGCAGGCCCCATTGCTTACGAAGTGCTCGAACCGATGAAAACCGTGCGCTTCTCTCTGGCGGAAAACGAGTGCCAGCCAATCGCGTTTGAGTGGATCTTTGAAGCAGCCATACCGCCAGCGATGGAAGAGCGCACTCTTCAACGCACCGACTATCGGATTTCGGCTGATCTTGTGCGCTATCACCAAATAGGAACCGCACGGGGCTGGGTTTCGGTTGACGGAGTGCGAGAAACTTTTACTGACCAAGACTGGGTTTCAACTCGTGATCATTCCTGGGGGACTCGTTACGACGTAGGTCAACCACTTACCGACTTAGCCCCGACCCCAGGTACCGACTCGGAGCGAATGCGTTTTTTAATGCTTTGGTCACCCCTGCTGATGGAGCGTTCTGACGGTGAGCGTTACGGGGTACACCTTCATCTGTTGCACTTTGAAGCACCCGGTCACCTCCGGCGTACGGTTATTGGTGGAATTGAATACCCCGACGGGCGCCGAGAAGCGTGGAGCAATCTTGAGCCCAAATTAACTTTCGATCCTAATAATCGCCGACTATTAGGTGGAACTATCGTGGCGACTACCGAATCAGGAGAAGTAAGACCTTTTGAGATTGAAGTACTCGGCGATACTGGTTTCCATCTCGGAGCGGGTCTTTATTTTGGCTATCAAGGTAACCATCACGGGCAATGGCGAGGAAAACTTTTGGTTGAAGGTGAGCGCATCGCTGATTGCACCCAGCCAGAAACGGCTAGATCGTTGCACCAAATTCGTGACACCGTCATTCGGGTCACCGATTCAACTTATGGAGGAGTTGGCTACGGTAACTGTCAACCAATCATTTCGGGTGAGTGGCCTGAACTTGGGCTTAGTGCCGATTCGTCTTTTATCTAGTTTTTGGGGACTAACCGGAACGGCTCGGTTTTATCAGGACGAGCTTCTGACGGCAGCCCCAGAACTCGTTCGCCTAGAACGTTGCGCTGTACTTGCTCAGTGCCACCACCAATACGAATTGCCCACTGACTAAGAAACTGCTGTTGCCAAAAACCGAAGTCAGAAGCGTCGTCACCAGCCAACATTCCAGCCGCGCCCTCGATAGCTAGTGCAAGATCCCCACTTTTAGCCACGTGTTCCGAGATCGCCAATTTGGTAACTGAACTTTCTGCTCCCATCATTTTCCCCGCCCGCATAGCCGTACGCGAACGCTCGCCCAGCCAACGCAATATCTCAAAACGCGTATAGGCCCGAGCCAACTCTTGACGAATATTTGGATCATCAGCGCGTTCATATTCCTTAGCCAAAGCCACGTAGTCGCGAAAACCCAACCCCATCCCGCCACCGATTAAAGAGCGCTCGGCCATAAGAGTGGTCTGAGTTACTCCCCACCCACCGTTTAACTCGCCGAGCAAATTATTAGTTGGAACATTCACATCGGTGAGGAACGTCTCGTTA
The DNA here is from genome assembly GCA_009694435.1 of Acidimicrobiia bacterium. Lineage (GTDB taxonomy): Bacteria > Actinomycetota > Acidimicrobiia > IMCC26256 > PALSA-555 > SHUY01. The sequence continues at coordinate 17,000 of SHUY01000028.1, read as the reverse complement.
AAATGAGCAATTCCAGTTATTTGACGCAAGGGTCGCACTTCAACGCCGTCACTATTCATCTCAACCATAAACACCGAAATGCCCCGATGTTTAGGCACATCCCAGTCGGTGCGGGCGAGCAAGATCCCCCAATTGGCAACATGAGCAAAGGAGTTCCACACTTTTTGCCCATTTATGCACCAAGTTTCACCATCAAGTTCGGCTTTAGTAGTAAGTCCGGCCAAATCAGATCCCGCACCCGGCTCACTAAAGAGCTGGCACCAAATATCATCGCCTCGCAACATTGGGGGGATAAGCCGCAATTTCTGTTCCTCGGTCCCGTGGGCCAGCAAAGTGGGCAGAACCATTCCGATGCTGACAGAAAATATTCCGGTGTCGATTACGTACCGAGACGCAACCTGCGCAAAAATGCGCTGGTGTTGAGCGGTGAGTCCTTGACCCCCGTATTGCGTCGGAACCGCTAAACCAGCAAAACCCGCTTCAAATACCAATTTTTGGCCCGCTTGGGCGCGCGCTACTTGAGCGCGTTCATCTTTTTCTGAGATTGAACTAATCGAGAAACGACGCTTGAACTCATTGATATCTACTGAACGCCGTTCAAAATTATCGTTACACCAAACGTCAGCGGAAGCGCGAAAATCAGCCAGTTCAGGTGATTCGGTTCCAGCGGGGGCAGACATAAAAATCTAGAAACTATTTATTTTGTGCGACTGCATCCAGAGATGCGCCCACAATCCACATTGAAAAATACTGGGCGGCACCACCGTAAGCGTGCCCCAAAGCAACAGTGGCATCGTCAACCTGGTGTTCACCCGCCGCACCTCTTACTTGAAGAGCTGCTTCAGCAAAGCGCAACATCCCCGAGGCCCCGATGGGATTCGAAGAAAGAACTCCACCCGAAGGGTTGACAGGAAAGTCGCCGGTTATCTCGGTTGCTCCGCTTTCGGTCATTTGCCACCCTTCGCCGGGGCCAGCAATATCATGTCCTTCCAGCCACATGGGTTCGTACCACGAAAAGGGAACGTAGATCTCGGCCACATCAATTTGAGCACGCGGATCGGTAATCCCAGCAGAGTCATAAAGTATGTGCGCACACTCAACCCCAGCTTGGGGGCGGACTGGGTCGCGACCAGGAAACTGGCCCAACTCGCTGCGCATGGCCGTCGCTAAAACCCAAGCGGGGGGCTTAGGAGCCCTCTTGGCACCATCTTCGTTAGTAAGTACCATCGCACACGCACCGTCTGATGACGGGCACGACTCCAAAAAATGTATCGGCTCCCAGAGCATCGGCGATTCTTTGACTTTCTCAATGGAAATATCTTTTAACTGAAGATGGGCATACGGATTCTTGAGTGCGTTTTTTCTATCTTTAACGGCAACTTTCCAGCCGATGTCTTCGGGGGCGCCTGAGTGCTGAATGTAACTACGCATCCACGGAGCAAAAATCCCCCCCGCTCCCATTCCACCCGAACGGCCACCCGCGAGACCCCACTGCGCGTTACCTTCGGCTTGTTTTTCGTAAGCAACCGTTAAAACTCGTTCATGAATGCCGTTTTCAATGAGATGGGCGGCCACAATAGCGGTCGTGCCTCCAACGCTTCCGGCAGTATGAACTCTCATCAACGGTTTTCCGGCGGCCCCAAGAGCATCGGCCATACTCAACTCCGGCATCATCACGCCTTCGAAAGGGTCGGGCGCTTTCCCTAGTACAACTGCATCGATATCTGACCAATTCATTCCCGCGTCATCAAGAGCCCGCTGAGCAGCTTCGCGTACTAGCCCGGGTAAAGAAACATCGTCGCGACGTTTTTTGTGTTTGGTCTGGCCAATTCCGATAATGGCGCAAGGTTGATGGCTCATTAATCGCCTTCCAAAACGGCAACCATATTTTGCTGCAGGGCTTGGCCGGAACTGGCGTGCGCGATAGCCCTATGGGCACCCTGCTCAGCGATTTGACGGGCGGCTTCAGCAAAACGAGATATCCCTACCGCCATAAGCGGATTGGCCGACAAGGGACCACCCGATGGGTTCACTTTAACGTTTTCGGCTAGACCCAAGGCCCGACGCAACACTGATTCTTCGTGAGAAAACGAGACGCACAGTTCTGCGACATCAACCGGGGCATTGCCCACGCCCGCATTTTTGCCCGCAATCTGAGTTGATGAAGACACAGTCAAATCGCGCATTCCGGGTTGGTGAACCTCAATTCGGTGATCGATGCCGCGGATCCAAACCGGACGCTCGCACACCGCTCGAGCCTTATCCGCGGTAGCCAATATCACCGCGCACGCTCCGTCCGAAATGGGTGGCAGATCGTGCTTGCGCAGTGGTGCGGTTAAATACGGTTCCGCCAAAAGCGCATCTTCGTCAAAATCGCCACTCACTTGCGCGCGGGGGTTGTTCATTGCGTCACGACGATTCCGAGCAACAACTTGAGCCATTTCCCTTTCGGTCACCAATCCAGCATCGATAAGCGCGCGCGCCTGAAGGGCGGCCATTGACGCTGGATCTACTCCCAGGGGAGTCAGAGTGTACGGATCGAGTTGTAGCGGATAAATTTCTGAAAGATTTCCGGGTGAAGATTTCCCTGACCCGAAAACCAGCGCGGTGTCTATATCCCCAGCCTGCAACCGCACCCATGCTTCGTAAAGAGCCCACGCGCCATCCATCTCTACGTGGGACTCCGAGATGGGCGGCCAAGCACCCACGGCTTCGAGATTCATAACGAAAGCAAAAGTTTGACCCGAAAGGTAATCACACGAGCCCGCACAAGTGAACCCGATCTCTCGACGCTCGATTTTGGCGTGGTCAATGGCTTCGGAAATCACAGGAAATAAGAACTGAGGCTCAGTCAATTCAGCTTCTCGCCACGAAGGTGACTGGGAGTAACCGATGATTGCGATATCAGCCATCGTCAAAATACCCGATCGTTAAATTGGTCGGGAGGTACGTCAGGCTCCCCAGTGGCACGCCAACCCAAAATACAACCGTCGGCACTACCCCAACTACGGTTACCAATTTCTTCGACGGTGCGATCAGATTCTGGCACCCACACGGCTTCTAATCGCATACCGATGCGAACTTGTTCTACGGGAACTTCTAATACATCTTGCAGACTCAACATGCCACCCGGTTCGTCGAGAAGAACCGAAACTTTGGCGAAAGGTTCAGTTGCTTCTTGGCCGTAATATTGAACCGGCGTCACTACGGTGTAGTTAGTTACTATTCCTCTATCTGCTAATTCAACTTCATCTTCTTCAGTTGTTTCTAAAACATCAATCGGGCAATAACCTCGAGGAGGAACATAGACCAAACCGCACTGCGAACAACGGTGACCGATAATTTTCCCCGCCAGCAAACCATCGGTATAGCGTTGGACTACGGGACAAATCGTTTCTTTGAATTCCAGCGCCATGAAGTAGTCCATGTTGGCTACCGGTGCGTTGGGATCTATTGTCTCATCGGGAAGTGAAGCGCTCATTATTTTGACTCCAAAGGAACAAAAGCCTCTATGTCGGTAATTAAACCGATTCTTTCTTTTCGCCAGCGAGGGGTCACCCTCATCCCCGTGGTGATCTTGTCCATGCTGGCGACATCAACCGCGTGGAGAATTGCGGTATCCGCACCATCGAGTTGGATAAGAGCAAAAGCAAAAGGATGATCCAGCGGATGTTTGCGAGTGGGCTTAGTAACCCAAGCCCAAGTGGTTACTGTTCCTTCCGGACCAACTTCAACAAAATCAAGCGCTAATGCTTCTCCCGTTTTAGGGTCCCATTCGGTTGGTGGGCACAGAACTGAACCGTCACGGTTACGTATTCCGATGATGCGCTGATCGCGTAAACCCGTCAGGAACTCCCCGTAAACCGGTCCGAGAGAACGGGTGTACGGAAACTCGATTACGTGAGAACTATGACGAACGCTAGGCACGACGAAAGTAGAACACATTCTCTTTCCCAGCCACAACTTGAGGCCACGATTAGGCGAGAAGAAGGCGAGTAGCCGTTTCTAGTTGAGCCGAGACCGTAGGGGCATCGTTCCAACCATTGACCCAACCCAGCAGCCACGCAAACCACACCTGTCGCAGGGTCACTGCTATTTGGGCTCGGCGAGTGGGCTCGACATCAGACATAGCCGCTCCGAGTACTTCGTCCATGATGCCCATCAATTCGGACTGGCACTCTCGTACTGCCGGATCAGGGGAAGACGAGGCCGTTACTAGCGCTTGAGTGCGTTGCGGGTCGTTTAACGCTCCGCGCATTGATCTATTTAAAACGCTCATTACTCGTTCCGCGTCAGATTCCCCCTTAGCGGGATGAGCTTTAAGCCGTTCCGACTGTTTACGCCACATTTCGAGCTGCGCGGCAGCCAGTAGATGGTCTTTAGAAGAAAAATAACGGTAAATAGTTCCGAGCGCCACTTGAGCAGAAATGGCCACATCGCGCATCTGTACTGCGTCGTACCCTCCCTCGGACGCCAACTCAAGCGCAGATTCGATCACCCGGTCACGTCGAGCTGACTGGTTAGGGGTCATCTCTTCTAAATTCATAATTACGAGTCGCTTCCATCAAGAGCGACCCCCACGATGCGCTCTTGAGCAAAAGCACTTTTATCTTCTATCAACTCAACAACTGCCCAAGCAACATCGTCAGCCGACAGCAACCCCATCAGATCATTAGCATCGTTGGCCCACTGAGCCCAATTTGATCCGTCTCCCGTCTTAGGTAACAACGGGGTATCGACTAGACCCGGCAGTACAACATTAACTCTTATATTTTCTTCAGCCAGTGGAGCGCACGCCCGAGTAAACATGACAACGGCGGCTTTAGTAGCAGAATAAATAGGATCTTCCACTAACGGAAAAATAGCGGCCATTGAAGCGGTATTTATTATCACTCCACCCCCCCGTTTTCTTAAAGCGGGAATAGCCAGACGAGTTCCAAGAACTACTCCACCAAGATTTACGTTCATTACTCGCATTAGAGTTTCGGGAGTTATGTCGGGCCAAACCGGATAACCAGAGACTAAGCCAGCATTATTATGGACAATGTCTAATCCCCCATAAACATCTTGGGTGGTCGAAAATAGCGCTTCTACTGAAGAGGCGTCCGAGACATCAGTTCGTACGACTAGACCAACTCCACCAGTGTCGTGAACGATTCCTAAAGTTTCTGATGCTGCTTCTTCGTTTATGTCGGCCAAGACCACCGTTGCCCCCGCAGCCGAAAGATGCTCAGCACTGGCTCGGCCTATCCCCGAACCAGCCCCGGTGATTACTGCCACTCGACCGGCAATATCCCACTTATCTAATTCATCCACGGTTCCAGCCTGCCACGCACGCGCCCCCTAAGCCATCCACTACCGGCGCAAAGGAGTATCCGAAATTGGTACCAGTAAATCGGCTAGCGCGATCATCTCGGCATTGAGGCGACGGGCGGTCAAGCGATAAGCCTCCATTTCCTCTCCGACCGGATCGCCCACCTCATCAGCGCCACGGCCTATTGGACCATCAGGGCGTGTGGCCGACAAGAGAGCAGCCCACGCTCGTACTGACTCTGACGATTCTCTCGGTCTCGAAGCTAGGCGAATCATCTCACTGGGCATAAACGTTCGGTTAAAAGCATCCGGACAAAGACGAGTAATCCGGTCGAAATGATTTCGAGTCATGGCCAAGATTAGGTCAGAGCCAGCAATTATTTTGGGGGTTACTTTCCGACTGCGGTGAGAAGACAGATCTAGACCAAATTCGCTCATGGCTAAAATAGAGTTCTCCGTGGCGGAACCAGCCCAAGCGTCTATTCCCGCGGAAGAGACCCGAATCTCTGCGTCCCTCTCCCTTAGCCGAACGCGTAAAATCGCTTCAGCCATAGGAGAACGACAGGTGTTCCCGGTACACACCATGAGAATTTCGATAGCGTAAGCCTAGGATTTACTCGTCCAAGTTTCTTGCTTAAGGTACGCCCCCCATCTAACGCTAGGAAAGCCATGACTTCAGACGATCGCCACTCCTCACCCGATGCGGGACCCCTGTCGGGGCTACGAGTAGTTGAGTTGGGAGTCTGGGTGGCCGGTCCTGCGGCGGGGGGCTTGTTAGCCGATTGGGGTGCGGAGGTAATAAAAATTGAACCGCCCCAAGGCGATCCAGCTCGAGGGTTTGCTCAAATGATTGGTGGAGATCTTCCGTTCAACCCGCCGTTCGAAATAGATAATCGGTCTAAACAAAGTATCGTCATCGACTTCGCTCATGAGCGAGGGCGTGAACTCACCCACGAGATGCTAAGTCAAGCCGACGTATTTATAACCAATATTCGTCTTGAAGCACTAGCCCGTTTGGGGCTCGACCCAGAATCAATCCGAGAGCGTTACCCTCACCTCGTATACGGAATTATTACTGGGTACGGACTAGCAGGACCTGAGCGCGACCGAGCGGCGTACGACATTGGTGCTTTTTGGGCCCGTAGCGGCATTGCGAGTTTGCTGACCCAGCCTGACGGCAATCCTCCGTTTCAGCGCGGTGGACAAGGTGACCACAACGCGGGCATGACATTGGCGGCGGGAATATGTGCGGCTTTAATCGCTCGTGGTTCCACTGGAGAAGGACAGGTAGTTCACACTTCACTTCTACGCCATGGTATTTACACCATAAGTTTTGATCTTAATGTTGCGTTGCGATTCGGAACCGCAATCGGTGTTGCTACTCACGAAACGATGGCCAATCCCACCGTTAACTGTTATCAAGATAAAGATCAGAGGTGGTTTTGGCTCATTGGGTTAGAAAGTGAACGCCACTGGCCTAATTTGTGTCGATCCATCGAAAAGCCCGAATGGATAACTGATTCTAGATTTGTCAATGCTCAAGTACGCCGAGACAATCGCGACGAGCTCACTGGCTTATTAGACAAACTTTTTTCCACCAAAACACGCGACCAGTGGGGCGAGACATTCGACCGAGAAGATATGTGGTGGGCGCCCGTGCAAACTCCCGAAGAAGTATTGGCTGACCCTCAAGTTTTAGCCGGCGGTGGATTCGTTAATGTCCCCGATGGGTCTGACACCACCACCATGATCAATTCACCTATTGACTACCTCGGAACTCCTGGTGGTCCAAGATCTATGCCTCCAGACCTCGGAGAACACACTGATTCGGTTTTGGCTAGCCTCGGCTATTCATCTGAAGAGATTTCTAAATTGCGTTTAAGCGGAGTTATTGCTTAACTACATTGGTAAAAGTTTTGTTAGCTAGTAGCCAAAAAATCCCGTACTAGTGTGACTGCTCGCGCGGTGTCTTCTTGTAAAAAAAAGTGTCCGCCAAGGACCTCATGAGCCTCAACGCCGATTCTTTGGGCTTGACTAATAAACCACTCCTTGGGCAAATTTGACTCATTTCCATAAAACACTGCCGACTTAGCACTCAACTCCGATAAGTGCTCCCATGCACTCGGAGCACCTGAGGCTCCAGACGAAATTTCAAATACTTGAGCTTCGACTTCAGGTGCGCAGGCCAGCTCGACTTGGCCATCGGTACGATCGACAAACCCCCATCGGACGTAAGCCCTCATTGCTTCGGGGTCCAACTGGTCGAGTGGTGGTCGAGAAGAATAAGAAGCGAATACCGTTTCTCGATCGGGCCAAACTGATCGCCGCTTTCGAGCGATCTGGGCCATAAAATTGCCCCCATCGCCAGGGGTATTACTAGGTTGGGTAGGCAAAGAGCCGAGATCAAAAGCAATAGCTTCACAAAACATGATCCTCAGCAATACCCCTGGGCGCAGAGCATCGACTATGGCGGCCACCCCACCACCTAATGATTCGCCGAGCGCGTCGCACTGTTTAATCTCTAATTCATCAAGCACGGCAATGACGTCAGCAGCCATTTCGAAAAAAGTAAGCCCCGAAGAAAAATCTTGGGGCGTATCGGTTAAGCCTTGGCCGCGCAGGTCAACCGCAATAATCCGGAAGTCATCTCGCAAGCGTTGCGCGAGGGGATCAAAAAATCCCGCGCAAAACCCGTTGGGCGGTAATAACAATAATGGTGGTCCAGTCCCGCCCCAATCAAGAGCATGGATTGACAGCCCATCTCGGGCAACAAAAATATCTTTTGGATCGGTAGAGGCCGAACTTTTGGCCATTTAGCAGTTTGGCTAAGCGGGAACAGGGTCCTCGGCTAAGCGGCGGCCAATAGCGAGAAGCTGCTTAGTCGAACCGCCCAAAGTCAATTCAATCCACTTAGCCCAAAGGAAGTAACGGTGAAGTGGATAATCACGGTCTACCCCCATTCCCCCATGAAGATGCTGAGCCGCGTGAACAACCCGTTGACCACCCTCTGACGCCCAGAACTTTGCTACCGCCACTTCAACCGTGGCCGGCAAGTCTTCGGACAGTCGCCAGATGGCCTGCCAAGCAGTAAGCCGAACGGCTTCAGTGTCTATATAAGCATCAGCCGCTCGCTGACCAACGGCTTGGAAGGTTGCAATTGGGCGGTCGAATTGTTCACGAGTTTTGGTGTACTCCGCGGTCATTCGCACTGACTCTTCACATACTCCCACCGCGATTGCGGTAAGGGCAGCGGTCGCACGCTCTACCAACCAATGGAGAATATCGAGACCACTATCGGGTGTTCCAATAATTTCCTGCTCACCTACTTCGACCGAAGCAAGAGTGAAACGGGCTTCAGGGTGCCCGTTCGTGGTGTTTTGGCGTTCACGAGTTACCCCTGGGCTCGTCGCCTCGACTAGGGCAATAATTACTTGGCCATCTTTGGTAGTCGCAGGAACAAGAATTCGATCAGCCAACATTCCCGCCGGAACGCAATCTTTGACTCCGCTTAGCTCCCAACCTTTATCGGTAAGAACAGCAGAGGTCGTGGGCTGATACTGATCGGCACCAGCCTCAAATAGACCTGCGCTCAGAATCGACTCTCCTAAAACTGCTCCTGGCAGCAAAGCTTTTTTCTGAATATCAGTACCAAACTGAGCGATGGGGAGCATGCCCAATACCGCCGAAGCGTAAAAAGGAATTGGTGCTACTGCTCGGCCAATTTGTTCAAGCGTGATAGCTAACTCAAGAAAACCTAATCCGCCCCCGCCATAGGTTTCTGGAACGGCAATACCTAAAATTCCAGCTTCAGCAAAAGTTGCCCATAGCTCACGATCAAAATTATCTTCGCTCGATTCAGTTTGCTTTAATCGCTCATTCGTAACTTCGGCTTCTAGGATTTGGCGAACCAGCCCTTGTAGATCATTTTGTTCTTCAGAAAATGAAAAATCCATATTTTTCTCCTGTTAATAGTTAAATGGCTATCGGGGAGCCAAGGGCATATTGAGACCAAACACAGCAATGAGATCGCGCTGAATCTCGTTAGTTCCGCCGCCAAACGTAAGGATGATCAATCCGCGGTAAGAGTGCTCGAGGCGAGCTTGGAGAACCGAACCGGGCGCATCATTTTTAAGATACGAGTGTTGGCCAATTATTTCCATCAAGGAACGAAACGCCTCAAGATAAAACTCGGTTCCATAAACTTTGGTCGCCGATGCGTCGGCTGGGCTGAGCGCACCCTGGGTAGAGGCCCACGCGATTTTCCAGTTAATAAGCCGCAAAAACTCGAGCCGCGAGTGCACCCGAGCGAGGCTGATCTGAACCCATTCTTGGTCGATAACTCGAGTTCCGTCGGCTAGTCGAGTCTCTTGCGCCCAAGATCGCGTGTCGTTTAGGGCCCGCTCAACCATTCCCGACGAGCAAAGCGTTACTCGCTCGTGATTCAACTGAGTAGTGATGAGTTTCCAGCCTTCGTTCTCTTCGCCCACTCGATAACTAGCCGGTATACGGACATCTTCAAAGAAAGTTTGATTGATGTCAGTCTCTCCCATTACTTGAATAGGCAAAACTTTTATTCCGGTAGTGTCCATTGGGAGAACGAATAAAGAAATTCCTTTATTTTTCTTTACTTCAGGGTCAGTACGGGCCGCTAACCAGATGTAATCGGCATCGCTAGCCAAACTAGTCCACATTTTTTGACCATTAATTATGTATTCATCACCGTCGCGCTCAGCTTTAGTGCGCAGCGCAGCCAGATCGGTACCCGCCCCCGGTTCAGAATAACCAATACAAAAATGGATTTCACCCGCTAAAATTTTTGGAACAAAAAACTTTTTTTGCTCTTCTGAACCAAAATTCATAATTGTGGGACCAACCGTGTTGATGGTGAGCATCGGTACTGGTGCACCTGCCCGCATCGATTCGTCGAACCAGATGAACTGTTCAACCGCGGTGAAACCGCGCCCACCCCACTCTTTAGGCCAGCCAACTCCTAGCCAGCCGTCAGATCCCATTTGACGCACTACTTTGCGCATTGCGGGTCCGACGCCACCGCCGTTAGCCAAAGATGCTCTTACTTCGGGAGTAAGCAGCTGGCGGTAGTACTCGCGCACTTCGAGTTGTAATTTCTGCTGTTCTTCCGTCAACCCGATATACATTGCGCCCCCTTTGGCTTTTCGCTTTGGCGTACTGCGAATACTCTAGACAAGAACACGTTACAGATTTGGCCCGAGAACTGCCATTCCGAAAGGCCCAATCAAGAAAGGCCCAATAGATCAGAAAGACCCGTACGCATGCCGGCGGTATAACCACCATCGACCACTAGGGCGTGGCCGGTTATGAACGAAGCATCCTCGGAAGCAAGAAAAGCCGTCGCGGCTGCGACCTCGGACGGGTGGCCAAAACGACCAATCTGATGTTGGTTGCGATATTCGTCTCGATAATCAGCCATTCCTGAACTACCCATGACCGCATCGAACATCGGGGTTTCTACAAATCCAGGACACACGGCATTGACTCGAATATTGCGTCGGGCATAGTCGATAGCCATATTTTTAGTAAGCAGAACTACTCCCCCTTTGGCTGCGTTGTAGACACTTCCCCCTTCGGTGCCTTCAATTCCTTCTACGCTCGCCACGGTGATTATTGCGCCCGATTCTTGTTCAACCATAGGAACGAGTGCGTGTTTGCAGCAAAGAAATGTCCCCGTCAGGTTTACTGCCAGTACTCGATTCCACTCTTGACTTGCCAACGAATGGACTGGACCACCACCAGCCACCCCCGCGAACGTAGCCAACACATCAATACGATTGTGCTCAGCGATCACCGCCTTCATGGCTGCGGCTACGGAGTCTTCGTTACTTACGTCAACTTGGTGCCAAGACGCAGCCCGCGTTTCGTCCGGCGCAGGTACTAAATCTAGGCCCACCGTAATTGACCCCTCCTCGGACAATCGGTGCAGCGTGGCCGCCCCTAGCCCTGAGCCTGCCCCAGTTATCACTGCGACTTTTCCCTTTAGTCCTCGCATAGACCTATGCTCATCCAAACCCACTTCAACCACAAGCCGAGATCGCAAGAATGAGCATCCGCCCACAAAAACTGAACCGAGTAAAGGGGAAGCAAACCTAATGAAGTTTGCCATGTTCTACGAAATACCAGTCCCCAAGCCATGGACCCCCGGTAAAGAACATCAGGCTTACAAAGACACTCTTGAACAAGCCGTACTCGGTGACAAGGTAGGTTTTCACGCGTTCTGGAGTGTGGAACACCATTTTCTTGATGAATACTCTCATTGTTCTAACCCAGAAGTTCTTTACGGTGCTATCGCGGCGAGAACAAAAAATATAAGAATCGGCTACGGGGTGCGCTTGCTTCCCCAGCCTTACAATCATCCCATTCGCACCGCGGAATCAGTAGCAGTTTTAGATTTGATTTCTGATGGTCGGGTTGATTTTGGTACTGGAAGATCATCGAGTCGGGCCGAACTAGAGGGTTTCAATGTTGACGTTGATAAATCTCGTGAACAGTGGCGAGAAGCACTAGGCCACATAGTTGGTGCGTGGACTAACGATGAATATCAGGCCGACGGTGAATTTTGGAAAATGGGCGCGCCTCGGCGAGTGCATCCCAAACCATTGCAACAACCACACCCACCAATTTTCGGGGCCACTAGTTCGCCCGCGGGGCACGAAGAAATTGGTCGCCAAGGAATCGGACTATGCTCGTTCACTGTAGGAATGCCTCCGGAATCAATATCTGACAACCTCGCCCGTTATAAGAAGGGGCTAGCCGAGTGCACCCAGCCAGCAGGGAAATTTATCAACGACACTGCGGCCACATTCACCATGGTTCATTGCGCTCCAACTAAAGAAGAGGCTTACGCTGTGGCCGAAGAATCTTTTGTTTGGTACCCAAAAGCGGGTGCTTCTATTATTGGCTCAGTGGCCGAATGGCTAGAAGAACGGGACCACCCGCTAGGAACCTACGACTACGCCGCGGCCCCACTCCAGCACCAGCGCGAAGGAGCGCTCGAGTATCTAAATTTTGACTACATCCACTCCACCGGATCGGGTGTAGTCGGCGACCCTGACGAATGCATAGAAACTTTAAAGCGATACGAAGCTTCCGGGGTTGATTTACTACTGTGCTTACTTAACCCCTACAACATTCCCCACGAAAAAGTTATGCAATCAATTGAACTATTCGGTAAGTACGTGATCCCTGAGTTTGGCTGAAAGGCAGAATGCAAATTATGGCTAGCAACGAAATCAACTACTGGGATAAGGATCGATTTGTAGATAGCGTCCCTCACGACTGGTTCACTCAGATGCGCCAAAGTGCGCCGGTGGCGTGGCACGAAGGCATTGATGGTCAGGCGGGATTTTGGTCAGTAACAAATTATGACGACGTGGTAACCGTAGGGCGTGATTACGAAAACTTTTCGTCGGCCGAAGGCTTAGTTTTCATGTTTGACTCTGAGCCCGAACACCTAGAACAGCAGCGGATGCTGATGCTCAACATGGATCCACCCATGCACACGCGCTATCGACGACTAATAAACAAAGGCTTTACCCCTAGAATGGTGGCTGAACTTGAGTCGACCATGCGGGAACGTACTAACGACATCATCGATCGGATTGCCGAAAAAGGTTCGTGCGACTTCGTGGTCGATGTCGCGGCCGAGTTGCCCCTCCAAGTAATCGCCGACTTAATGGGAGTTCCCCAAGAAGACCGTCACAAACTCTTTGACTGGTCTAACGAAATGATCGGGTCGGATGATCCAGAATATGGAGTAACCGAAGAAATAGCAACCCAAGCGATGATGGATCTCTACTCCTACGCATCTGAGTTAGCCGTACAAAAGCGGGCTGACCCTCATGATGATCTCATCTCGGTTTTATCTAGTGCATCGGTGGACGGAGAAAAACTAACCGAGATAGAAATCGACTTATTTTTTCTAATTCTCACTGTGGCGGGTAACGAGACTACCCGTAATCTAATTTCCCACGGGATGGTGGCCTTGCTAGAAAACCCAGAGCAATTAGCGCGTCTGCGAGAGAACCGAGACCTTCTTCCAGGAGCAGTAGAAGAAATGCTGCGGTGGGCTACTCCCGTGATGCACTTTCGTCGCACAGCCACCAAAGATCTTGTTCTCGGTGGACAACAAATCAAGGCTGGAGACAAAGTCGTCATTTGGTACATCTCGGCGAATCGCGACGAGAAATACTTTGATGATCCTTTCGTCTTTGATATTGAGCGCACGCCTAATGAGCATGTTTCTTTTGGGGGTGGTGGTCCTCACTTCTGTCTTGGCTCTAACTTGGCTCGTCGAGAGATTTACGTAATGTTCGACACAATTCTTGATCGCATGCACGACATCAAACTCGACGGTGACATCAGCCGTTTGCGGTCTAACTTCATCAACGGCCTTAAGCACATCCCAATTACATTTAAGGCCGATAAGTAGAATTTATTCTTTCGGTTCGTACACCCAAGCCATTTCGGGGTCGCTTGCGTGGATAGCATCAGCAAAAGCGCCGTAGTCTGCCCCTTTGCGCAACGATTGCCCGCCATCGACGCTTATGCACTGGCCAGTTATCCAGCTCGACTCAGGGCTAATTAAAAATCGCACTAGTTGAGCGACATCACCAACAGTGCCCACTCGATGCAAAGGAATATTTTCGATATAACTATCGAGTACTGAGCCTCCATCGGTAATTGCTTTCATTAACTCATCTGCGATGATTCCCGGACGCACTGAATTAACACGAACTCGAGCCGGCCCTAGTTCGTCAGCGGCAACTCGCAACATGTGATCAAGCCCCGCCTTAGCGGCTCCGTACGCGCCAAGAAAACGAAATGAATCTAAGCCCGCGTGCGACGAGACCCCGACAAAAGAACCTTGTGCTGCTCGCAACAACGGAACCGTGGCCTTAAGAGTGAGAAATGTTCCGACAACATTAAGGTCGAGAGTGGCTCTCAACGCTTCGGTGTCAGCTAGATGCAATGGCCCCATATGAAGAGAACCGCCCGCCGAAGCAACCACCCCGTGGAGAAGGCCAGAATCGCCCGCAGCCATGGTGGCCGCCTGAGTGATCTGTTCTTCATTGGTGATGTCGGCCACACAAATAAGGGGAGAAGTTCCGGTACTCTTTTTGATGCGTTGCGCGGCATCGGCTAGGCGTTCAGGTGTGCGCCCGCAGATAGTTACTGTCGCTCCATCTTGGCTGAGCATCTCCGCACAACCTTCACCGATACCGCTACCACCACCAGTAACCAAAACCCGATAGTCACTGAGTGATTTCTTCATCAGAAGCCTCGATCAGCCACAAGCGCGGATAATTCTTCTAGGCATTTTGGATCAGCCGATCCCGGCACCAAAATGCATTCATCGCCACCAACGGCAGCTATCGCCTCTAGGGCATCACCAATTCGTTCAGGGGTGAAGGCCGATATTTCTTCGGCAATAGACCGAGCGAATAATGGGCCAAAAACTTCTAAGTACTCATACGCAAAATTACGTAAGCGATTTTCGGAGTCAGGACCTAACGCGCAAAAAAATCCCGTCACCTGTCGAGGGGGCTTAGTTTTCCCCTCATTGGCCCAAGCCTTGCTAGTAGCAAGGAATAGCTGTTCGGCTTCTTCGGCGTTAGCGGTAATAGTAAATCCTGATACCCCGTCAGCCCACTTAGCCGCTCGCGCCAACGCCTTAGGACCCATAGCGCCCGCCAAAACGAGCGGCTGAGCCTGTGGTGGTGGAGGGCCCAACACTCCCCCATCGCCGGCGGCGCCCCCTTTCCAAAGATGCAACATCTCTATTACTGAATCATCAAGACGTTGGTGAAGATGCCCAAAATTTACTCCCAGCGCCTCGTAATCCTGCTTACGACCACCAATACCGACACCAATCTCAAGTCGACCATTCGAAATAACGTCTATAGCAATTAGTTGCTTAGTGATTAACGGCACTGTATGCCACGGCATCACAATAAGATTGGCAAAAACTTTAACTCGCTCAGTGAGCGCGGCCGCGG
This sequence comes from Acidimicrobiia bacterium, assembly GCA_009694435.1. Classification (GTDB taxonomy): domain Bacteria; phylum Actinomycetota; class Acidimicrobiia; order IMCC26256; family PALSA-555; genus SHUY01. The sequence continues at coordinate 1,656 of SHUY01000028.1, read as the reverse complement.
CGGCACACGCGGTAATGCCTTCTAGATTATGAAAAGTAATGCGTTCGCCAGCAGAAACAGAAGAAAATGGGCCTGCGTCTATTCCTTCACACCAATTAACGAATTTATCTCGGTCAAAATCTTTGACCATCTGAGGTAGTGCTACACCGACTTCCATTACGACTAAAACCGCCTAGCGATCAGCGAGGAGCCCGAGGCATGCCTAGCCCGGCCATCTGGATAATTTCTCGCTGAACTTCATTAACACCACCGCCAAAAGTTCCTACTGGTGCTTGTCGATAGGCATGCTCAAGTTCACCGTATAGGGCTGACCCTGGAGAATCATCTTTAAGTTTTGCGCTCTCACCCACAACATCCATAAGTATTCTCAGGCACTGCACTTGTTGTTCGGTTCCAAAAATTTTCATGGCTGAAGCCGTGGCGGGATTGGGGTCGCCTGCGTCTATCGCGGCGGCGGCTTTCCAATTCAACAAACGCAAAGTGGCTATGGTGGCCGCCACTCGAGCTAAAGACACCTGCACCCACTCCGTATCGATGACGCGCTTTGCTCCGTTTTGCTTAGTCTCTCGAGCCCATTGGAGCACTGCTTCGTAAGGCCGCTCGAGCCGACCGGCGGGACCAAGTGCTACTCGCTCATGGTTCAACTGACTAGTGATCAATTTCCATCCGGCGTTTTCTTCGAGCACCACATTGGTTATGGGAACTCGTACATCTTCGTAAAAAGTGGCATTGGTGTGGCCGCCGCCCAATACCCAAATTGGTGAATGTTTAAATCCGGGAGAAGTCGTGGGAACCAAAATTATTGAAAGCCCTTTGTGCTTCGGCGCATCAAAATCAGTACGGCAGGCCAGCCATACCCAATCAGCGTCATGACCTCCAGTAGTCCAAATTTTCTGACCATTGATTACGTATTCATCACCGTCGCGTACGGCCCGAGTGCGCAGTGAAGCGAGGTCGGTTCCTGCTCCAGGCTCGGAGTATCCAATAGCAAAGTGCAACTCGCCGGCCAAAATTTTAGGCAAGAAGTAATCCCTTTGCTCGTCGGTACCGTAAGCCATCAGCGTGGGGCCAACCGTATTTAGAGTAACCAGTGGCAGCGGAACGCCGGCTCTATTGGCCTCATCAAAAAAAATGTACTGCTCAAGTGGAGTCCGGCCGTGACCGCCGTACTCCACCGGCCAGCCGACACCAAGCCATCCGTCAGCCCCGATTTGGCGGATTAGTGCTCGAAATGCTTCACCACCCGCTTCCCCTCCTTTTAGGGACTCTCGGCGTTCAGTAGTCATAAGAGCACTAAAATACGATCGGAGTTCGTTCAGTAATTCTTTTTGTGAGTTAGTTAAATCAATATGCACTGTTTTAACTACCGATCTCTCCGGAGCGAGCCACTCCTTCAGGGAAATTAAATTCAATCCAGCCCGACCCCTCACGACCATCGGCGGTATTAAAGCGGCACATAGATCGCGGAAAGCGAGACTGTTTTCCTTCGGGTGACACCAGCAGAATCGGTGCGGCTAACTGGACTTCCCAATTAAGAGCCAAATCACCCACTTTTAGCGTCCCCGAGCGAGGTAGTTGATCGGCGTCAAGCGAATATTCGACCCCAACACTTTCCACCGGCGTCAAGGTCATATCGGGGGAGATAACGTAACCGGC
>SHUY01000027.1 GCA_009694435.1 Acidimicrobiia bacterium | reverse complement strand
ATATTGGTTCCGTCAAACTCCATATATTTAATTCCTGGTCGAAGGTCTTCGGTGATTGAACGACCTTTACGGGTTGTAGCAACACAAATTTCGTCACGATTGTTAGCGTCTTGCACTACTCGCTCAACTAATGAAGGTTTCATGTCGGCTAGATAAAGCTCAAGTGCTACCAAAGTCACTGCTTCTTGAAGGGCCGGAGCCCGAGGAATAAGAGATACAACACCGTCAATGCTAACCCCATCGGGCAAGGCCTCGCCGATGCGGGCCGATAAAGGCTCTATATCAACCGGAGACAGGAGTTCAATGTCTAGATATTCCGCGTTACTTTCATGACCCACCCCAAGCGCATAGCCCAGACTGATCTTAGGGCGAGGAGAAAACCCCAGGGTGAAGGCTAGGGGTAGTTCGGCAATTCGAAAGGCTCTATCAAAACCGCGGGCCAAATCGCGATGCGACGCAAAACGAATCTTCCCCCGTTTTGAATAACGCAGCCGGATTGGGAATCCAAGGTCACCGCGCACCGACAACCCCCTTGAAGTCGACGGGGACTGATCCCCCCGTAGACAAGTCTTGCCCTGTCCCTTGACTTCCACCGGCTGGAGCGACGCTTGATGCCACCACATGTTCGAGTGAGTGTCCCGTACAAACTCCGCAGTCGTAACACGGAGTCCATCGGCAATCGGGTAGGCCGTTTTCGTTCAGAGCTGCTCGCCACTCTTGGTAAAGAAAATCTCGGTGCAATCCGGCCGATATGTGATCCCACGGCAATATCTCATTTTCGTTTCTATGTCTAGTTACGTACCAATTGGCATCGAGTCCTTCTGCCGCCATGGCATCAGTCCAGCGACTGATATCCATGTGCTCACTCCACTCTTGGAATGTACCGCCCGCTCGCCAAACTCGTTCGATCACTCGGCCAATTCTTCGGTCGCCGCGACTAGCAATTCCTTCGGCAAAACTCGCCTCTGGGTCGTGCCACTTGAGTTGGACTTTGGAGTTACGGGTAGCATCACGGAGAAGATTTACTTTTCGGTACATTTCTTCAATTGAGTTTTGACCAAACCACTGAAACGGTGTGTGGGCTTTAGGAACAAAACCACCTACCGAAACGGTGCACGAGGCACTTTTGTTATGTTTTTTGCCGATGGCCACCACATTGTGAGCTAACTCAGCGATCCCGAGCGTGTCCTCGTCGAGTTCAGTGGGTAGACCAGTTAAAAAATAAAGTTTTATCCGCCTCCAGCCGTTAGAAAAAGCTGCTTCAGCCGAATCGTAAAGATCGGCTTCAGTGATTAACTTGTTGATCACTTTACGCAGCCGCCAACTGCCGGCTTCAGGGGCAAAGGTAAGGCCGGTTCGGCGAACACTCTGTATTTGTGCCGCTACTCCTACGGTAAATGCATCTACTCGTAAAGACGGAAGCGATACCGCCACTCCTCCAGTACCGGTCTGATCTTGAATAACCCCCCGCACGATGCCCTCAATTCCCGAAAAATCCGCCGTTGATAGCGAAGTGAGGGCAACTTCGTCATAACCGGTGCGCCGCAGTCCGTCTCGCACCATGGTGCGCACTTGCTCGGCGGGACGCTCGCGAACTGGCCGAGTGATCATCCCGGCTTGGCAAAATCGACAGCCCCGAGTGCAACCTCGAAAGACTTCTACGTTTAAACGATCGTGAACTACTTCCATTACCGGGACTAGTTGGTTTTTAGGATACGGCCAGTCTCCTAAATCGCTAACTGTACGTTTCTCGATGCGCTCAGGAACTCCTGAGTGAAGAGGCTTAACTTCGACAATGTGGGGACCATCGTAAGCAACCTCATAGAGCGAAGGAACATAAACTCCTGGGATTGAAGCTAGTTCGCGTAGCACCCCTTCACGATTGTGTTTTTTATTGGCCTTCCACCCCCGCAGAACTTCAGTCATTTCGCCTACCACTTCTTCGCCTTCGCCCATAACAAAAGCGTCGACAAAATCCGCAAGAGGTTCAGGGTTGAAGGTGGAATGCCCGCCGGCCACCACAATTGGATCATGATCGTGGCGGTCAGAACTGCGTACCGGAGATCCGGCTAAGTCAATGCAGTTGAGCAAATTAGTAAAAACCAGTTCAGCCGAAAGATTAAAGGCCAAAACATCGAAAGCACCAGCCCGACGATGAGTGTCCACCGAAAAAAGCGGTATTCCTTTAGCCCGTAATTCGGCCTCTAGATCAACCCACGGTGCGTAAGCCCGTTCCGCCGTCGCGTCGTCGCGTTCATTGAGAATCTCGTAGAGAATTTGGAGGCCTTGGTTAGGAAGCCCAATTTCGTAAGTATCGGGATAGATCAAAAGCCAAGAAACATCGGACTCTCTATGCCGCGGGCTGAGGGCGCCCCGCTCCATTCCGATGTAGCGCGCCGGTTTTTCGACCCGACTTAAAAGGGGTTCAATCTTGGGCCATAGATCGGTCTCGAGCTCATGATTCATAACGGTTTGAGATTAGCCGAGTTGGCCAACTTACGAGAATCGGTTGGCGTGCACATTGGCAACCAAAGCAATACACGCTACACACGTGATCAAAGACGAACCCCCGTAGCTCATAAACGGAAGCGGAATTCCCGTGATTGGCATAATGCCCATAGTCATACCAATGTTTTCAAAAACCATAAAAACGAACACCGCTAGAACGCCCGAACAAATCAGCGTCCCGTAGAAATCAGCCGAAAGGTTGGCTATTCGCCAAGTCCGCCACATGACAATGGCGAATAAGGTAAGGATCAACGAAGTACCGGCAAACCCAAACTCTTCTCCCGCGGCGGTAAAGATGAAGTCGGTTTGCTGCTCGGGGACAAAGCCGAGACGAGTCTGGGGGCCCTTTAAAAGACCTTGCCCCGTAAGACCACCAGTAGCAATAGTTTTCTTAGACTGGTCTTGATTGTAAGAAGCACCTTCTTTTTTATTTCCTCCGTCTAAAACAACCGTAAGTCGATCTAACTGATACTGCTTGAGTATTCCAAGATTTAAAACAACAAACACTCCCGTAATGGCCAGCATCATCAAGATCAGCAAGTAACGCCCTTTTACTCCGGCTACCGCCAAAAGACCGATCACCATTGATAACAGAACCATATTGGTACCGAGATCAGGCTGTAGTTGTACGAGTGCGAGCGGAATCAACGCTACGCCTACGATCAATGTGAGGCGCCATGGATCTATCTCATCGCGATGTTGATTTACGAATCCTGCGAGCGCAATGATGAGGATCACTTTGGCAAATTCGGACGGCTGAAGTTGAAACCCAAAGGGAAGTTGGAACCACGCCTGAGCACCCCGAGAATCTGAACCGAAGGGGGTGAGGACAAGAAAAAGAGCGATACAAGTACCTAAATAGGCCACTAACGAGTACGTACTGAAACGACGGTAATCGATACGCATAATTAGAAAAAACACACCCAGCGAAACAATTAATGCCACGCTTTGTCGTTTTACGAAGTAAAGCGGATCATCAATCACGATAGATCGACTTGACGAATAGATCATCACGAAACCCAGAGCGATTAGCCCCAATACCGATCCGAGAAGCCACCAGTCAGCATTTTCAGTCCAACTGTGAAAGCCCGTCTCTTTTCCCACCGCGCGACGGCGGCGAGAACGGGATGAGAGTTGTTCAAATGAAGTCGTCATTAGTCGTTTTTGTTATAGACCAAACGCACAGATGCAGGATTAGGATTTCCGTTAAGTGATTCAATTATACGGCGAGCAATCGGGGCGGCTACCGACCCCCCGTTACCACCTTGTTCAACAAAAACCACAACCACATACTGCGGTTGATCGGTGTCAGGGGCTGGATTGGGGTTAACTATGGCTGCATAAACCGAAGTGTCTTGCTTATCATTTACTTGGGCAGTACCAGTTTTACCCGCTACTTCCATGCCTTGATATCCCGCAAACGCTCCACTAGCGGTTCCGTTACCGTTAGGAAGCGACGCCCCGATTAGACCGGGCATAATGGCGTCACGAATAGCGGTCGTAAACTTAACTTGACCCCGCTTCTCAATCGGTAGTTTCCGCAAAATAGTTTCCCCCCCGGGGCTCAGCACCGCTTTGGCTAAGCGAGGCGAATATAAAGTCCCCCCGTTAGCAAAAGCGGAGTAAGCGACTGCTTCTTGAAGTGGAGTCACAAGCAAATCCCCCTGACCAACAGCCAAGTTGGCACTATCACCAGGTAGCCACTCTTTAGCAAAAGGGTCGGGACTTTGGGAATTGAATTTAATCTTAAGGCTTTCATCTGGGATTCGCCCAGTGGCTTCGTTGGCAAGCCCGATCCCCGTTGGTTGGCCAAAACCGAATCGCTTAGCCACACCTTGAATCGCGTAACCTTTGTCAAGGTTCTTGGAACCAGTATTGCGATTAGAAAAATACTTCCAAAACCGGAAACCCATGGTGTAGTAATAAACGTCACTCGACACCGTTAGAGCACTTTCAAGCGTAACGGATCCGTGGGCTTGTTTTTGAGCGTTGTTGAACCGTTGGGGTGGGTTACCAAACTCAACAAAACCACGATCGTATATGACTTCCTCAGGAGTTACTACCCCTGATTCCAAAGCGGCAATAGACGTAAATAGTTTCCAAGTCGAGCCTGGGGCGTACTGGCCTTGGATCGGACGATTAAGCAGCGGGAAATTACTGGCCGGGTCTTTAATTTTGGCGTACTCCTCGATAGGGATTCCGTCGGTAAACCTACTTACATCGAACGTCGGGGCTGACGCCAACGCCACGACCGATCCGTCGCGAGCATCGAGCACGATGGCCGCTCCCCCGCTGGCCTTAAAGTTCTCGTACCGGAACTTTTCTCCAGTGTTTTTAATTCCCCCTACAGCCCGCATTCCCTGCTCAAGCGATTCTTGAGCCACTCTTTGCACATCAAGGTCGACCGTTAGTTGAACATCATTACCCACCACCGCAGGTCGATCTTTCAAAACTCTAATCAGCCGACCTCGGCTATCAACCTCAAACTTACGCTCTCTCGGTTTGCCGCGAAGTTCGGTTTCAAACATGCGTTCTATTCCGTCTTTACCTATGTTCTCTTCGGGCCCGTACTTGTCGTCCGGGAAAAGTTTTTGGTCTTCTTTATTAATTGCCGCGACGTATCCTAAAAGATGAGGTGCTATTGACCCGTCAGGGTAAACCCGAACCGAACGGCGCACTACATCAACTTTTGGGAACAACTCAGGTCGTTCTTTTATGTAAACCAAGGTGTCGTACGGGACATTGGTGATAATGGGTACCGGTTGATAGGGCGAAAACTTGACACTGTCTAGCCGGTTATTCACGTATTTTTTTGATTTACCTATGGCTTTAGCCAGTCTGGGCACCACCGCCTTGCGCTCTTGGTCAGTTATACCCCGACGAACCTGAACACTATTGACTAATTCGCTTTCAACTATGACTTTGCCGTTGCGGTCGAGAATATTTCCTCGGATAGCGGGCTCAGAAATAACACGAATTCGATTGGCTTTAGTCTCGGCCGCGTAAGTGTCGGTAGATACGACCTGTAAAAACCACAGACGAATAAATAATACCGAAAATAATGAAATAATCACGATACCGACTATCGCCAATCGAGAGTGTCTGTTAGTGCTGTTCATACCGAAGCCTTCTGGCGTGTGACGGGTAAGCCGGGGCGGACGGAAGTTTGATTTCCATTCGGATTTCTAACTACTTGCCCAGAAATCAAAACGTACTTAACTCCTTTTGACTCAACCCCAGGATTTTCTACCGTGGAAAGATCTAGTAAAGTTTTGGGGTCGAAAATAGTGACATCGGCGTCGGCCCCTTTTTGCATTCGCCCCTTTTGGCGCATGATGGGCGCACCCTTTTCAGTCAGTTGAGCGGGCAAAATGGTGGCTTTAGCTAAGGCGGGCATTAAATCTAACACTTTTTCTTCCCGAACGTAACGCCCTACTCCCCGCGCAAAACACCCAGTAGATCGAGGGTGGTTTTTGTTGCCGGGCTCCAAGATGGCGTCGCTCCCCAGCATTACCCATGGAGTTTGCAGCGCTTCTCTTACGTCAGACTCAGGGATAGCGAAAGCCGCACAAAGTGAGTTTTGTTTTTTATACTTCGCAAATGTCGATGCATTCAGTCGCTCACCAGTTCCGACAATGGCTAAGTCTTTATAACTAATGTGAAACCGTTCTTGCCACCCGTCGTTAAACCGAGCTGAGGCTAAATATGTTGCCCAGTAATTATAGGGATACATGCACGCAGTAACACTGATTCCATCATTGCGAGCCGAATTGAGAGTTTTAAGCGACTGGGCCATAGTGAATGTTCCACCCGTACTTATGATGTGCTCGACATGGACTTGGGCTTTGGTTTCTTGAGCGATTTGGAGGACTTCCGCTAATGCTTCAGCATTAGTGCCGGGCGACATGTCGTCGGAGTAACGAGCGTGGAAAGTTGCCGGAACATTGTGATTTTTGGCAACTTCAGCTAAGGCTTTGATCTCATCGTAACGAACTCCAGGCGTGTACTCGGGCTCAAAGTCAACGGCTACGTAACCTTTCCGCAAGTCTTCGTCGCACGTGGCTACTAGGGCATCGATTTGTTTAGTTGAAGATGCATCATCAACCCCAAGTCCAAGTTGTGAACGGGTCCAAGGATTACTAAAGGCTCCACCGTAGTGAGTAGGCGGTCGCTGGGCCGATGAGCCATAAGTGGAAAAGAAGTCTGCCGCCCGACTTTGAATGCCGTGCAAGCCCAGGTTGGTAGTCACACCGTCAGCGACCTTGAACCAAATCCCGTACGGATTGGGGGCGTAACTCAAAATATCTATAAATCCGGGCGCCACTACTAACCCTCGGGCATCAATAATTGAACGACCTCGCAGCGAAGATTCTCCCGACGAAGGTGCAGAGATGCCGGTAATCGTTGCGCCGTCAATACCCACATCAGCAATCTCGTCGAAACCGGTCTCGGGGTCCATTACTCGCCCAGACTTGATGACCACATCGAAGGTGTGCTTAGTCGGATCAGGAAACGGGCCCGCGCCGCTTAAAGTGGGAGCGAAATAATTAGAGTCGCCGGAGTCAAAAGGGTTGATGGCCACTACCGCCAATCCCGCGACGGTAATCCCGCCGGCGATAAGAAACCGCCGACGAGAAATTGCGGGGTCTCCCGACGCCCCGAGGCGCGGCGAAGAATTGGTCACAGGTATCAATACTACTTACGAAATAAAGGATTTTTAGTTCAGGGCTCAGTAACGGCGCAGGCGCTCAGTCATTAACGCCCAGTGGACAAACATAAATATCGGCACAGAAACCACTGCGTCCCAAATCGATCCGGCCACAATTACCTGCACTGAATAGAGAGAAAGGTATCCCGCCACACCAACCACACCACCGACAACCATAAAAACTGTCCCGCCGATGACTCCCCCTAGGGCGGCCAAAAAAACTTGCGTACGGCGAGTTTGAAAAGCCATTCCGGCTTGAAATGTTCCGATGGCCCAACCAGTAACCGAGTTAGAGATCGCCGATAAACCGAACGGGGAGACGAGAAAAAAATCCAACACCAGCCCACTAAAAAATCCGAACAGCGCCCCCGCCTGAGGTCCTTGGTTGTAGGCCACAGCCACTGTTGCTACTAGTAACAAGTCTGGGATTGCCCCAAAAACGTGTAAGTGAGTAAAGATAGTTGTCTGCAAAATAACCAAACTAAAAACAAGGAGTAAAACCCTTAAACGGCGTTGCATCATTTTCTTATCACCGCAGAACTTTCACATAAGTTAGGTCATCTAGATTCACTACTGGCTCCAAAATAACGGTGGGCTCAAGAGCGCCAGCTAACTTTTGACTGCTAACAACTCGAGCCACTGGAATGTCAGGAGGAAACACGGCATCGGTGGTTGCGGAAGTGAAGGTTAACTCACCTTTTTTTACTACAATTTTAACATTAGTAAGAAATGAGAGTTTCATTTGACTTTCGCCTGATTTTCCTTCGGCTATTCCCTGCTCGTTGCTATTCTCTAAACGAACACCGACTCCAAAACCAGAACTATTAATTAAAGTAACGGTTGATACCGTCCGCGACACCGCAGTGACTTTACCGACAAGACCAGCACCAGCTACTACTGGTTGTCCAACTTGGATTCCGCTGCTAGTTCCTTTGTTAATCGAAACTGTGCGTTCGAAGTTGCTGGGCGACCCGCCAACCACCCGAGCAGCCACTCCAGTGGCGTCTTCGAATGTAGGCAAATCAAGAAGTTTTTCTAACTCACCGACCTTGGAGCCAACCGCTCGTTCGCGCAATAGTTTGCCTTGAAGAACTTCGTTTGTTCTTTTCAGATCTAAATTTCGGTCTCGTAATTGGCCATAGTTAATCACCCCGTCAAATAGATCGCGCACTGGATTGAAGACTGAATTAACCCCAGTTTGAACAGGCGAAATGACTTCGCGCGCAACTCGCTTAACCGCCGTTATCGGTCCACTCCCGCGTTGGTCAAGGGCAACCAGTAAAAGAGCGGCAACTAATAGGACAACCAGAATTGGTTGCCAACGAACATTACGTTTTACGAAAGCCATGGGCGCAGTGCAGCGCCCGACTAATCGTTAAAGTCGCCGAAGAGCATCTCTGATTGAGCGCCAGTATTTTCTAGACACTGACCAGAACCCAAGACCACGGCGTAAAGTGGATTGTCAGCCACGCGGGTTGGCATTCCTGTCTCAAGCTCAATTACTGCATCTAGGCCAGGAAGAAGTGCGCCGCCGCCGGTAAGAACAATGCCGCGCTCCATAACGTCAGCGGCTAATTCGGGCTGAGTTTTATCAAGCGTAGCCTTAACGACATCGATGATTGAAGCTACTGGCTCTTCGATTGCCTCACGAATTTCTTGAGTTGAAACTACTACCGTGCGCGGCAGACCCGTCACCAAGTCACGGCCCCGCACTTCGGCGTGGAACTCTTCTTCAAGTGAATAGGCACTCGCGACCGACATTTTTAGTTGCTCTACCGTTCGCTCTCCAAGAGCTATTGAGTGCTCCCGTTTCATGTAGGCCGCTATAGTTTCATCAAACTCATCACCAGCCACTCGGCTTGACTCGCTGGCAACGATGCCACCCATGGAGATAACCGCCACTTCGGTAGTGCCACCGCCAATATCAACGACCATGTTCCCCGCAGGGTCGTGAACGCGAAGACCCGCGCCAATAGCTGCGGCCATGGGTTCTTCAATGACATGGACAGGCTTGCGAGCACCGGCAAATTCGGCTGCGTCTTGAACTGCTCGGCGCTCAACTCCAGTTACTCCGGAAGGTATGCAAATAATGACTCGCGGCTTTGACCAACGCGAAGAGTTGGTCACTTTTTGAATAAAATAGCGCAACATTTTTTCACAAAGATCGAAATCGAAAATAACTCCATCTCGCAACGGACGAATAACCTCAATGTTGGGCGGAACTCGGCCGAGCATGCGCTTGGCTTCGTCACCAACGGCAATCACGTCTCCGGTACGCCGATTGATGGCCACGATGGAAGATTCGTCGAGAACGATTCCTTCGCCTTGGGCATAAACCACCGTGTTGGCGGTTCCAAGGTCAATAGCCAAGTCACGACCAATAACCCCTTTGTACCAAGAATTCTTCACAAGAAACAAGGTTACGACTTATGACCCGAATAATCCAGCCAAATGACAAAAGCGCCGGAAGACCTGATGATTTGGGGTTATATGCCGCCCTTAAGCGACGCTGATTTCAGGAAAGAAAAGTTTTATCTCCCGAGCGGCTGATTCAACCCCATCTGACCCGTGGACAAGATTCTCGCCCGTCTCGAGAGCCAAATCACCCCGAATAGTCCCTGGGGCAGCTTCGCGGGGATTGGTCGCGCCCATCATCGCTCGCACTACCGACCAAGTATCGGGACCACCTTCGATCACCATTGCTACTAGCGGGCTGCGAGTTATGAAAGCGACCAGCTCGCCAAAAAACGGTTTCTCGCGATGTTCTTCATAATGTTTACCCGCCAGATCGGCATCAATCTGACGAAGTTCTACTGCCACCAATCGCAGCGATTTGGTTTCAAGGCGCCGAATGATCTCGCCGACCAATCCTCGCTCTACCGCGTCGGGTTTGCATAGCACCAAGGTTCTCGTTGACATAAGACCTCAATCTTAGTCGCCTGTTCAGTGGCTATCACCGAACGAGCCTCGAGCCTCCCCCACGACATAGAGCGAGCCGGTAACGATTATCTGATCGGTGGCTTCGGCTTGATCTTGGGCAGACTTAACTGCAGCCAAAACATCGTCAACGATTGAAATATTGCTCTTATCCAGGCCTAAGGCGGCGGCGGCGGCGGCTAACTCCGACGCAGGCATTGCTCGTGGGCTAGGCGGACAACAACAGATCAAAAGTTTGACATCAAGGACACCTAGCGCACTCAGCATTTCCGTGGGGTCTTTCTCTCCCAAAAGACCAATTACTAAAATAGTTGGAGCAGCAGCGAACTCTTCATTTAAAGATGAGCGCAGCGCCAGTGCACCCGACACGTTATGAGCACCATCAAGAACTACTAGTGGTTGATGACCGACGACTTCCAATCGTCCCGGCGAGCGAGCTTGTCCAAAAACTGCGGCCACGACATCTTCATTCACAGGGCGACCAAAAAACTCTTCGGTAGCGCAGAGGGCGATGCTGGCGTTGTCACCCTGATGGGATCCGTGGAGGGAAAGAAAAACTTCAGGGTAAAGCGTGGTGGGAGTGAAAATATTAAGCAAACGTCCGCCCATCGCAGGAAGATTGGAAGTTACGCCAAAATTTTGATCACAAGTAATAATTTTTTTGGGCTTACGGCGAGAGAAAATTTCGGTCAGGCTGGGGTCAGTTTCTCCAAGCACCAGAGTTTTTCCCGCCGTGATAATCCCAGATTTCTCTTCAGCAATTTCGGTCCGCGTGGGGCCAAGATATTCGACGTGGTCAATATTAATATTCGTTATTACCGCTACTGGCGCATTGACAACATTGGTGGCATCCCATCGGCCACCGAGCCCCACTTCTATTACTGCTACATCGACCGCAATATCAGCGAAAAATGTAAAGGCGGCTGCAGTGAGGATCTCGAAATAACTCGGCGGAGAAATAAGAAATTCTTCTACCGTGGCGATTCTTTGTAATAAGTCATCTAGGGCTGCGTCAGAGATCGGAGTGGTGTTCCATCTGATCCGTTCATTGATGCTTTCAAGGTGAGGAGAGGTATAAGTACCAACTGAGAGACCTTCTTCGGACAACAACTCGCTGACCAATAAAGCGGTCGAGGTTTTCCCGTTGGTTCCGGTTATGTGAATGGCCGGAAACTCAACGTGCGGAGACCCCAAGAGCGCCAAAAGAGCCTCGATGCGTTCAAGGGTGGGAGCGACTTGTCGACGCGAGGTTCCCGGCGGAAGGCCTAACGACTCTAAATTTACGTGACTATCTAACCAAGAACCCATTTCTCTATTCATCGACTAGCCAGTCTTTATTCGGCTTCCGCGACGACAAGTTCAACCACGACACTGGGGGTTTGCGATTCAGAAAACTCAAGTGATAGAGCTGACGTAGAAGCAACGAGATCGTCATGGACTAACTTTCCGTTGGCGATACGGGCCGGAGTATCGCTAACCAATACCGTTTGCGCTTCCACTCGCTGAGATTTTTTGCTTTCGGACTTGACCTTACGAACCGCACCAAGAATTTCTCCCGCAAATTCATAAATCTCGGGATTGCCTTCGCCCGCGAACTCTTGCACTGATTCGACCGTAGGCCAGCGAGTCTGATGAATTGATCCTTCGAGCCACCATGACCAAACTTCTTCGGTGACAAAAGGCAAGTGGGGAGCGAACAGACGTAGGAGCGTCAAAAGGGTCAAGTGCAACGTGGCGTGGGCCGACGCGGCTTGTTCGACACCAAAAGATCCGTAAGCCCGAGCTTTGACCAACTCTACGTAGTCGTCACAAAATCCCCAAAAGAAACGCTCAGTATGGTCAAGGGCCCGAGCGTAATCATAAGAATCGAAAGCAGCGGTAACTGACTCAACCAATATCGCAAGTTGCGCTAAGAGCGCCTGATCCAGAGGAGAAGTTACGGCGGCCGGATCTTCAATTCGGGCGCCGTCCATTACCCCTAGAGCAAACTTGGACGCGTTAAGAATTTTTATGGCGAGTCGACGACCGACTTTCATCTGACCTTCATCAAAAGCTGTATCGGTTCCCGGTCGTCCACTCACCGCCCAATAGCGCACTGCGTCCGATCCGTATTGTTCGAGTACGTGTAGCGGAGTTAAGGCGTTGCCTTTCGATTTCGACATTTTCTTACGATCAGGATCAAGAACCCAGCCCGATATCGCCACATCGGTCCACGGCAAGCAGTCGAACTCAAGATGAGCCCGTACTACCGTTGAGAACAACCAAGTGCGAATGATCTCATGAGCCTGAGGGCGCAGGTCCATTGGGTAAGTACGATTAAAAAGGTCTTCATCTTGGCCCCAGCCACAAGCGATCTGAGGGGTTAGCGACGACGTGGCCCAAGTGTCCATGACATCAGGGTCGGCGATAAAACCTCCCGGAGTTCCCCTCTGTTCGGGTCTATAGCCCGCGGGGGCGTCTGAAGCGGGATCGACGGGAAGTTGATCGAGTGAAGCCAAAAGCGGCTCGGTAAATACTGGATCACCGTCCTCATCTAGGCGATACCAAAGAGGAAACGGAACTCCAAAAAAACGCTGGCGAGAAACTAACCAATCTCCATTAAGTCCCTCGACCCACGACTCGTAGCGAGAGCGCATGTAGTCAGGGTGCCAATTTAGCGTTCGACCACGCTCGACTAAAGCGGAACGTAATTCAGGGTCTCTCCCGCCATTGCGTATGTACCACTGACGGGTGGTAACAATCTCTAGCGGTCGATCACCTTTTTCGTAAAACTTAACTGCGTGGGTAATTTCTCGAGGCTCACCTAAAAGATCTCCCGATTCAGACAGCAATTCGACTATTCGGGCCTGAGCGGCTTTTACAGTTTTACCGGCCAACTCACTCCAGACACTGGAAGCATTGGGGGCGGGAAACTCTGTTGGCGGATCGGTCTGAATACGCCCATCCCAACCCATAATCGATCGGGTCGGAAGATTGAGTTCTCGCCACCAAATAACGTCAGTGAGATCGCCAAAGGTGCAGATCATGGCAATCCCAGAACCTTTCTCCGGGTCGGCCAGCGGGTGCGCTAGTACTGGAACCTCAACTCCAAACAATGGGGTTTTCACTGTAGTGCCAAACATTGGCTGGTAGCGCTTGTCGTCGGGATGAGCAACTAGTGCTACGCATGCAGGCAGCAACTCGGGACGAGTGGTTTCGATTACAACCGGATCTTTTTGCGAACGAACAAATTGGAGAGCGTAATAAGCACCGGGTCGCTCGCGATCTTCTAACTCGGCCTGCGCAACGGCAGTTCGGAAGTCAACGTCCCATAGTGTGGGTGCTTCGGCTTGATAAGCCTCACCTCGTTGCAGAGTATTTAAAAACGCGCGCTGAGAAATTGCTTGGGCGGTGGGGCCAATAGTGGTGTAAGTGAGCGACCAGTCAACCGAGAGGCCGAGTCGGCGCCATAATTCTTCAAATTTCTTCTCGTCTTGGGAAACCAGTTTGTCACAAAGCTCAATAAAGTTACGCCGCGAAATGGGGCGGTTAGCGGCCTTGGCGTCAACTTGGGGGTCTACTACTAAACCCGACTCGTAGGGAAGGGAAGGATCGCACCGGACCCCAAAATGATTTTGCACTCGCCTTTCGGTGGGAAGCCCGTTATCGTCCCACCCCATGGGGTAGAAAACTGCTCGCCCACACATGCGCTTATATCTAGCGATGGCATCGGTGTGGGTGTAAGAGAATACATGACCGACGTGCAAAGAACCGCTAACGGTAGGCGGTGGTGTGTCTATAGAATAAACTTGGTCGCGAGTGCGAGTGCGATCGAAACGATAAGTTTCATTTTTTTCCCACGATTGCAGCCAGGTTTCTTCAATTCCGTCAAGAGTGGGTTTTTCGGGGACCGCCATAGTCAGAGTCTAGATAACTGATTCAGATCTAGGTCTGCCGGGCGTGAATTGTGAGCCGCGGGCTTAAGCCGAACGACGATCAGACTCCTCGCCGGCGGTGATGATGGTGGGGGAATCGTGATTGATAACGACTTCACGAGTTACCTCGCACCGGACAACGTCATCACGACTAGGCAGTTCGTACATGACCTCTAACAGGACTTCTTCAAGAATTGCTCGCAACCCGCGAGCGCCGGTTCCTCGTTTGAGCGCCTCGTCGGCCACTGCGTCAAGAGCATCATCGGTAAATACCAGATCTACGTCGTCGAAGTGGAAGAACTTCTGGAACTGACGCAGCAAGGCGTTCTTGGGTTCAACCAAAATTCGGATTAGAGCTTCTTTATCAAGACTGTGAACCGATCCGATCACGGGGAGTCGGCCAACGAATTCGGGAATGAGGCCGAATTTGAGAAGATCTTCGGGGAGGACTCCGGCGAGCAATTCTCCTAAATTTTTGTCGTGCGGGCGACGAACGTCAGCACCAAAGCCAACGCCCCGATTCCCCTGTCGGCTGGCAATAATGGTGTCAAGGCCGGCGAAGGCCCCCCCACAAATAAAGAGGATGTTGGTGGTGTCGATCTGAATAAATTCTTGGTGGGGGTGTTTGCGCCCACCCTGAGGAGGAACCGAAGCGGTTGTTCCCTCAAGGATTTTCAACAGGGCCTGTTGCACTCCTTCGCCGGAAACATCTCGAGTGATAGATGGGTTTTCTGACTTCCGAGCGATTTTATCGATTTCGTCAATGTAAATAATGCCCGTCTCGGCTTTCTTGACGTCGTAATCAGCAGCCTGAATGAGTTTGAGCAAAATATTTTCTACGTCTTCACCGACATACCCTGCTTCGGTCAAGGCGGTGGCATCAGCGATAGCGAAGGGAACTTTCAACAATCGCGCCAAAGTCTGCGCAAGAAGAGTTTTCCCACAACCCGTTGGCCCGATAAGCATGATGTTGGACTTCTGAAGTTCAACATCAGGGTCGCCGTAGGCTCCTGCTTGTACTCGCTTGTAATGGTTGTAAACCGCTACCGCTAAAACTTTCTTAGACTGTTCTTGACCAATGACGTAACCGTCAAGATATTCGAAAATCTCTTGGGGCTTGGGTAGGTCTTCGAGCTGAACATCGGATCCTTGCGCAAGTTCCTCTTCAATTATCTCGTTACAAAGGTCAATGCACTCATCGCATATATAAACGCCTGGACCCGCGATGAGTTTTTTAACCTGCTTTTGACTCTTTCCACAAAAAGAGCACTTAAGCAGGTCGCCACCTTCGCCAAACTTAGCCATGAATACTGCGGCTTACTTAACTCCGGCAGCCGCAGCTACCGATGCCAGGTCGCGGTTAGTGATCACCTGATCGATCATCCCGTATTCTTTAGCCTCTTCAGCACTCATGATGAAGTCACGGTCGGTGTCGGATCCAACTTTTTCGGCGGTTTGGCCAGTGTGGTGAGCCAAAAGCCGATCAAGGAGTTCGCGCATACGCATAATTTCTTTGGCCTGAATCTCGATATCGATTGCTTGGCCCGAAGCACCACCGCTGGGTTGGTGAATCAAGATACGGGCGTGAGGAAGAGCGAAGCGTTTTCCTTTGGTTCCCGCGGCTAGCAGCACGGCCGCCGCGGATGCAGCTTGGCCGACGCAGATTGTTTGTACATCGGGTTTGATGTATTGCATCGTGTCGTAAATAGCGAAGAGACCAGTGATCTCGCCTCCAGGGGAATTGATGTAAATCGAAATATCTTTATCAGACTCTTCGCTTTCGAGATGAAGCAACTGAGCAATAAGCAAGTTGGCCACCGCATCGTCGATGGGCGTGCCTAAGAAAATAATGCGTTCTTTGAGCAAGCGAGAATAAATATCGAAAGCCCGCTCGCCGCGGTTGGTTTGTTCGATGACGGTGGGGACTAGGTAGTTTTCGATGGGCTGACTCACTCGGTTTTCTCCTCTTGGTTAGTTGATGCTTTTTGTGTCGTTTTAGTGCTCTTGGTCTTATTTGCCTTACTTGCGGGTTTCTTCACTGCTGGCTTTTTAGTCTTTGTTGCCTGACTTACGGGTTTCTTGACTTCGGGTTTCTTGACTTCGGGTTTCTTGGCTTCCGGTGGTTCGGGTGGAGTCATGTCGATTACGTTGCCGGCCGCATCGGTGACCGTGGCGTGGTCGATCAGGAACTGAACCGCTTTGCCTCGAGCAAGATCTAATTGTACCGCCTCGATGAGCCCGCGCTGCTGCAAATCTTTTTTTACCGCGTCGGGCTTTTCCCCCATACGCTGCGCTAGTTGTTCGATTTCGGACTCCACCTCGGTGTCGGCGACCACAATGGACTCTTGGGCTACGACCGCACGGAGAGCAAGATCGGCTCGGACGGCTTGGCCGCAACCTTCGCGTAGCGAGGCGATGAAGGTTTCTTGGTTCTGCCCAGTAGCGGCTAAATATTGCGGCACCGTAACCCCCTGAGGCTCTAGGCGGTGGTGAAGATCGTGAAGTCGACGCTCCATTTCTTGAGCAACCAGTGGTTCAGGGGCTTCTTGACTAACCAGGTTGGCTAGGGATTCAAGGATTTTGTCTCGCCCTTCGAGTTGGGCTTGTACTCGAGCGTAGAGATCAAGGCGAGATTTGGTATCAGCCTCGAGTTCAGCCACGGTAGCAAATTCGCTCACCTCGCTAACCCAGTTGGAGGAAAGTTCAGGCAGAACCTTTTTTTGACAACTTTTAACTAAGACTTGAAACGAAACGCTCGGAGCGTCACCTTCTTGAATAGGGACATCGGCAGTGAACTCAAAAATGTCGCCAATATTTTTACCAAGTATCTCTGAATCGAGTTCGGGTACTACTCGAGCTGAGCCCACTTCGTAGAGATAATCGGTCGCGCTAAGCGCATCGACAGCCTCCCCGTTAGACGATGCTTTAATATCAATTTGGGCGTAGTCGCCACTCGTAAGCGGATTAGAGGAGTCTTCAAGATCAGCAAACCGTTCTCGCAGTGCATCTATCTGTTCGGCAATCGCCTCTTTAGGGACAGACGTATCGGCGACGGATACAGAAATTTTTTCGTAGCCTTTAATTTTTACTACTGGCCGCACTTCAACTACAGCATCAAATTTTACGTCGCCCGATTCTTCTCCCGCAGTAATGTCTATTTCGGGTGAAGCAATAGCATCGATCGCTTCTGTGGCCACTGCGGTGGCGTAGTAATCGGGCAGAGCATCTCGCAGAGCTTGCTCACGCGCTACTCCGGAGCCGAGACGACTCTCGAGTAGTGCGCGGGGGGCCTTACCAGGACGAAATCCAGGAATGCGAACTTCGCGAGCCAACTTACGAAAAGCAATCGTCACGGCCAATTCGAATTCGTCGGCGGGGACCGCGACCGATAGACGGACTTTGTTGTTGTCTAGTTTCTCTATTGAGGTTGAAAGTGAGGCCATAGGGACTATCAGGCTACCCGTCCGCACCAAGATTTATCTGACGAAACCTCCAGGTAGCAGATTTGATCAGTAAGTGAAGAAAATAAAATCTGCGGCTAAAGAGGTGAATATGCTATTAGGGGGACGTTTTTGTCGTATTGTCAGGGGGTGCCGGGGAGTGGCGCAGCTTGGCAGCGCACCTGCTTTGGGAGCAGGGGGTCGGGGGTTCGAATCCCCCCTCCCCGACCACTGCCGGCGGATAATCAAGCCTCGGCGGCACTGCGGGTGTAGCTCAATGGTAGAGCCTCAGCCTTCCAAGCTGATGACGCGAGTTCGATCCTCGTCACCCGCTCCAATATCCCTCTTAGCTGGGCCATAAGGTGTAATGCTGGAGTCTAAGAGAGCTGACAACCATTGACTTGGAGGAAACGTGAACCGCAAACAACTCATCGACACCCTAGCTGACCGAAAAGAACTAGCCGAAATGACTAAGACTGACATTGACTTGGTCATGACTTCTTTCGTTGATCAAGTCACCGAAACCGTATCTAAAGGTGAGCCAGTTATTATTTCTGGATTCGCTAAATTTATTCGCCGGCAAACTAAAGCTCGCATGGGCCGCAATCCGGCCACGGGAGAAGCAATTCGAATTAAAGCTTCTCGTAAAGTGCGCATTACTCCGCTTAAGGCATTCAAAGATTCAGTTTTAGGTAATCGAGCACCGGCGAAAAAGACGGTGAAGCGTCGTCCAGCTAAAAAAGCGGTTAAGCGTCGTCCGGCGAAAAAGACGGTGAAGCGCAAAACCACTAAAAAAGCGGTGAAGCGTCGTCCGGCTAAAAAAGCGGTGAAGCGTCGTCCAGCTAAAAAAGCGGTTAAGCGTCGTCCGGCTAAAAAAACAACTCGTCGCCGCTAAATAGAGCCGTCAGCCCTAAAGGGCATTTAAGCGTTTAGGTTTTAGACTTTGCTCCACGCGTGCAAAAGGTCGAGTAAAACGCGCTCGGGATTTCCGCTTATTAACGGGGCGATTTGATCATTGAAGTTAGCGAAGATCTGATCGCTGTTTACTGCCGCGGCGTCGGCGGCAGTATTAAATACCCCGATACCGCGCACTATGCCTTGGCCCGGGTCGCCGACAACTAAAACACTAATCAGCGAAGGATTAAGTTCGAGATAGTCGTGAGCAAACTCCGAATAAATCTCTGCTACTTGTTCGTAGTGACCTGGCTTTACGTGCAGGGTGAACTCGGTAACTTCGGCCATGGTTATCCTTTCGGAGATAATTAATGATAAGAACAAGCGATATTAGTCCGCTCGAGGCACTACCCTGCCAATCATGATTCTTGACCAATTTAAACTTACCGACCGAGTGGTGATGATCACGGGAGCCGGCCGAGGTATCGGCGCCGGGTGCGCTCAAGCCTGCGCCGAAGCGGGGGCTCATGTTGCTCTAACTGCTCGCACTGTTTCGCAACTCGAAGAAGTCGGAGACGAGGTGCGGGCGCAGGGTCGTAAAGCCCTCATCTTCCCGGCCGATGTAAACGATCTCGATACTCTCGAGGCATTTGTGGCCGCCACGATAGAAGAATTTGGTCGTATTGATACGGTGATAAATAACGCGGGGGGTTCAATGCCCGCTCCGTTTATGGACACCTCAACGGAAATGTTTGAAAAAGCATTTCACTTCAATGTCACTACCGCTTTTTCACTTAGCCAACACGCGCTCCCCCACTTATTGGAAACCGGAGGGTCGATAGTGAATATCTCTTCCACGATGGGGCGTATTCGAGAACGAGGTTTTGTGGCTTACGGGACCGCCAAGGCCGCACTGGCTCATATGACTCGACTGATGGCCGCAGACTGCGCCCCCCGGGTGCGAGTAAACGCCATTGCCGTGGGGTCAGTGGCCACCTCAGCGTTAGAGATAGTGCTCACCAATGAAGATCTGCGTAAAGAGATGATGGAAACAACTCCGTTGCGCCGACTGGGTGAAGTGCAAGACATAGCGGCCGGCGTGGTTTACCTCGCGTCAGATGCGGCAAGTTATATAACCGGAAAAATATTAGAGATAGACGGTGGCCTAGAGGGCGCCAATCTTGACTTAGGGCTGCCCGATCTCTAAAAGCGCGGATAACACCCGCCAATTTGGTTCCTCGTGAATGCAGACATCCGGTACACTCGTAATTCCGGGAACGAGTGAGCGCCCGTAGCTCAGCTTGGACAGAGCAGCGGATTTCTATTCCGTAGGTCGGGGGTTCGAATCCTCCCGGGCGCGCCGGGGTCGAAAAGACGCCAGCACAAGGAACAAAATGTAACCATGGTGGCCGTAGCTCAGTCGGTTAGAGCGCCGGGTTGTGATCCCGGAGGTCGGGGGTTCGAAACCCCTCGGTCACCCCATTACTGGCTTAGGAGAAGTGAGCGCAACGCCCCTTCGAGTGTGGGGTGGGTGAATACGAAACCGTTAGCGCCAGTTGCAGTTGACTGCAGGCGTTCGGGTATCACTCGTTGACCTTCAAGGAGCAGATGGTTAACTAATTCTGAACCATAAATAGCCTTGAGGGGTGCGGTCGGGGTAGGTAAAAATGTGGGCCGATTGAGCACCGCACCCAAGGTTTTGGTGAACTCTGAGTTGGTGACTGGATTCGGAGCAGTGAGATTGACGGGGCCCGAAAGGTCGGAATTTTCGAGCGCATAAATAATCGCTTTAACCTCATCGACTAAAGAGATCCACGACATCCATTGCTTACCTGATCCAATTTTTCCACCCAACCCGAGGCGAAACGGAGTCAAGAGTCGTTTTAATACCCCCCCGTCCTTGCCCAACACGAGACCCGTACGAATAATGGCCAACCTAATGTCCGTATTGGTTACGAACTTGGCCGCGGCTTCCCAGCGTAAGCAAACATCAGACACAAACTCATCGCCCGGAGCGCTGGTCTCGGTAAGAATTTCGTCTCCCCTGCTTCCGTAATAACCAATAGCTGAAGATGACACCAACACTTTGGGTGGCCGGGCAAGCCCGGCGAGAGTGGTGGCCAGCAAGCGAGTAGACACGGTGCGACTTTCGAGGATCAACGCTTTGCGCTCATCAGTCCAGCGCTTATCACCGATTCCGGCACCGGCTAAATGAACGACTGCGGGCACACCTTCGAGCGCACTTGCGTCAATGGTGCCCGCAAGTGGATCCCAAGAAATGCAGTCCGGCTCGCTCGTTCTCCCCCGAACGGCTCTAATGGGATGATGGCCCGCCGCTCGCAGCGCGGGCAAAAGAGCAGAGGCGATAAAACCGCTGGCCCCAGTTACCACTACATCCACTTTTTACCCCTTTCGCCGGCGATTTTCGATTGGCCCAATGCGGACACTGTCTAAGAAACTAGACCCCCAACAACACCACCTACGAAGCGTACGCCCGATACGCTCGTCGGCTAGCGCCTCTAGCTCAATCGGTTAGAGCAAGTGACTCTTAATCACTAGGTTCAGGGTTCGAGTCCCTGGGGGCGCACCATGAGTGATTCAGTATTTGAGTTGGTGGGCCGAGTGGCCATAGTCACGGGCGCGAGTTCGGGTTTGGGCGAGCGTTTTGCTCGGATACTAAACGCGGCTGGTGCTCGAGTGGTGCTGGCCGCTCGACGCACCGACCGACTTGATTCGCTCGCAAACGAACTCACCGATGCGCTAGTCGTAGAGTGCGACCTCAGCCAGGCCGGCCAAGCAGAAATGCTGGTGGCGGCCGCTATGGAGCGTTACCAACAAATTGATATTCTCGTAAATAACGCGGGAGTCAATAACGCGGCTCTCGCTATCGACGAATCTCTCGATGACTTTCGCCACGAGATTGAAGTCAACTTGATCGCGCCTTTCGAGTTATCCCGACTCGCGGCTCGCACCATGATTGCGGCTGAACGAACTGGATCGATTATAAACATCGCTTCGATTTTTGGTTTAGTAGGAGTTGGACAAATACCTGATGCCGGTTAC
>SHUY01000026.1 GCA_009694435.1 Acidimicrobiia bacterium | reverse complement strand
TTTTTCACAAGTACCCATAACGAAACTCATATCGTGCTCAACTAGAAGAACTCCAACTCCACTGATGGAGATCTCGCGTAGCAATTTGCCGAGAGCAGTTGTTTCATTAGCAGTTAAGCCTGAAGAAGGTTCGTCTAACAAGAGCACCTTAGGCTTACTGGCTAGTGCTCTCGCCACTTCTACTAGCCGAGCAGTCCCGGTAGGTAAAGTGTCTACGATTTCATCGGCTACTGCACTAAGACCGACTCGTTCTATTAACTCGTTGGTGAATTCTCGAGGGTCAAAACGCTCACGCGACCAGCCTCGGCGCATTTCGGCTCCCACTAGAACATTGTCTCGAGCGCTTAAAGAACCAAATGTTTCGAGTCGCTGGAAGGTGCGGCCAATACCACTTCGGGCTCGGCGGTGAGGTTTAGCGAGGGTTAGGTCGACATCGTCAAGGACGATATCGCCCGAAGTTGGAGTTTGTAAGCCGGTAATAACATTAAATAAAGTCGTCTTTCCCGCCCCATTGGGACCAATAAGACCAGTAACGTGGCCCGCGTTAACACTTATGTTGACCTCGTCAAGCGCTTGCAACCCGCCAAATCGCACCGAGACATTGCGCACCTCAAGTAGAGCCATCTAACCCTCAGACTCCTTGACCGCTTGCGGCTTAGGCGTAACTGTTGCCAAGGCTTGTCGCTTGCGCCGCTTTTCTTCCATCTTGCTACTAGCGCCAGGAATAATTCCTTCTGGATCCCGACCAATCCCGATGGCTAATAGTCCAGTACCCATCCGCTGCCACCAAACTAACGGCCACCAATATCCAGATTTTTCTACTAGAAATGGGAAACTTTGAAACAAAACTCCACCTAATAGTGCCCCACTCACTACTGATGCTCCGCCGACAACGAGCAGGACCACGTAAGAGAGTCCTTGCAGAACTTGGAAATCGGCGGTTCCGGCCGACCCAGCCAACATTCCCAGCAGAGAACCGCCAAAACCAGCCATGGCTGCAGCCAAGGCGAAAACTAGCAACTTGGTTGTTAGTAAATTCACCCCCAACGTGGCGCAGGCCGCAGGACTGTCCCGCATGGCTTGTAACCGACGGCCAAATGGTCCTCGGCGTAACCACACCACGAAAAGACCAAATATACAGAAAAAAACCGCAATGGTGATCAAAAACCCTGCGTCTTGTTCAAAATTAAGACCGAGGAAATTAATTTTAAATTCCTTAGTCATGTCGTGGCCAAAAACACTGAGATTTTCTATTCGCCGTCCTTCGCCCCCAAATACTTCGGGCTGGTCAAAGATTATAAATTCGGCGAGCCGAGCAAAAGCTAAAGAAGCTAAAGCTAGATATAAGCCCTGTAATCGCAGAGCCGGCAAGGCCATAAGTATCCCGAAAGGGGTAGCCACCAGTGCCGCCACCAATAAAAGCCATGGGCTTCCCGGTGGGAACAGTGTGAATCCGAACAGTTGCCCGCCGACACCATGAGCGAACTCGAAGGTGGCCCAAGCGCCAATCCCGACAAAAGTTATTTGCGCGAGTGAAATCTGGCCGGACCAACCAGTTAGAGGGATCAAAGAAAGCATTACGAATGCGGTACCTAAAGCCAGAGCGACTCGCCGCACATCAGGACGATCTAAAAGCCCCGCCAAAATGAATACAGTAATTAAAAGAACAGCAAAACCGTAGAGTGATCGTTTTATAGTTGGTATTCGGGGGGCAATGACTTTTCCGATTCGACGGCCTTCTATGCGGGCTTGGGGCAAAAACAAAAGGGCAAGAAACAAAATAATTGTGGGTACTGCTTGTGAGGCCGTCGTCCATCTGCCCGACCAGTCAAAAAAGTTAGCCTGAAAAGAAATAGAAAGACCGATAATCATTCCGCCGAGATAAGTCATAGGCAGACTACGTAATCGGCCGATGATGGCAGCCGCAAAAGCATCGATTGTTAGCAAAGTAAGAGTCTCAATGCTTAAAGTGCTGAGTTCTTCAGCCAAGAAAATGCCCGCGAAAGCAGCCATTGACGCCCCCAGAGCCCACGAAAACATTGATGTGAGTCCGGGATTGGCACCGTTGAGGGCCGCAAGTTCTCGATTGTCGACCACCGCTCGCATCGATATGCCTAAGCGAGTGCGGTACAAAAGTATTCTGATCCCAAAGGCCAACCCCAACCCCACGACTACCGTAATTATTCGGTACCAGGGAACGAAGGTCTGGCCAATATTGAAACCGTCGGTGCCAAAAAACGTACCTACAAGTCGAGTCTGATTTGGATCCCACAATGTGGCGGCCAGACCAATAAGGAACAACATCAATCCGATAGTCACAACTAACTGTGAAACTAAAGGAGCAGTGGTTAGCCGGCGCATTAAAACTCGTTCAATTAATGCGCCCATAATCGGAGCAATAACTAAAACTGTGAGTAAAAGCGCGACCAGCGTTTGTATTCCGAGGTTTATCTTTAATTCCCAGTACACAAAAGCAAGGAACATTCCCATTGCCCCTTGAGCAAAGTTAAAAATGCCAGAAGTGGTGTAGGTAACCACTAGTCCAGAGGCCGCAACTGCGTAGATTGAGCCCAGCGTTACCCCTACCACTAAAAAAAACAGAATTGAGTCAAAATTGAATTCTGCCCCAGGCCGTAAAGATGCCTGAATCACATAGCCCGCGAAAATAGAGACCAAGATAGCTGCGGCGAACATCCCCGCAGTGCGTCGATTGCGAAGCCGAGTAGTTACTGATGCCACGACCGATTGATCCTCTTAACTAAAATCGAGCGCATTAACCGATAAGTGATTTCTTTATGTCGACAATATTTTTAGATTTACAATTAAAAGTACCGGGTTTGCTCGGCGTCACCCGAACAAACTTTCCTCCTTTGACTTGCATCAATACGTAACACGGAGTTGGCTCTCTCATCGCCACATTAGTTTTACCAATCAAGCCTCCGGCGTTAAAGTTATTGATTCCCCCCGATGCGCTTAGAAGATCTGCTCTAGTTATTGAGTTTGATCCTTTTTCGGCCACAGCTTTCTCGACTGCAGCTTTGAAAAATAGCCCTGCCGCCCAAGATTGAACAGCAAAGCCGTCGGCCTTATCAGAGCCAGTGTATTTGAGAAAATTCTTCATCATCAAATTTTGTTTTTTCTCCTCAAAGGGCAAGAAAGGCGTATATACGTACTGGTTCTCTACGTCGGCCCCACCATCAGAGATTAGTGATTGGTCGTAGCACTGTAGTGAACAATCCCAAACTTTAACTGATTTGAGTCCCTGCAACTTAGCTTCCTTGCGGAGTGAAACTGTCGAACTGTACGCTAAGCCACTTCGAGCGTAAGTCGAGTTGTCGGATTTCATCCGCTGAACAATAGGGGTATAAATACTTTGCGGAGCCAAAGCGGAAACATCAACATCAACATCAGGTTTAATCCCTAGTTTTTGCTGAGCAGTGAAAGAAGGGACTTGAGTATTTTTAGCTGCTTTTAAGTCCGCAGGGTAAATATAAGCCCCCGAAAGTTTTTTGAACTTCTTTAAGTAGTAATAAGCTGGCCCAACTTGAGCTCGATAAGTCTCTTCGACCTCATCTCTAGTAGCACAGTCGAGCGGTGGTGGGTTGATCGGATAAGAAACCGGCGAGCACTGCTGTACTGGCTCCGAGGTGAGAACTGGATAATCAGGCAGCCCGGTAGTTACTCCCGCTTTGTCTACACAGCCAACGAGATCAGAAATGTTATTAACGAATAAAGAAGTAGTACCCACAAGGGCAAAATCCTTGGAGCAGGCTCGCACGATTCCGTTGCGGGACCCTTCCGCACTCAGATTTGAGTCATAGAAATCAACAATAAGTTTGCGGCCAGCAATCCCCCCGCGCTTATTTACGTACTTGGCGAACCCGTTGATCCCATCGACTGACCCTTTAAAAAGACCCGGTTGAAAAGCGTTCTCCACGTCAGCCATTACACCAATGCGAATTTCTTTTTCAGAAATTCCCACCTCGCTGCTTTGATTAGCCGCAACAGAGACTGAGGTACTCGTAGTAACTACAGCAAGAGTCATCACCAATATCAATCCGAAAGCACGTATGCCCCGTTGCTGATGCATCGCCCCCCTATTGGCTATCGCTAGGAATTATTTGATTCGTTTAGCGACTAAGTAGATCCAACTTAAGTTGAATAACATTGCTGGCCTTGCAATCAAAGGTTCCGACTTTGGTTGGCCAAACTCGCTTGAACTCTCCTCCTTTGACTTGAACTAGCGCATAACACGGAGTGGTTTTTTTGTCAGCAATATTGGTCTTTCCTATCATTCCGCCCGCATCAAACTCATTGATTTTAGCGACTTCAGTGAATACCGATTCACGGCTAACTCCGTTAACGCCAAACTGATCCACTGCAGCATTTACTGCCTCAGCAAAAAGTAGTCCTGACGCCCAGGCCTGAATACCAAACCCGTCGGCCTTGTCTTTGCCGGTGTACTTAATAAAGTCAGCCAACATTGTATTGGTCTTGGCTTCATCAAACGGAAGAAACAAAAGAGCGACGAACTGGCCTTCAACATCGGCCCCACCCTGTTCAATGAACTTTTTGTCGTAGCACTGCAAAGTGCAGTCCCAGACTTTTACGCCCTGCAAGCCTTGAAGTTTTGCCTCTTTACGAAGAGCCACGGTTGAATTTTGAGCTGCGCCACTTTGTGCGTAGTTAGAGCCTTTTTCTTTCATGGCTTGAACGATTGGAGTATAGGCACTTTGTGGAGCGCGACTAGAAACGTCGAACTCTTGGTCAGCTTTTATTCCCTCTTCTTGCATCCCGGTCATAGTGGCACGGTTAGCATTGTTGGCTGCTTTTAGATCAGAAGCGTAAAGATAAACGCCATGGAGATTTTTACCAAACTTCTTTTGATAATAAGCCGCTCGTCCAGCGTTTGCTTGATAAGTCTGAGGTGAGTCGTCTTTAGTTGAACAAATTATTTGGGGAGGGTTAACAGAAATCGTTGTTGGTGAACACTGCTGGTCTAATTCAGTAGTGACGACCGCGAAGTCAGGCAATCCTGCAGCGACCCCCGCTTGGTTCACACATGTTTCAATATCAGAAACGTTATTGACAAAAAGAGCCGAAGCTCCAATAACTACAAAGTCTTCTTGGCACGCTTTGATGAAAGCGTTACGAGTGTCGGCAGCATTAAGTTTAGAGTCAATGAAATCAACGACTACCTTACGACCAGCTAGTCCGCCTTTTTTATTAACGTACTTAGCCCAGCCCTGAACTCCATAAACCGATCCCTGAAAAAGGCCCGGGGCAAGTGGGGTCTCAACGTCGGCAATAACCGCAACGCGAATCTCCTTAGCAGTAATGCCAATGTCGGTGGCGGTAGGTTTTTCTTTAGATGAACTTTGTGCGCCCGCGCCCGTGGAACTCACACCGACTACCAGAATCATTCCTATCGCCAACGCGGACCAGCGAGCCCGCATACGCTTAGTTGTCGTTCCGGTCACATTTCCCCCCATCGATTGAACACCAATATCTTGTTGGGACGAAGTCTGCCCCGATTTAGAACAAGTTGCAAGGCCTTCCCCTGTATTGCTTACTCACTACCGGCCTAGGGTTCCATTGTGCCCACTCCAGCCGAACCCGTACGAATAGCAGTTGAGCGTTACGTATCCCCTGAGTGGGCGGCCCAAGAGGCCGATCGGTTATGGCCTCGGGTGTGGCAATTGGCCAGCACGACCGACCATCTCAGTAAAGCCGGTGATTTTTATGAATACATTTGTGGAAAACTCTCCGTACTCATCGTGCGCACCCAATACGGGGACTTACGGGCTTACCAAAACGTTTGTCTCCACCGTGGTAATGAGTTGTGCTCGGGCTCAGGAACGGACCTGCAAGAAATCCGCTGCTCTTACCATCGCTGGTGCTGGGATCTAGACGGAAAACTGAAAGAAATTCCTTCCCGTCGGGCGTTCGGGGTATTAGACGAAGACGAGTTTGGTCTCATTCCCGTATTAGTTGATACTTGGGGTTCGCTGGTATTTATAAATCTTGATCTCCACGCCGAACCACTGATTGATTTTCTTTCTCCGATAGTTGAAGAAACGAAATGGCTGCGGCCAGAAGAATACGCGACACAAGCAGTAGTGACGATAGCTCTGCCGTGCAACTGGAAGTCGGGAATTGACGCGTTTAGTGAGACCTACCACGTCCAAGGAATCCACCGACAAATGCTGGCCTCCACTGACGACGTCAACGGGCCTCAGATTGCGTGGGATCGTCACGGGAAACTCAATCAACCTTACGGAATAGTTAGTCCCCGTTTACGCGACGGAGCAAGTGATCAGGAAATATGGGATTCATTTTGTGCAACTCAAGGTGAACGAGTAGGAAAGCCATCGCCACCAGGCCCAATCCCAGCGCGCGAGCCTGAAGAAAGTGTGCGTGACCTAATTGTCCGACTTATTCGATCGCGTGGACAAGAGTCTGATCTTGATTTTAGTGACTTCAGCGACGGGCAAATTATTGATCTTCATCAGTACAACTGTTTTCCCAATATTTCACCAGTTTTTCTTATTGAAAGTGTGGCCGTAGTTCGAACCCGGCCCGGAAGCACGCCCGATGATTGCTTGATTGATTTATTTTTCCTCAAGCGCATTGCCCTTGATGCCCCCCGTTCACAACCACTAGACGTTGTTATAGATGCCGAATCAGCTGACGTAGGGGCAGTGTTTAACCAAGACATCGCCAATCTTCGAAAAGTACAACGCGGTATGCACCAGCCAGGATTTACTCATCTATCCTTATCGCCCATCGAAGAAACGCGGATATGTCAGCTACACCGCAATTTAGATCACTGGCTCAGTCCGGCTAATGACGACTAGCCACTCAATTTAAAAAGACTGTTACCCTTTACCTTAACCAATATCAATTAAAAGGAAATATTACATGCGCGCCGTACGCCATAGTGCCGAGGGAATTGAAGTTGTCCAAGTACCCGATGTGGCACCGAACTTGGAATCAGAAATTATTTCTGTTCGCTCCGCCAGTATCTGTGGGTCAGATCTGCATCTACTGCAATTCGGAGCGTTACCTTTCACTTTGGGTCATGAATTCGCGGGAATAACTAGCACTGGACGAGCGGTGGCGATTGACCCCAATGTTCCGTGTGGGACCTGCGATCAATGTCGGGGCTCGGCTAGTAATCGTTGTCGCACAGCAACGAACCGAATACTGGGAATCGGAGCGGACGGTGGAATGGCGGACTTGATATCAGTCAGGAAATCGGCCTTAATTGACCTCCCGACTTCACTGCGGTTAGAGGACGCCTGTTTAGTAGAGCCTCTTGGAGTAGCCACTCACGGAATGCGCCAAGCACAACTTGTTGGGGGCGAGCGGGTCGGAGTTGTTGGCGCCGGAAGTATCGGTCTCGCCGCCGTCGCTGCAGCTCGGCCATTAGCCAGTGAAGTTGGACTGGCAGCCCGCCATGAACACCAGCAAGCGGCCGGTGAACGACTAGGTGCCAAAGTGGCCCAAGGTGAGTACGACGTTGTTATTGAGTGCGCGGGAACAAGTTCAGCATTAGAACGCGCGACCGAGATGTGTCGCCCTGGGGGGCTAGTTCTTTTTTTAAGCACGCTTTGGGACTCGGTCCCCATACCAGGTTTTACCGCTATGGCTAAAGAGTTGGGATTTCGTTGGTCATTTACTTACGGAGAACACGAGCACGGCACAGATCTCAAGGATTCTGCGCAACTTCTTTCCGACAACCCTGAAATTGCTGAAACTTTGATAACCCACCGTTTTGGAATCGATGAAGCGCGTGAAGCGTTTCGGGTCGCAAGCGACAGAAAAAGTGGATCAATAAAAGTAGTCATAGAGCCGTGAAAATAATTGCGGTTGTCCGCAATGGCCCGCTACCAATGGGTCCACCCGATATACCGGGCTTGACTAAATATTCGGTTCACTACCCTTTAGGTGATACCAGTGAAAAGTCTGAGTCGATTGCGAACCTCAGTGGAGTCGCTATGGCCTGGTTAGACGGCCATGAAAAAGTGAACCCTGCTTCGTGGTTTCCCAGCGCAACAGTTGTCGGCTATTTGGTAAAGGAGTCGGTGAAGATTGATTACCAGCGAACATGGCCTGATGCGGTGCCATCTCCTGGAGTACGGCGTATTTCTTTTCTTAATGCCGCAGCCGGTTTGACTCGGACGGAAATGGCCACTCATTGGAACGAGGTTCACTGGCCGATCGCCCAAAAGCACCACCAGACGCTGTGGCGCTATGTGCAAAATGTCGTCATAAATCCACTAACTAAAGATGCTCCGGACGTTGACGCAATTGCAGAACTCCACTTCCGGAATGAAAGTGATCTCAATGAACGTTTTTATGATTCGGAGAAAGGCCGAACAATCGTAGCCAACGATGTCAATAATTTTCTCGATCGCGAGTCGGGTTGGCGAATACTGGCGCAAGAGACATGGGTGCGATCATGAACCAGCAAAAGCCTAGGATGATCGCGTGAACCTACCCCCCGATATTGACGACGAAGCCGAAAAGCCAGAGCGAGCAGCCAAACACGCACTAGTGCGCGCGGTAAAACAACTTATTGAATTGACTGCTCACCTTGACCCCAACATCACCGACATTAAAACCGTTAGAGAATTCACCGCGTCAGTTGAAGCCCTAAACATACGAATGGATTCACTTCCGAGCCTTCATGCTCAAGGGGGCTTAGGAACGGTGGGCGGTGATGATGGCGCGCTCTTGGAACGCAGCGGAATAAGTGGAAGATCGAACCCGCTCGCTGCGCCATTGCAATGGACTCTGGAGCCAACTCGGGCCAAAGGAGTAGCCATTTACTCATCGGCTTATGAGGGCCCCGCCGGTCATGTTCACGGTGGATTCGTGGCCGCGGCTTTTGATGACCTGATGGGATCAGCTCAAGTCATTTCTGGTTTAGCGGGCTATACCGGAACCCTCACCGTAAAAATGTTGCGCCCGACTCCGCTCAATCAAAGCATTGACTATGAAGCCGGTATCAAGTCGGTCTCAGGACGAAAAATTCATGTTTGGGGAACATCAGACTGCAACGGTGAACGTCTAGCTGAAGCAGAAATAGTTTTTATTGCTCCCCGCGATGGAGTGCGGCCGCGCTAAAACTATTTACCGAGTTTGTCTAGTTGTTTTCCTAAGTCACCGAGTTGAGATAAACCGATGCATTCGCCTAAAGCGTAAATACTCACTGCGAGAGAGGCGGTGGCGTATTCCAGTGCTTGAGGAGAACTAGACCATTTTTTGGCGTTGCCGCTGAACGAATTTACGCTATTAGTCATAGTCGTGATGGCGTCTTGTACATCACTAGGTGCACTGCTGGCCGACTTCTCTAACTTTTTAGACCATTTTTTGATTTGCTTGGCCGAAGAGTTGCCATCGGGCCCACTACCTAATTTAGTAAAAGCCTTACAAAAAGCTGACTGCTTAGTTGCAACCGAGGCGTTGGCGGGGGCAAACCCTAGACCACTCACTACTCCAACTAAAACTGCTACACCGATAAATTTGCGCATAACGTCCTCCAATTATTTTGACTTTTACTTTATCGACCAACATAATAATAGCTATTCAAGCCGGACCCTAAGCGTCAGGGCTCCAATACGGAATACCAATCCCCTCTTCAATCTTCAAGAACCAGACCAAGACTGGGTCGCCTATGCGTACTGTTTCGACGTCACAATCGGTGATATTCCCCATTACTAACGGACCTTCTACCAGTTCGATCATGGCCACGATGTACGGGAGCTCCTGTTTAAACGGCTGCATTCCGTACTGTCGAATAATCGTGAAAGTGTTTACTGTTCCCAGTCCAGAGCACTCTAGCCACTGGGTGTCCGATGAGCACTCCGTGCACAATGCCCGCGGGTACCACTGCCGATGCCCACAGGTTGGACACTCTTGGATTAGTAAGCGTCCCTCTGTTGCGGCCCGCCAATACTCGGAGCTGATTGCGTCAGGGTCGGGAAGAGGTTTTAAAAACTCAGTTGCACTACGAACTTTATTTTTCATCCTGGTGCCTCATTGCCAAGAATGGCCACCCCGATGCAACTAAGCCAACCTCCCGATCCACCAGCAAGGGCGACCTTACAATTTGGCACCTGCGCCTCGCCCGCGTCGCCGCGCAATTGGCGCACGGCTTCAAGTATTAAAAACATCCCTCGCATCCCAGGATGACAAGACGACAAACCGCCCCCATCAGTGTTCATCGGCAGCGACCCACCCTTGCGTAAGTGACCTTCGGCGATAAACGGCCCCCCTTCTCCTCGACCAACAAAGCCAAGGCTTTCAAGCAATATGAGGCAAGTGATCGTGAACGAGTCGTAAAACATGATCATGTCGACATCAGCAGGGGTGAGCCCGGCACGGGCAAATGCCTCGGGACCGGACTGAGCACCAGCTGAAGTAGTGAAGTCGCTCTGTTGAGAAATATTCCAGTGCGTCTGCGCTCCTGCAGCCCCTAAAACATAAATTGGCTTATTGGGTAAGTCTTTAGCCCGTTCGGCGGTAGTCATTATGAATGCACCCCCACCATCGGTAATCGCACAACAATCAAGTTTGTGGAGTGGATCGGCCACCATTCGAGAATTGATTACATCGTCAATCGTGATGGGATCGCGGTAAATAGCGTTGGGATTAAGCGTGGCGTACTCTCGAACTCCAACTGCTATTTCGGCTAACTGCTCGGAAGTGGTTCCGTATTCGTGCATGTGCCGCATGGCGTACATGGCGTAGGCGCCCACAAGAGAATTGCCGTAAGGAACTTCGTATTGAATAGGCCCCGCTACTCGTTGGCCTGGTCGCTGAAAACCACCCGTACCGAGCGACCGACCCATACGGGATAGGTAATCTGATCCATAAGTGACTAAAGCGGTATCACAAAGGCCTTCTTTAATAGCGGCGGCAAGATGCTGAACATGGAATTCAAATGAACTTCCCCCCGTCATCGTTCCGTCGATGTAACGATGGTTGATGCGCAAGTACTCAGCCATGGTTACGGGGTCGTCAATCATCATGTTGCTACTCGCGTTCACGTAGCCGTCAATCTCAGATTTAGCGATGCCGGCATCAGCGATGGCTCGTTGAGCGGCGAGGGCATGGTGCTGAACGCCGTCGAGATGAGGCGTCTTAGGGTAATCCGATAAACCAATCCCTACGATTACCGGAGTGCGGTCCATGGCTCTGTAATTCTCCCTTCCAATTCTTTGTCCTCAGGCCACTAGCCCCAGCAAGACAAGACTCTGACAACGGCGTCAGTCAATCAGGGCAAATAGTAGTGGCATCAAACCCACGCCGACTACGGTTCTAGCCGTGACTGACAATTTGAAACTGGGGCTTCAATTTGGCTATTGGACTGCCGCTACTCGATCTGCTCGTGATTTAGTGGCTGCCGCCACCGAGGCAGAAGACATTGGCTTTGACTCGATTTGGACGGGAGAATCTTGGTCGTCAGATGCTTTCTCGCCCCTAGCGGCAGTAGCCGCAGCCACCAATCGAGTAAAACTTTGCACCGGTATTGCGCAAATAGCCGCCCGCACTCCTACTTCTATGGCCATGCACGCTCTTACTCTTGACGGACTTTCGGACGGACGCGCGTGCGTAGGTATTGGAGTTAGTGGACCGCAAGTAGTGGAGGGATGGTACGGGCGACCATTTGCTAAACCTCTCGCCCGGACACGCGAATACATCGAGATTATGCGATCAGTGTTAGCGAGGGAAGTTCCTGTTAGCAACGACGGCCCGCACTACCCCCTTCCTTACCGAGGAGAGGGTGGGACCAATTTAGGTAAACCCTTACGGTCAATTACTCACCCACTGCGCTCGGATGTTCCGATTCTGCTCGGAGCTGAAGGCCCAAAAAATGTTACCCTTGCGGCCGAGATCGCGGACGGATGGCTTCCGCTTTACTACTCCCCCTATCGTCCTGAGGTTTACGAAGCCAACCTCACAAAAGCAAAGCCAGGATTTGAAGTTGCGGTGAATGTTTTTGTTGGTGTTAACGACAACATTGAAGAAGCACTTTGGCCGGTTAAAGCCACCTTAGGGTTTTACATTGGCGGAATGGGAGCCAAAACAAAAAACTTTCATACTGAACTGATGGCTCGAATGGGCTACGAAGAAGAGGCGCATAAAATTCAAGACTTATTTTTCGCAGGAAAACGTGACGAAGCAATACTGGCTGTACCCGATGCTTTCGCCGACGAAATTAGCCTGGTTGGACCACCGGCTCGAATCGCTGAACGCATAGAAGCGTGGCGTAAAACCCCCGTGACAACCATGCTTGTCGGTGGTGTCGATTCGGCCACTATGCGCCTACTAGCCGACTTGGTTTCCTGACCGCCGACTGAACTCGTATAAATTGACCGCCATGGAATTTAATCTTGCTGATCTTTTCGAAAACGCGGTCGACGCATTCGGTGAGCGCACTTATTTAGTCTGTGATGGCAAGCGGCGTACTTACGCTGAGATGGAAAAGCGATCTAACCAATTAGCCCACTACCTTCAGGCCCAAGGTATTGGCCCGGGTGATCATGTCGGTATCTACGCTCTGAACTCAGTGGAGTGGATAGAAACGCTCTGGGCAGTATTTAAAATCCGAGCGGTTTGGATCAATATCAACTATCGCTACGTTGAAGACGAACTTTCTTATCTTTTTGATAACGCCGATATAGACGCACTCGTATTTCAGCGCTCATTCGCCCCTCGTTTAGCCAACGTGTTACCAAGTTTGCCACGACTTAAACACTCATTAGTGATTGAAGATGGCTCTGATGCTGACACGGGTAGCGCCGTTTCCTATGAAGACGCTATTGCGGGACAATCTTTTGAACGTGACTTTGGCCCTCGATCACCGGATGATCGTTACATTCTTTACACCGGAGGAACTACCGGAATGCCAAAAGGTGTTGTTTGGCGCCATGAAGATGTCTTCTTTGCTCTTGGGGGGGGAATTGATCCCACCAATAACCACCGAGTGACAACACCAGAAGAAATGGTCGAAAAAGGGAAAGCCAATCTAACCGGAATGGTCATGTTGCCTATCGCTCCACTTATGCACGGAGCAACCCAATGGGGAGTAATGGGAGGAAGTTTTATTGGTAACACCATTGTCTTGATTCCACAATTCAATCCTCGGCGCGTATTTGAGTTGATAGCGCAAGAGAGGGTAAACGCCATCATGATTACGGGCGACGCGATGGCCCGACCCCTCGTTGAGATCGCGACTGAAACCGATATTTCAGATTTAGACTTGTCTTCTTGGATTGCCCTGGCCAGTACCGCCGCTTTGTTCTCCGCTCCGGTCAAGGAGGCGTTCATTGAGCGATTTCCCAACCTTTTTATAACCGAAGCCATTGGTTCGTCCGAAGGGGGTTCAAACGGCTACACCATGATCGAAAAAGGAAAAACCGCGATGAAGGGCGGACCTACAGTTACGCCAGTTCGTGACACTCTAGTTTTAGACGAGAACCTTGAGCCCGTAGTGGCCGGGTCAGGAGTTACCGGCAAAGTTGCTCGGAGCGGCAATATTCCTTTGGAGTACTACAAAGACCCAGTAAAAACTAGCGAAACTTTTATCACTGATAAAAATGGTGTCCGTTACTCAGTTCCCGGCGACTACGCAACTCTTGAAGCCGACGGAACTATTACTTTGCTTGGGCGAGGCTCTATCTCTATTAACTCAGGAGGAGAAAAGATTTATCCTGAAGAAGTAGAAGGTGCGATAAAGAGCCATCCGGATGTTTACGACTGTGTTGTTGTTGGAGTTCCCGACGAACGATGGGGTCAGCGGGTAGCCGCAGTCATACAGGCCAATGAAGGCGCTCAAGCACCTACTTTGGAATCAATACAAGACGACTGTCGGCAGCGGATATCGGGTTACAAAGTGCCTCGAGAGATTCATATCGTTGACGAAATAATGCGTTCTCCCAGCGGTAAGCCTGATTACCGCTGGGCGAGTGAAGTGGCTACCGCTAAATAAGCGTGCATGGCGCCCCACCGGAAAATTCAAGAGCTTCTTGATGCCAGTGCTGGGGCTAATGTCCCCGCGGTAGAAGATCAACCCCTCGAAACTGTTCGGGCGAGCGCTTTACTGCTAAAAGAAATTGGGGCAAAGCCCGCGCCGGCACTGCCTCTAGTGATGAACGACACTCTGGTCGGTCCCGCAGGAGCGATTCCAATTCGGGTTTACAACCCCGACCCCGAAACTGAACTACCGATAGTTGTCTATATCCACGGAGGCGGATGGGTGTTTATGGGGATAGAAACCCATGACGCAATTTGTCGTCGAGTAGCACGCGCTACTCGAGCGATAGTCGTGAGTGTGGAATATCGTTTAGCCCCAGAAAATGTTTTTCCCGCCGGCCTCGAAGACTGCTTAGCGGTTGTACGTTTTATCGACCAAGCCGACCTAGGAGACCGTAAATGGGGGAAGGTCGACTTTGATCTAATTGCTCTTGCGGGCGATAGCGCGGGAGGCAACTTGGCCGCTGCGGCAGCAAGATTGTTAGGACAAGAAGGTATTCATCTCGCTGCGCAAGTGTTGGTCTATCCGGTGTGCGACGGGGAGTGTGCTACTGAATCGTTTGACCAAAATGGAGAAGGGTATTTTTTGACCGCCAAAACTATGCGTTGGTTTTGGGAACAATACCTAGGGCCATCGTCCAGAACTGACTTTAAGCCCCAGTTTGATGAAAGGGCTTCGGTGACTCACGCGACCGATTTTTCTAGCCTTCCGCCCACGCTGGTGATCACGGCCGAGTTTGATCCACTGCGCGACGAAGGAGAAATCTACGCGGCTAAATTAAACGCCGCCGGAGTTCCCACCACCGCAATCCGGTACGACGGAATGATCCACGGTTTTATCGGAATGGATGCCCTAGTTGAAGAAGCCCAGACTGCCGTAGAAGAGATTGCTCGTTTCTTAAAAATTCAATTTGAAATTAGCGCTTAAATTCGCTGCAAAATACTGGCCGTCCCAAGTGAACCTCCACAGCACATTGTCACCAACGCAAATTCACCGTCAGTGCGCTCAAGTTCGTGCAACGCAGTGGTTATTAAACGTGATCCAGTAGAACCAACTGGATGCCCTAGTGCAATCGCTCCCCCGTTGACATTCACTCGATCTAAATCAGGATTATGAACCTGAGCCCAACTAAGTACTACTGCGGCAAATGCTTCATTTATCTCGATGACATCAAAATCGCTCATTGTCATTCCGGAACGCTTAAGCATTTTCGCAGTGGCGTCGACGGGGCCATCAAGGAGATAGTAAGGATCGGTTCCGGTTACAAGCTGATGAACCAAACGGGCTCGTGGTCGCAAGCCCAGCTCGGCGGCTTTTTCTTCGCTCATCCACATAACGGCAGCCGCCCCATCAGAAAGTTGTGACGACGACCCGGCGGTGTGTTTATACCCTTCAACCACGGGGTTGAGTTTGGCTAACCCTTCCATAGTCGTATCGCGCAAGCCTTGATCGCGAGAAACCAACTCAGTCTTGCCGGTGCGGTTTCCTTCGGCATCAAGTACAGGAACTTCCATTGGAGCAACTTCTCGCTCGTAGCGACCTTCGGCCCATGCTTGCTTGGCTTTGCGTTGCGAATGGAATCCCCACTCGTCGAGGTCTTGACGAGTGATGCCTCGATTATCAGCAATGCGTTCGGCGGCACCAAACTGACCGTTGGGTGGATCATCCCACGGCCAAGGATCAGTTTTGTAATGACCCGGACCATTTATCATGTTGGATCCCAGGGGGACATGACTCATCTGCTCTACCCCACAGGCGATAGCGATGTCCGCTCCACCGGCGGCAATTAGGCCAGCGACGAAATGATTGGCCTGCTGCGCCGAACCACATTGCGCGTCGATTGTGGTGCACGCGGTTTGGTACGGCAGTCGATCTTGGCCGGCGCTTAGCCAAGCGTTGCGGGTTACGTTTGATCCCTGTTCTCCCGCTTGAGTCACACAACCGCCGACCACTTCATCAATCAACATCGGATCGACGCCTGAGCGCTCAACTACCTGAAGCTGAGCATGACGCAGTGTTTCCGTCGCCTTTAGGGAGGAAAGCCACCCGTTGCGTTTTCCGATCGGTGTGCGAACTGCCTCTACGATGACGGGCTTACCCACTAGAACCTCCGTTGGTTGATAAAACTGGTTGGTAAAAAAAATCTATCCCCTACTTTAGGATGCTCAGCGACTATGAATCCCAAACCTTCCCTCGAACCTAGTAGCGGGCCACTCGCCGGCGTGCGAGTAGTTGAGCTGGTGGGTTTAGGCCCCGGCCCTTTTTGTGGGATGCTGCTGGCTGATTTGGGTGCTCAAGTGCTGAGAATCGACCGAGTTGAGGCAGCAAAAGCGGTCGATCGGTCTCGGCCCGCGACTAACGCGATGCATCGATCAAAACAATCCATTGGCCTTGACCTTAAAAATCGACAAGGGCTTGAAGTATTTCTAGAACTTTGCGATCGCTCCGATGTGGCCTTCGAAGTATTTCGACCGGGCGTGGCCGAGCGCCTCGGGATAGGACCAGAAACTGTTTGTGCCCGCAACCCTCGCTTGGTCTACGGTCGACTGACAGGATTCGGCCAGTCGGGAGATTTGGCGCCCCGAGCAGGCCACGACATTGACTATCTTGCGATTAGTGGCGCACTCGAACAGTTAGGCCGAGCGGACTCACCCCCAACACCACCAATTAGCATGCTGGCCGACTTTGCCGGCGGGGGGATGTTGCTGGCTTACGGGATACTCGCGGCATTGTTCGCGCGTGAAAGTACCGGCGCGGGTCAAGTAGTAGACGCCGCCATGGTCGATGGAAGCGCAATGATGTTCACCCCGTTTTACGCCGCTCAAGCCAGTGGGTTTTGGGGGCCGCGTGGTACCAACTTGCTTGATAGTGGCGCGCCATTTTACGACACTTATGAAACTGCAGACGGAAAATGGATTGCCGTAGGTGCGCTTGAGCCCCAGTTCTACGCAGCCTTTCTTATCGGTCTTGAACTTGATTCCACCTCGCTACCCGATCAAAACGACAAGTCCGGCTGGCCAATTCTACGAGAGCGATTCAGTTCGGCTATCAAGCTTCGTACCCGGGCGGAGTGGGAAGAGCGCTTTTCGGGGGTCGATGCGTGTGTGGCTCCCGTCTTGACCCCCGAAGAGGCACCGCTCTACCCCCACAACAAGGAGCGGAATACATTTCTTAACATTGGCGGTGTTCCTCAACCGGCACCCGCCCCCCGCTTCTCGGCAACCCCCGCCGCGTCGCCGCGGCCTCCAATGCACCCCGGCGAAAATACTGAAGCCGTACTTAATGATTGGGGTATTCCCAGCGAAAAAGTTGCGGCGCTCATAGAGCGTGGCATCATTATCTAATGCCTATACCCGAACAACGCGATCTGGTTAAAGCCCGTGACATTGTGGCCGATTGGTTTAGCCGGCAAATGACCACCGCAACCGACATAGAAGTCAGCCCCCTATCAGGACCTACTGCTACTGGTTTTTCGAACGAAACCATCCTCTTTGATGCTTCGTGGAAAGAAAACGAGAAATCGTATAGTGAAGGGTTCGTTCTACGAGTCAAACCCACGCAGCACACCGTATTTTTGGAATCTGACTTTGATGCGCAGTACGCCGTACTCAGTGCTTTAGGTGAGAAGACGAATGTTTTAGTGCCAGTAATGAAATTTTTTGAAGACGACACAAGCGTTCTTGGCGCACCGTTTTTTGTGATGGGTCGCATTGAGGGAAAAGTACCTCAAGACAACCCTCCGTACACTCAAGGAGGCTGGCTACTCGAAGAAGCCAAACCCACCGACCGACGGACTTTGGTTGAAAGTGGCCTAGATGCTTTAGCTGCGGTTCATAGTGTCGATTGGGAAAGTTTAAATTTTGGATTTCTCGATAAGCCTCAATACGGACGGATCGGTTTTGAACAACAGCTGCGCTACTACGAAGCGTCATTCGCTTGGGCCGACCCCAAACGTCCTGCTCCTCCGGTGGCGGGGAGCGCACTCAAGTGGATACAAGAACACGCCCCCGAGCGCGATCCTGAGATAACCCTGTGTTGGGGCGATGCGCGTATTAACAACCAAATTTTTGGTGACGACTACCGAGTGCGGGCTGTTCTTGACTGGGAAATGGTGACGCTGGCGGACCCCATGATGGATCTTGGGTGGTGGCTATTCCTTGATCGCCACTTCCATGAAGGGATGAACGCGGCGCGAATGGAAGGGTTCCCCACCCGAGAAGAAATGGTGGCTCACTACGAAAAAACCAGTGGGCGAGGAGCCCGCGACATTTTGTTCTACGAAGTTTTTGCCGGTTTACGATTCGCGGTAGTGATGATGCGCTTGGGGGCTTTGCTGGAAGATTTCGGAATTCTTGACGACGCCGCGACCGTAAGTTTTGCCACCAATAACGCAGTAACTCGTGTTCTGGCAGATTTACTCGGCTTGCCCTCCCCTGATTTGACAACATCAAAATTGGATAAGGTTTAGCCCGTGACTGAAGCAAAAATAGGAAGCCGACTGCGGTGTCAAAAATGCACCACCGAATTAATTGTGGTGAAACAAGGCGAAGCCGAGATTGAATGTTGCGGCGAGCCAATGAAACTGCGAACCTGAATGGCCAATCTCATGGGAAAGCGCTATCAGTGTGATGAATGCGAAACGCTGGTGCTCATAACTAAAGCCGGTGACGGCGATTTAATGTGCCACGGCCAAATTATGCAGGTGGCAGCCACTAAAGCACTGCCTTCTTCCGATTAAAAACTCGTGGCGGTCTTAGTTGTTGAGCCTGAGGTTTTAGGAGCCAACGAGGCGTCCCTCAACGCTTTGCTTGAGAACGTAGCGGGTGAGCCGGTCCTAGTTGTGGCCCGAGGAAACTGGGAAAATCTTGACGCCCCATCGGCCTCGACCGGAGCTCAATCATTACCGGCAATAGTTATTGGTGTTGGTCGGGGAAGCGTTTTATCTAAAATTTGTGATCTATGGACCGAGAGTGACGTTCAGGCAAAAGCGTGGCAGGCCGGATTCGAACAGTCCCCCGGAGCGGCGTGGACGGCGGCAATGCTACTGCGCGATCAACCCGTGAGCGTATGGGGTGGGATTGTTAACGAATCAACTGCTTACTCCACTCTTTTATCGGGTGAATACTTCAAAAAGTGGCGAGCGGATAACCCGAAGCGCACTAGTGAAATCGAGTCTGAAAATCTCGTTGAAGTTGAAGTTCGAGCTGGTATCCGAATAATTACGCTCAACCGCCCGCTCCGCCATAACGCCATAACGCCTGGGTTGCGCGATTCTCTATACGCGGCCCTGGCTCAAGCGTTACTTGAGGCCGAACCAGTTGTGCTGCGAGGACACGGTCCATCGTTTTGCTCGGGTGGCGATCTCGACACTTTTGGCTCCGCCCCTGACCCCGCTTGGGCGCACATAATCCGAACCACACGGTCGTTAGCTTGGATCACCCACCTCTTAGCGCCTCGTCTTGTCGTCGCACTACACGGGGCGTGTTTAGGGGCGGGTGTCGAAATACCTTTATTCGCCCATCAGGTAATAGCCGCTGATAATACCCGCATAGGTTTACCTGAACTGCGGTTCGGATTAATACCGGGGGCAGGGGGAACGGTTTCTATTTCCCAGCGTGCTGGCGCCCATCGGGTTTTAGAACTACTGCTAGACGGAACTGCCATCGACGCCGATAAAGCGCAGTCGTGGGGCTTAGTTGAAGAGGTGGTACCGGAGTCTGACCTTGAGAATCGGGTAATAAGAATTGCTGAGGCTAAGAAATGAATATTGCCATGTTGATCGATATGGCAGCCGAGGGCTTCGGCGACCGGATTGCTTTTGGCTCGGTTGATGACGGGGTTACCTATTCTCAATTACGCATTAATGCTCAAAGAATAGCAAGTCGTCTAGTTGCCAGCCCCGCGCGCACGCTGGCGGTGAGTTGTGAAACATCGTTACTTATTCCCAGTGCACTATTTGGGGCTGCGTGGGCGGGGAAAACTTATGCCCCCCTCAATTACCGACTGCCCCAAAACACCCAATCCGAACTTTTGCGTCGTCTCGACCCCGCGGACTTGGCCGATAGCGAATGGCTAAAGACAAGTAAAGAATTAGAAAACTTTATTGATGAACCAGAAAACCCGGCCGTAGTTTTGTTTACTAGTGGGACTACTGCCGAACCGAAAGCCGCAGTTTTAGACCACAGCCAACTATTGGCCTATCAGTTCAACACGGTTGAATTTGGTGGCGCCGAAGAAAGCGAAGCAGTTTTATTAGCTGTGCCTCCGTTTCATATTGCCGGTGTTACTGCT
Organism: Acidimicrobiia bacterium; assembly: GCA_009694435.1. Classification (GTDB taxonomy): domain Bacteria; phylum Actinomycetota; class Acidimicrobiia; order IMCC26256; family PALSA-555; genus SHUY01. Next base: position 1,587 of record SHUY01000026.1, on the reverse strand, counting down.
TTACTGACAAGCACCTACACGGGACGGCGCGTGGTGGCCTTACCCCAGTTCGATCCTGAGGCGTGGCTGGCTACAGCCCGAAACGAAAACATCACCCACGCGTTTTTAGTACCGACAATGTTGGCTCGCATAGTGAGCACCCTCGAAGAGTCGGGCGGGACTGCGCCTTCGAGCCTGCAACGCATTACCTACGGTGGAGCCCGTTTGCCTATCTCGGTACTACAGCGGGCTCTGGACTACTTCCCCACTACTGGATTCGCCAATGCCTACGGGCTGACTGAAACCAGCAGCACGGTCACTTTGCTCGGACCCGACGACCATAGAACCGCACACGCCAGCGACGACCCTACGGATAAAACTCGGTTGGGATCAGCCGGTCGCCCCGTACCCGGAATCGAGATACGCGTTATTGCTTCTTCGGGGGAAGTAGCCGAAAACCACACAACCGGAAAGATAGAAGTACGCGGTGACCAAGTTTCGGGCGACTACCTAGGGTCTTATCGTGATAGATCTGACTGGCTTGCCACTGGAGATTGCGGGTATCTCGATGATGAAGGATTCCTCTTTGTCGAAGGCCGTGATGACGACACGATAATTAAAGGAGGAGAAAATATTTCTCCCGCCGAGATCGAAGATGCGTTGCTCACTCATCCTGAAGTTGACAGTGTGGCCGTAGTAGGAATCTACGATGAGGAGTGGGGAGAAAAAATTGGCGCGGTGGTCGTTACCCGTACTGGCAGTCAAATAACAACCGACGAATTACAAACTTGGACCAAAGAGAAAGTGGGATCATTTAAAACTCCTTCGGTTATTTTGATGCGCTTTGAACTTCCTCTTACTCCCACCGGAAAAGTAATGCATCGTCAAGTGCGCTTCGACTTAGAAGCATTGGGACAGCAATCTGAAACTTAAAGGCCTAAGAAACTTCCCCCGTCGCACACCACGGTTTGTCCGGTGACATAGCTAGCCTCATCGCTAGCCAAAAAACTCGCCACTGCCCCTATGTCGTGCTCGGGGTCGCCAATGCGGCCAAGGGAAGTTCGTTCTTCTAGGCGAGATTTAAGCGTGGGGTTTTGGTCAAAAGCACTTACCAGGGCAGGGCTTTCGGCAACGGGGGCCACGCAATTAACCGTAATTCCAGTTGGGCCCCACTCCCGAGCCAAACTTTTCGCCATTGCTCGCTGCGCAGCCTTAACTGGTCCGTAGGCCGGCAAGTTCACACTGCCTTCTACTCCCGCAGGGGAGGTAATAAAAATTAGCCGACCCCGATTACCGGCGGCGCGTAAATACGGAAACGCTAGTACCGCCGAGTAATAAGATCCCCAAACCGCAGTACGAGAATTTTGATTCCAAAGTTCATCGTCAAGATCTTCTAATCGATGAGGGCGGCCGCCGCGAAACGCGTTGTGCACCATTATTTCGAGCCCACCAAATTGGTCAACGGTTTGAACAACGCAGTGTTCCATCGAATCACGATCAGTTACGTCGGTGACAATACAAACTGCTTCGCCTCCTAGAGTTCGTATCGCTTGGGCTACTGGCTCGCCGGTCTCAAAGCGCCGGGCGGCAATAACTACTCGAGCACCA